>CAMCSE010000005.1 GCA_945877515.1 uncultured Clostridia bacterium | reverse complement strand
GCACCTGCACTACAACACCGTGAGCTACCGGCTCCAGCAGCTATGGATGCTGCTGGCGGTTGATCCAGCCGGCCCGATGAAGCGATTGGCATTGGAAACTGCCCTGTACCTGTACCGGTACAGGCGTGTATAAAGGAGTGGCGGCGGTCGAGGCCGGTACTTTCGGCGGCGAGGTCCTGTACGGCACACTGCAGAACGGCACCCTGTCTGCTGGCAAGATCAGCGACTTGGTTCCCGCCGAGGTGCAGGAGAAGTACAACGCCTACATCCAGCAGATGATCGACGGCACTTTCATGCAGTAATTTTTGCTGAATAGCATCAGTACCCGCATACGCAAAGCGTGTGCGGGTACTTTTTCAAGATGAAGGCCAGCCCGGACGGGCTGGCCTTTCAGCGTTATGCGGTGGTTACACAACAGCAAAGAACTTGATCAGGAACAGGGCCGTAATGACATAGGTCAGCGCGGACACATCCTTGGCCTTGCCGGAGAACACCTTGATGACGGTATAGGAGATCATGGCCAAACCGATGCCGTGGCCGATGGAGCCGGAGATGGGCATGGCCAGCAGCATGATGAACACGGGAACGATCTGATCCATATCATTGAAATCCACGTTTTTCAGGCCCTGCAGCATCAGGATACCCACATAGATCAGGGCGGAGGAGGTGGCGGCAGCGGGAATGATGGCGGCGATCGGCGCGATAAACATGCAGGCCAGGAACATAAAGGCGGAGGTGAGGGAGGTCAGACCGGTGCGGCCGCCGGCCTCAACGCCAGAGGCGGATTCCACAAAGGTGGTGACGGTGGATGTACCGCAGCAGGCGCCGGCCACGGTACCCACGGCGTCGGACAGCAGCGCTTCCTTCATCTTGGGCATATTGCCCTCCTGATCCGTCATGCCTGCCCGGGAGGCGGTACCCACCAGTGTGCCGATGGTATCAAACATATCAATCATGCAGAAGGTGATGATCAGGCTGATGGCGGTGAACCAGCCGATGCGGAAGAAGTCTGTGAAGTCAAACTTGAACAGGGTGGTCTCTGCCATATCACGGAAGGGGGGCAGGAAGGAAGCCCCTGCCAGAGAGGCAAAGGGATTGACGCCCAGGAAGATAAAGCTGCCGGCCCAATAGATGACAGAGGCTACCAGCATACCCACCAAAACAGCGGCCTTAACGCCCTTCTTGGCCAGCAATATGATAACGAACAGGCCGACAAACATGGTAACAACAGTCAGCACCATGGTGCTGTATTCGGCGCCCATGCTGTTTTTAATGACGCTGGGGGTCATAGCGCCAAAGAAATCACGCAGGACATAGAAGGGACTGGTGTAGCCGTTGCCCTCGGCAAAAATCCCCACATTGGAGCCAAGGCCGATGTTCATCAGCATCAGGCCGATGGCGGGGCCGATGCCCAGCCGCACACCCAGAGGGATGGCGGTGACGATCTTATCCCGGATATTGAAAACGCTCAGCAGGATAAATACAATGCCCTCCACCAGAATGATGCACAGCACCGCCTGAAATGCGCTGGTGTAATCGGTGTTCAGCATGGCCGCAATGTTTCCGGCAATGACGGCGAAGAAACTGTTCAGTCCCATACCGGGGGCCATGACAAAGGGCTTGTTGGCCAGAAATGCCATGCACACAGTGCCGATGGCGCTGGCGATACAGGTGGCCAGAAATACGCCGTTCCACAGCGGGGTGCCTACGGCAAAATTGGTCAGCAGGTTAGGGTTCAGGGCGATGATGTACGCCATGGTCATGAAGGTGGTCAGTCCGGCAAGGATCTCGGTCTTGACGGTGGTGCCGTTTTCCTTCAGGTGGAAGATGCGTTCCATTGTGATATGACTCTCCTTTATCTATTTGCTGGTATGCCGCAATTTCTTAGCGGCATATGTATACATCTTAACGCAGCTTGACCAGTTTGACAAGACTTTTTGTCAGGTTAGAAAAAAATTTTTCAGATAATAGAAAATTATATGGGCTTTACAAAACGGAGGATCCCGAACAAGGAAAAAGGCCCCTGGGCGCAATGTCTCAGGGGCCTTGCCATCAATTCTGTTTATCCTTTCCCGATGATCTCCTCTGCGATCACTTTGCGTTTTACACAGCGATCCATGGCCTGCTTTTCAATGAAGCGGTGGGCTTCCGCTTCCGTCATGCCATGTTGTTGTATCAGCAGCCACTTGGCCCGGTTGACAAGGCGGATCTCGGCCATTTTTTCCTCAATAGAAGCAGTTTTCTGCTCCATTTTCCGCAGTCGTTCGCGGGTGCCGCACAACAGCTGGAAAGATTGCAGGAGCATTTGCGATGAGGTAGGCTTTTGGAGCGTCAGGATGCCGTGGGGGGAAAGCCGTGCCGAAATGTCCGGGTAATGCTCCGCTTTTACCAGCAGCAGCACGCTGGCCCCGCTGGTGTCCGCCACATGCAGTGCCAGCCGTGAACCGAACTCGTCCGGCAGCGGTGTACTGATCACCACAATATCAAATTGCCGCTCCAAAAGGCAGCGCCGTGCGCTTGCTACATCGCCTACATGATACAGCGGATCGTACCGGTCCACAGGCAGAAGTTCCCGCAGGGACGTCCGAAATTTATTTGCAGCGGATACAAGCAGCACACTGTATGTTCGCTCGGTCGTTTCCACAGACGTCCCTCCTTGCACAAAGTTATCTGGTATAATGATCAATTATGACCTGCGGCAGCGTTTCGGCAATAAACGCGCTGGCGGCAGCCTTGGCCTTTGCCTCAGTCAAAGACTCCGGCAGGATTTTGAAGCGGGCCTTTACTTCGTCGGGCGCACTGAAGAAATTGATATCCGCCGCCTCGGGAAGGGTCATGTTTTTCCGGATACCGTCCAATCCCGCGCGAATCAGCAGCACAAAGGCCAGGTAAGGGTTGCAGAGCGGGTCAGGGGAGCGCAGCTCAGCGCGGCGGTATTCCCCCTGAGCGGCTGGAATACGGATCAGCTGCGATCGGTTTTCGCTGGACCAGGAAATATACCGCGGCGCTTTGCTGCCGCCAAAGCGGTGATAGGAGGCCTCTACGGTGTTGAAAAACACCGTCATCTCCGCTATATGTGTCAGGATTCCCGCAATGACCTGCGGCATCACATCCGCGCCGTCCCGGCTTTTGGCGGAAATATTGATATGCATACCGTTGCCCGGCTGACTGTTGAGAGGCTTGGGAGAAAAATCTGCCGCAAGCCCATTCCGCATGGCCACGGTGTTGACCACGGTGCGGAAAGTCACGGCGTTGTCAGCGGCGGTCATGGGATCGGAATAGCGAAAGTCGATCTCGTTTTGGCCCGGTCCCTGCTCATGATGAGAGCACTCAGGACGGATCCCCATCTGCTCCAGCGTCAGGCAGATCTCGCGCCGCACGTTTTCCCCTTTGTCATCAGGTGCGATGTCCATATAGCCTGCCTGATCGTAGGGCCGTTTTGTGGGTTCGCCGGCTTCGTCGCGGTGGAACAGGTAAAACTCCATTTCCGTTCCAAAGGAGAAGGAAATTCCCATCTGCTCCGCCTCTGCCACAGTCTGGCGCAGGAGCTCACGGACGTCGGCGTCAAAAGGCGCTCCGTTTGGCCGGGAGACCGTGCAAAACATGCGCACGACCCGCCCGTGATCCGGACGCCACGGCAGCACACACAGCGTGGCGGTGTCAGGGTGCAGGAACAGGTCAGAATGCACCTCATCGCCAAAACCAGGAATGGCTGAGGCATCAAAGGCGATACCATATTCAAATGCGCGGTCGAGTTCGTCCGGATGAATAGAGAGGTTTTTTTGCTTTCCGGACAGATCACAGAAGGCCATACGGATGAATTTTACATCTTCCTCAGCCACATACTGCTTGATCTCGTCTTTTGAATAATTCATAGGAACGCCACCTTTCTCAGTTCACCTTAATGAAGTATTTATTTTACCACACATTCTGAGTCTTTTCCAGATTTATTTATAAAAAACAGGCCTTGCAACATTCCCGCCCGATATGATACCGCCTCTTTTTCCTATTCTATATCACCTTTGGGGGATATATTGGGAAAATGACACGGCAATATCATAAAGTCGGCCTTTGAAACGGCAAAAATTGTGTAAAACGGAGATTGACAAATTTCAACAGCGCGTATATAATTTCGCCCATCAAAGGCAAAGGCGTCTTGGAGGGTAGTCTCCTTGACGCCTTTTTTGCATGCAAATATAAGAAAAGGAGTGGATCATGATGAGCACAGTACCGGATTATTTCGGCAGTTTGGTCTTTGACGACCGTGTCATGAAAGCAAGGCTTCCCTACGAAGTCTACACCTCGTTGAAAAAGACGATCGACGAAGGCGGCAGCCTGAATAATGAAGTGGCCAATGCTGTAGCGGACGCTATGAAGGACTGGGCCGTGGAACATGGTGCCACCCACTTTACCCATTGGTTCCAACCCCTGACCGGGGTCACGGCGGAGAAGCACGACAGCTTCATTACCCCTTCACCGGACGGCGGTGTGATTATGGAGTTTTCCGGCAAGGAACTGATCCAGGGGGAGCCTGATGCCTCCAGCTTCCCCTCCGGCGGCCTGCGCGCGACCTTTGAGGCCCGCGGCTATACGGCGTGGGACCCCACCTCCTATGCGTTCATCAAGGATAAGGCGTTGTGCATCCCCACCGCCTTCTGCTCCTACGGCGGAGAGGCGCTGGATAAAAAGACGCCGCTGCTGCGCTCCATGCAGGCGCTGAACAAGCAGGCAATGCGGATCATCGCTCTGTTCGGCGACGAGGATGTCAAATGTGTCCGTACCTCCGTTGGTCCGGAGCAGGAATACTTCCTGGTCGACCGTGCCATGTTCGATAAGCGTAAGGACCTGATCTTCTGCGGCCGTACGCTGTTTGGCGCAAAGCCGCCCAAAGGGCAGGAGATGGACGATCACTATTTCGGCGCCATCAAACCTCGGGTGGCTGAGTACATGGCGGATCTGAATCGGGAACTGTGGCAGCTCGGAATTCTTGCCAAGACGGAGCACAATGAGGTAGCCCCGGCTCAGCATGAACTTGCCCCGATTTACAGTACCACCAACATCGCCACCGACCACAACCAGCTGACCATGGAAATCATGCAGAAGGTGGCAGCCCGACATGGTCTGGTGTGTCTGCTGCATGAAAAACCCTTCGACGGGGTGAACGGTTCCGGCAAGCACAACAACTGGTCCATCGCCACCGATACCGGTATCAATCTGCTGACGCCCGGTGAAACGCCGTACCAGAACGCGCGATTTCTGCTGTTTTTGTGCGCGGTTATTCAGGCGGTGGACGATTATCAGGATCTGCTCCGCCTGTCAGTGGCTACCGCCGGCAACGATCACCGGCTGGGCGCCAACGAAGCGCCTCCCGCTGTGGTGTCGATTTTCCTGGGCGACGAATTGACTGCCATTCTGGACGCTATTGAAAAGGACGAGCCGTACAGCGGCGCGGAAAAAACCGTGATGAAGCTGGGCGTCCATGTGCTGCCCAAGTTCATTCGCGATACGACCGACCGCAACCGCACCTCACCCTTTGCTTTCACTGGCAACAAGTTTGAGTTCCGGATGCTTGGCTCCTCCAACTCCATTGCTTGCAGCAATATCATGCTGAACGCCGCGGTGGCCGAATCGCTGAGGCAATACGCTGATTATCTGGAGAAGGCAGAGGACTTTGAAGCCGCCCTCCACGACCTGATCCAAAAGACCATCAAAACGCACAAGCGTATTATCTTCAACGGCAACGGCTACGATGACGCATGGATCAGGGAAGCGACTGAGCAGCGTGGTCTGCTGAATCTGCGCACGACGCCGGATGCGCTGCCCCGTATTCTGGAGAAGAAAAATGTGGACATGCTGACCTCCCTGAAAGTCATGTCCGAGGCGGAGATCCGTTCCCGCTGTGAGATCATGCTGGATAACTACCGCAAGACGGTCAACATCGAGGCACAGACCATGGTGGATATGGTGCGCAAGGAGATCCTGCCTGCTGTGGAGGAGTATACGGCAAAACTGGCAGGTGCGCTGGCGGCCAAGAAGGCGGTTGTTCCCACGCTGACCGGCAAGTACGAAACGCGGTTGATCGAGAAACTGTCCGGCCTTGTTGACTGGATCGACGCCGCGGCAGCGGATCTGGAGAATGCGCTGACGGTCTATCACAGGATCGAAGACGTGACGGAGGCAGCCAACACGATCCGCGATGTGATCATCCCCAAGATGGAGGCGCTCCGCGCTCCCTGCGATGAAGCGGAAACCTGCACCGCCGCTGACATGTGGCCGTTTCCAACCTACGGCGAATTGTTGTTCGGCGTAAAATAACGCATTATTCCCCATTTTGACCGTATAACCACATGTGAATACAGCAAAAAGCGTTTGAGCAGGGAAGAGTACCGTGGGAACGTACCAGCAGCGAGCATGGGACGGTGGAAGCCATGCAGGCAACGCCCATGGGAAGAACACCCGACGAGCTGCGAGCTGAACAGGGGAGACCCTCAGTAGGTGAGCCGATACTGCCGCCCGTTACCGCGGCAAGGCTTTGACAGAAGTCGTTGAGTAGAAAAGATAGGTGGCACCGCGGGTCACAGCAGCTCGCCCTATCGTATTGCTGATTCCATTTTATCACATTACGGAGGGTTATAAAATGTGTTCTATCATGGGTTATTGTGACATCTGCACTGACATTGCCGCTTTTACGGACGGCTTCATGGAAACCGTTTCCCGCGGCCCGGATGACAGCCGTATCGTCGATACCGGTCACGGTCTGCTGGGTTTCCATCGGCTTTCCATTATGGGGCTTACGCCGGAAGGGATGCAGCCTTTTGCACTGGATGGCAGTTATGTGGTCTGCAACGGCGAAATATACGGCTATGAAACGTGTAAGGCAAAGTTGCAGGCGAAAGGCTATACCTTTCAAAGCGGCTCCGACTGCGAGATCCTTCTGCCGCTCTACCGGGAATACGGCACGGAGATGTTCCAACTGCTGGATGCGGAATTTGCGCTGATCCTGTTTGACGGCGAAAGCAAGCAGTTTATCGCCGCCAGAGACCCCATCGGTATTCGGCCTCTCTATTACGGCTACGACAAGAAAGGCGTGATCGTATTTGCCAGCGAGGCGAAAAACCTCGTAGGCATGTGCGATAAAGTCATGCCGTTCCCTCCGGGACATTATTATAAGGACGGCAAGTTCATCTGCTATGATGATATCACCAAAGTGGACAAGGTTTGCTATGACGATCTGGAGACCGTGTGCGCCAACATCCATGAAAAGCTGGTAGCCGGCGTGAAAAAGCGCCTTGTGGCAGACGCCAAGGTCGGCTTCCTGCTTTCCGGCGGTCTGGACTCCTCTCTCGTCTGTGCCATTGCCGCACGGGAGAGCAAAACGCCCATCCGCACTTTTGCCATCGGTATGCGGGAGGATGCGATCGACCTGAAATACGCCCGCGTCGTGGCCGACTATATCGGAAGTGACCACACCGAGGTCATCATGACCCGTGAGCAGGTGCTGGACTCCCTTGATTTCGTGATCAAGATGCTGGGTACGTTTGACATTACCACCATCCGGGCCAGCATGGGCATGTACCTGATGTGCAAATGGATCCACGAAAACACCGATATCCGCGTGCTGCTGACCGGTGAGATCTCCGATGAGCTGTTCGGATACAAGTATACGGACTTTGCTCCCTCACCGGAGGAGTTCCAGAAGGAGGCGGAAAAACGGGTCCGGGAGCTGCATATGTACGATGTGCTGCGTGCTGACCGCTGTATCTCCGTTAACTCGCTGGAGGCCCGCGTACCCTTCGGCGATCTGGATTTTGTCCGCTATGTCCTCGCCGTTGACCCCGCCAAGAAAGTGAACATCTATGGCAAGGGAAAGTACTTGCTGCGCCATGCTTTTGAAGGGGATTATCTCCCTCACGATATCCTTTATCGAGAAAAAGCGGCTTTCTCCGATGCTGTGGGGCACTCCATGGTGGATCACCTGAAGGCCTTTGCCGAGGAGTGTTATTCCGATGCGCAGTTTGAGGCTCGCCGCAAGCAGTTTTCCCATGCGCAGCCCTTTACCAAGGAATCTCTGCTCTACCGTGAAATTTTCGAAAAATACTATCCGGGTCAGTCGGAAATGATCGTAGACTTCTGGATGCCCAACAAGGCATGGGAAGGCTGCGACGTCAACGACCCCTCCGCCCGCGTCCTTTCTAACTACGGCGCCAGCGGTGAATAAATAACCGGCAACATCGTCATGGCCCTATCCATGACCGGTGTTTTATCAATCACTATGCTCTCTCCTCAAAGAACACAGCAAAGCGCCGCACGTTATTCGTGCGGCGCTTTGCCTGCTATGTGTTGGGTTTTGTTAGGAAACCTCTTTTTTTGCGACAGCTGCACGGGGATGGAAACACTCTGCGAACAGCGCTCCGCCGATGATGAGCACCGCGCCGACGATCTGCGCTTCGGTCAACTGCTCATGCAGCAGCAGCGCGGAAAAGATAACGGCAGACAGCGGTTCCAGATAGCCGCACACGGCGACCGTCTGTACCGGCAGCATACGAATGGCGGAGAAATAACACCAGCAGCCAAAACCAGTGCTCACGATCCCCAGCAGCAGGATCCACGGCCAATCACTTCCGGAAATGGACATGGCCAGTCCGCCGCTGCACAGCAGCAGCAAAAACACGGTTGCTGCGGCGGACAGCATTTGCAGCAGAGAATTTTCCATACCGTCCACGCCTTGCGCCTTCTTGTTCAGAATCAGCATCACCGCATAGCAAACAGCACTCATGATGCCATAGAAAAACCCTAAAAGGTCCATGCCGCCGGAAGCCCAACCGTTGACCAGCACGATACCAGCGCATACGCAGAGAAATCCGGTGACTTTTACCCATGTCAGCCTCTCATGAAAGATGACCGGTGACAGTGCCATTACGATCACGGGGCAGCAATAGTACAGCAGGGAAGCGGTAGAAACGCCGATGCGCTGGTATCCGGCATAAAGAAGCATCCAGCTGGCGCCCATTGCCGCACCTGAGAGACAAATCAGTATGACGTCCTTACCGCGTCCGGAAAAAGAGAAACGGTGTCCGGACAGAAAGAAAAACAGCAGAAGGCTCAGACTGCCCAACAGTGTGCGCAGCAAAACGATCTGTCCGCTTTCCAGCGATATGCGGCTTGCAATGATCCCATTAAATCCAAAAAGCAGGAGCGCAAGCAGAAAGCGGTAAAGGAAACGGTGTTTCTGAAGCATGGAAAGACCTCCCGGTATCTGCACAATAAAGCGGCACAGCGAAGGACAGGAAAAAGTGAGATAGCGCCGCTGTGCCAATTATTGGTGGTTGACAAGATTCTACATCTGTCTTATCTTTGAGTAAAGAGAAAATATTTCAAGTTTAATTTGACAAATATTCAAATAGAGGAAAAGGATATGGAAAGTGAAAAATGCAGGGCTCTGCTGTGCGCCATCGACAAAGGCTCTATCACCTCAGCGGCGGAAGCCATGGGCTATACCATCTCCGGCATCAGCCGCATGATGGCGTCACTTGAAAACGAAATCGGATTCCCGCTGCTGCGGCGGGGACGGGAGGGGGTAACGCCTACCAGAGAATGTCTGCGGCTACTGCCCACCATGCGGGAGCTGGTGGCACAGGCCGAGCAATGCCGTCAGACAGCAGGGGAGCTGCGGGGATTGGTGTCGGGTACCATTGCCATTGCGGCATTTTCCAGCGTTGCCGCCCACTGGCTGCCTAATATGATCTGCCGGTTTCAAAAGGATTTTCCCAATATTGACTTCGAAGTGCTGATGGGCGACTATCCTGAGATCGAACAGTGGGTCCTGCAGGGCAGGGCGGATTATGGCTTCCTGCATCTCCCTACCCGGGCAGACCTGGAGACGGTCTGCTTGGAAGAGGATGAGCTGATGGTGGTCCTTCCGCCGGAACATCCGCTGACACAGCTGGAGCAGGTACCGGTGGAAGCACTGCGGGAGGAACCTTTTATCCTATTGGACAAGGCCGGAAACCGGGATCGGGATATCATGCAGGTGTTTGAGCGTTCCGGCGTTGTGCCGCAGGTGCGTTTTTCCACGCTGGACGACTATGCCGTGATGTCCATGGTGGAGCACGGTCTGGGTGTCAGTATCCTGCCGCAGCTGATCCTGAAACGCATCCCGTATCACATTACATTACGTCCTCTGGCGCAGCCGGCCTACCGGAAAATCGGCCTTGCGATGCGTGTCGGAGATACGCTGTCTCCGGCGGCCAAGCGTTTTTTGGAATATTTGCCCTATCGTGATCCGGAGGCGTTATTTGTAAAATAGAATCAACATTTTTGCATATGTGACTTGCAGAAAACTAAAAAATATTGTATAATTTAGAAAAAAATTTAGGCAAAAGTACAGTATGATCTTATATCTGCCCTGCGGCGGAAGGAAGGAGCACGCAGTATGGCGACTTTTAAGGTGAACGGCAGCACCGTGACAGTGGAGAAAAACCAAAAGCTGATCCGCTATCTGCGGGATGAGCTGCATCTGACCTCCGTGAAGGACGGCTGCAGCGAAGGCGCCTGCGGTACCTGCCATGTTTTGATCGACGGCAAGCCCACAAAGGCCTGTATTCCGCAGACCGACAAGCTGGATGGCAAGACCATCGTGACGGTGGAAGGTCTGTCGGATTGGGAGAAGGAGGTCTATACCTTCGCCTTTGGCGAGGCCGGCGCGGTACAGTGCGGCTTCTGTATCCCCGGCATGGTGATCTCCGCCAAGGGGCTGCTGGACGTGAATCCGGATCCCACCCGTGAAGAAGCGGCGTTTGCCATTCGCAACAACATCTGCCGCTGCACCGGTTATGTAAAGATCATTGACGCTATTCTGCTGGCAGCGAAGATTTTCCGTGAGGGCAAGATTCCTGCGGCCGGTGCTGACGACTGGCAGATGGGCAGCCGTGTCCATCGTCTGGACGTGGCGGAAAAGGTACAGGGCTATGGCCAGTATCCGGATGACGTATATGTGGATGGCATGTGCTACGGCGGCGCGGTACGCAGCCAGTATGCCCGCGCCCGCGTTCTGTCCATTGACACCTCCGAAGCGGAGAAGCTGCCCGGTGTGGTGGCTGTGGCTACAGCCAAGGATATTCCCGGTAAGGTGAACGTGGGCCATATCAAGAAGGACCAGCCCACTCTGGTGGGCGTGGGTGAGCTGACCCACTATCTGGGCGACAGCATCGCGCTGATCTGCGCCGTGGATCAGGCCACGGTGGAGGAAGCGAAGAAGCTGGTCAAGGTGGAGTATGAAGTGCTGCCCGCCGTTCATAATCCCACGGAAGCCGCTGCGCCTGATGCGCCGCTGGTGTTCGACGGCGACGAGAATAACGTGCAAGCCTATAAGCATGTCTCCCGCGGCGATGCGGAGACGGCTATCAAAAACGCAAAATATGTGCTGACGGAGCATTTCTTCACGCCGTGGACGGAGCACGCTTTTTTAGAGCCGGAGTGCTGCGTGGCGCTTCCCATGGAAAACGGCGGTGTGAAGCTGCTGACCACGGACCAGAGCGCCCATACCACCCTTCATGAGTGCGCCGGTATGCTGGGCGTGGACTACGACCACTGCCATGTGCAGAATATGCTGGTCGGCGGCGGCTTCGGCGGAAAAGAGGACATGTCTGTCCAGCATCACGCCGCGCTGCTGTGCTATCTGACGAAAAAGCCCGTTAAGTTCAAGCTGAGCCGTCAGGAGTCCATTCTGGTACATCCCAAGCGCCACAGCTTTGACATGGAGTTCACCATGGGCTGTGATGAAAACGGCATCATTCAGGGCGTCAAGGCCAGCGTGGTGTCCGATACCGGCGCGTTTGCGTCGCTGGGTGGTCCTGTGCTGGAGCGCGCCTGTACCCACGCCGCCGGCCCCTATGCCTATGATAATTTTGAGATCGAGGGACGTGCCTATTATACCAACAATCCTCCTGCCGGTGCGTTCCGCGGCTTCGGCGTGACCCAGACCTGCTTCTGCACGGAGACGCTGCTCAATCAGATGGCGGATCTGGTGGGTATCTCACCCTGGGAGATCCGTTACCGCAATGCCATTCGCCCCGGCGGGGTGCTGCCCAACGGGCAGATTGTCGACGATTCCACCGGTCTCGTTGAGACGCTGGAGGCCATTAAACCCGCTTATGATGAAGCGATGGCGGCGGGCGATCCCGTGGGTATCGCCTGCGCCATGAAGAACGCCGGCGTAGGCGTCGGTCTGCCGGACTGGGGCCGCTGCAAACTGATCGTGGAGCAGGACGGAAAAGTCCATATTTACTCCGGCGCCTCCTGCATCGGCCAGGGCCTGGGGACCGTTCTGGTGCAGGTAGTCGTTACCAACACCGGATTACATCGAGATGACATCGTGTATGAACGGAGCAATACGTGGATCGCGCCGGATTCCGGTGATACCTCCGGCAGCCGCCAGACATTGGTGACAGGTGAAGCCACCCGACGTGCCTGTGAGAAGCTGAAGGCAGAACTGGACAGCGGAAAGACCCTGTCGGATTTGAAAGGGCAGGAGTTTTACGGTGAATATCTGGCCAAGACTGACCCGCTGGGCGCGGATGTTCCCAATCCTGTCAGCCATGTGGCCTACGGTTACGCCACCCAGATGTGCGTGCTGGACAAGGAGACCGGCCGCATTAAAAAGATGGTGGCGGCCCATGATGTAGGCAAGGCGGTCAATCCCCTCAGCATTGAAGGACAGATCGAGGGCGGCGTGGTCATGTCCATGGGCTACGCCCTGACGGAGAAATATCCCATCGATGAGAACTGTAAGCC
Source organism: uncultured Clostridia bacterium (assembly GCA_945877515.1). Classification (GTDB taxonomy): domain Bacteria; phylum Bacillota; class Clostridia; order Oscillospirales; family Oscillospiraceae; genus Vescimonas. The sequence continues at coordinate 45,324 of CAMCSE010000005.1, read as the reverse complement.
TACCGCAAAATACGGTACGCTGGGCCTGTTCCGTGCCAACCAGATTCCGCCGGAGATCAAGGCCATTGTGGTAGAGAAGCCGGGATTGAATGTGGCAGGCGGCGCCATCGGCATTGGCGAGATCACCTCCATCCCCACGGCCCCTGCCATTGCCGACGCCTATTACCGGCTGACCGGAGAACGGGAGTTTTCTCTGCCGCTGAAGAACACGCCTTATGCATCCAAAAAGTAGGTTTATGTACCCCAAAACAGAGCGTAATGTACCAAAAATGAGCTGCGGCGAAGACCGCCGCAGCTCATGACAGAGGAGAGTTAAAGCGTAGAAAAGGATTCCCGGGTGTCGATATCCCGCAGCTCATCGGCCGGCACTTCCCATAGCAGCAGGTCGGATTCGTGCTGACGGATCACCACGTTGCCGCCGCGGTCGCCTTCGATCTGCAGCAGCTCCGGAAAAAATCTGGCAGGGAAGATACAGGGGTTTCCCCTCTGGCCGCCATGCCCTAACCCAACAATATGATCGGGATGCTGCAGGTAATAGTCTATCAGTCCCGCCACGCTCTCCCGTTTCAGCAGTGGCTGATCCGCCACCTGAAACAGCAGGGCGTCACAGTGGTTCAATGCCTTGATACCCAGCCGTATAGAGTAGCTTTGGCCGTATTCAGGATGGCTGTTGGCAACTGGTGTAAAGGAAAATTCCTTTGCAAGTTCGATGATTTCCGGATACTGTGTCACCACCACGGTGGCGGTCAGCCTGTCCACAGGGACAGCCTCCAGCGCATGACGGATCAGGCTCTTGCCGTTCCACTCCAGCGCCAGCTTATTGCCGCCGAACCGGGAGCCCATTCCGGCCGCCATGACAATGCAGCCGATACGCATGGGAACCACTCCTTTCCCGATACTTTTCATCTGTTGGTAGTATACCCAGTTTCGTGAAAAAGTGTCAATGAAAAGTTTTGATATTTTTGCAATAGGATAACGAAAAACTCTTTCCACTGTAGTTGAATTGTGCTATGATTAACAAAAAAATTGCTATAACGAACAAGGATCAAGCAGCGTTTCTTTCAGATCGCGTATGGCTGCAAGACAGACATTGAGGAGGAAGAACACATGGGTGAAGTCGGAAAAAGCCAAGTTCGTGTGGACGCCTATGACAAGGCGACCGGGCGGACAAAATACTATGAGGACCTGATGCCGCAGGATGCGCTGTATGTCCGCATCAAGCATGCGGACATTGCCCACGGCATCGTCAAGTCCATCGACACCAGCGCTGCGGAGCAGATCGACGGCGTGGTAAAGGTGCTGACTTGCTTTGATGTGCCGGATATCACGTTCCCGACGGCGGGACATCCATGGTCTATGGACCCGGGTCATCAGGACGTGGCTGACCGGCATCTGCTGAACCGTCATGTGCGCTATTGGGGCGACGATGTGGCAGTGGTCATCGCGGAAAACGAGGTGGCCGCCATGCAGGGCGTCCGGGCGCTGAAGGTGGAATATGAGGAGCTGCCATTTGTACTTGACGTGCAGAAGGCCATGGAGGACGGCGCGCCGCAGCTCCATGAAAAATTTCCCCATAACATCCTGAAGCACACCGACATTCGCAAGGGTGACTATCAGTCCGCCATTCAGGAACCGGGTCTTATCAAAGTAGAGGGTTGGTACGACACCCCCACGGTGCAGCACTGTCACATTGAGAACCACGGATGCTTCGCCTATGAGGAGAACGGCCGTATCGTCATCGTGGCCTCCACCCAGATCCCCCACATTATCCGCCGCGTGGTGGGACAGGCGCTGGGCCGTCCCTGGGCGGATATCCGTATCATCAAGCCCTATATCGGCGGCGGCTTCGGCAACAAGCAGGACGCCCTGTATGAGCCGCTGTGCGCATGGTGCACCACGCAGGTGGGAGGACGCTGCGTTCGCATCGACTGCTCCCGCGAGGAGACCTTCGTCTCCAACCGCGTGCGCCATGCCATCCGCTTCCATATCATTTCATGGCTGCGGAAGGACGGCACCTTTGCCGCCCGCAAGGTGGAGTGCTTCTCCAATCAGGGGGCTTATGCCTCCCACGGCCATTCCATTGTGGCCAAGGCGATGGGCTCCTTCCCGCAGCACTATCCCTGTGACAACATGGAATGCGATGCATGGACCGTGTTCACCAACCGTCCTGCCGCCGGCGCTATGCGCGGCTACGGTATGCCGCAGGCATCCTTTGCCGACGAGGCCAATGTGGACGAGTGCGCCAAGGCGGTGGGGATGGATCCGCTGGCCTTCCGGATGCAGAATATTATGCCTCAGGGATATGAGGACGGCTTCAGCCACAACGTCAACTACTACGACTCCTTCCGTGAGTGTTTGGAGGCAGGCCGCAAGTACATCGACTATGACCGCAAGGTGGCAGAGTATGCCAAGGATACCGGCCCCATCCGCCGCGGTATCGGCGTGGCCACATTCTGGTACAACACGGCGGTATATCCCATTTCCCTGGAAACCAGTTCCAACCGTATGCTGCTAAATCTGGACGGTACCGTCACCATGCAGTGCGGCGAGACGGAGATCGGTCAGGGCGCCGATACCGCTTATGCCCAGATGACTGCCGATGTGCTGGGGCTCAAGAGTTATCAGGATGTGCATGTGGTGTCCTGTCAGGATACGGATATCACGCCCACCGGTCTGGGCGCCTATGCCAGCCGTCAGACCTATGTGGCGGGCTTCTCCATCCGCAAGACAGGGCTGCTGCTGAAAGAAAAGATCCTGGCTTACGCTCAGGAACTGACCCGTCAGGCGCCTTACAATATGGATATTGTGGATGGCAACATCGTCCGTGTGACAGACGGAAAAGTACTGATGAGCCTCAGCGAGCTGGCGATGACGGCCCAGTATAACCCGGTACATTCCGAGCATATTACCGCCGAGAGTACTTACACCATCCAGAACAATGCCTACTCCTTCGGCTGCACCTTTGCCGAGGTGGAGGTGGACATTCCCATGTGCAAGGTGACGCTGAAGAACATGATCAATGTTCATGACTGCGGCAAACTGATTAACCCTGCGTTGGCGGAGGCACAGGTCCACGGCGGTATGTCCATGGCCATCGGTTACGGCATGGGTGAGCAGCTGCTGTTCGACGAAAAGACCGGCAAACCGCTGAACAATAACCTGCTGGACTACAAGTTGTCCACCATCATGGATCACCCTCACCTTGAGGCGCAGTTTATACAGAATGCCGAGCCGACTTCCGCGTTCGGCACCAAGGCGCTGGGCGAGCCGCCGGCCTGCTCCGGCGCACCGGCGATCCGCAACGCCATCTACAACGCCACCGGCGTGACCATTGACCAGAATCCCATGAATGCCCATATCCTCTTCAAGCGGTTCAGCGAAGAGGGTCTCATCAAAGACTGAGGAGGTAAGCAGCGATGTATGACATGTTAGCCCTTTATGAGGCAAAAGACGTACAGGATGCTGTGCGCCTTCGTCTGGAGCATCCTGAGGCACAGATCATTGCAGGCGGCACCGATGTACTGGTGCAGATGCGGGAAGGCAAACGGGCCGGTAAGGCCCTGATCTCCATCCAGAAGTGTGATGAGATGCGGGGCGTATCCATCGACGACGAGGAGAACATCCGTATCGGCAGCCTGACCAGCTTTACGCATATTACCAATGACCCCATCATCCAGAAATACATCAATGTGCTGGGCGAGGCGGTGGACATGGTAGGCGGTCCCCAGATCCGCAATGCAGGCACCATCGGCGGCAATACCTGCAACGGCGTTACCTCTGCCGACTCCGCCTCCACGCTGCACGCTTGGGAGGCCATCGTGGAGATCACCGGAAAAAACGGTGTGCGCCGTATTCCCATCAAGGAGTTCTATCTTAAGGCCGGCACCGTCGACCTGAAGGTTGAAGACGGAGAGATCCAAACGGCGATCCTGATCCCCAAGGCCAGCTATGACCGGACGTGGGGCCACTATATCAAGTATGCCATGCGAAACGCTATGGACATCGCCACGCTGGGTACGTCCGTCAACGCGCGGCTCAGTCCGGATGGCAAGACCTTCGAGCGGGTGCGCATCGCCTTCGGTGTGGCCGGTCCTGTGCCGATGCGTGCCGTTACGGCGGAGTCATTCATCAACGGCAAGGCCGTCACGCTGGAGAACATTGAGGAATTCGGCTGCAAGGTGCTGGAGGACATCAATCCCCGTGATTCCTGGCGCGCCAGCAAGGCGTTCCGCAGCCACATCGCTGTGGAGAGCGCCAAGCGCTGCCTGATCGAATCCGTGAAACTGGCGGGAGGTGAGCTGTAATGGCAAAGAAGCAGTATGCACTGGTGACCTGCTGGATCAACGGCAGGGAAGTGGAGCAGATGGTGGACGTGCGCGCGTCTTTGACCGATATGCTCCGCAACGATTTCCGGCTGACCTCCGTGAAGAAGGGCTGCGAAGTGGGCGAATGCGGCGCGTGCAACGTACTGATCGACGGCGAGTGCTTCAACTCCTGCCTGTATCTGGCGGTATGGGCTGAGGGAAAGCACATCACCACACTGGAGGGGTTGACCGGACCCAACGGTGAACTGAGCGATATTCAGCAGGCGTTTATGGACGAGACCGCCATCCAGTGTGGATTCTGCATCCCCGGTTTTATCATGACCGCTGCGGAAATTCTGGATCGCAAGGTCTACTATACCGACGATGAGCTGCGTAAGCTGCTCAGCGGCCATCTATGCCGCTGCACCGGTTATGAGAACATCTTCAAAGCGGTGAAAAAGACTATGCTGCGCCGTCTGGGAATGCTGGACGATCCGTATCTGAACAGTTGAGTGGGAATAAACAAGCGAAGGCCGCCTATATGGGCGGCCTTCTTTTGTTGCCTTGTGTTATTCCAAAACCAAGATGTCCTGCATCATGATCTTGCCGGCCAGCTGCGCCAGTTCTTCCGGCGCTTCCTTGGCACCGTCTCTCAACTGTCGGGCCCCAGAAGCACAGGCTTATGTTCAACAGCATCCTGAAAAAAGGTACAGAAATTTTGCATATTATGTGGCATGACCACATAGTAATGCAGTAAAAACAGCAGCGGAGGAAGGTACTATGAATCGATCCACAGGTATCTATCAGGACATGGCGGCGCGGACGCAGAACAGTGTCTATATCGGTGTGGTGGGGCCGGTCAGAACAGGAAAGTCCACCTTTATCAAGCGGTTTATGGAGACGCAGGTGATCCCGCATATCGATAATGTGTATCGGCGTGACAGGGCGAAAGATGAATTGCCGCAAAGCGGTTCAGGGCGCACCATTATGACTGCAGAGCCAAAGTTTGTACCGGAGGAAGCTGTGGAGGTAAAGCTGGACGACGGCGTCAGCTTCTCCGTGCGGCTCATCGACTGTGTGGGATATATGGTGCCCGGCGCTGTGGGGCAGTTTGAGGATCTGGCGCCCCGCATGGTGATGACGCCCTGGTATGATTATGAGATTCCCATGACAGAGGCGGCGGAGATCGGCACACAGAAGGTGATTACCGATCACTCTACTGTGGGCATTGTCATCACCACGGACGGAACAGTGACGGATATCCCACGGCAGGATTACGAAGAAGCGGAAGAACGGGTGATCCGGGAACTGAAAGAGATCGGAAAGCCCTTTGTGGTGCTGCTGAATTCCAGTGACCCGGACAGTGAGCGCGCCTGCGGCATTGCCGGTGAGATCGCAGGTCGGTATGATGTGAAATGTATTCCCGTCAATTGCCTGACAATGAACGAACAGGATATTACCGCTTTAATGCAGAGTCTGCTTTTTGAGTTTCCCCTGCAGGAGCTGGATCTCTATCTGCCAAGCTGGGTAGAAGCGCTGCCGGCGGAGCATCCCATCAAGAGCAGCATTTATCAGACGGTGCGTGAGGAAGCGAAGGGCCTGTGCCACATTCGGGAATTGGACACTGCTCTGGAAAAAATGCAGGCATGTGAAGCGATACAAGCCGCATCTATTCGCAGTATCAATCTCGGCATCGGTGTGGCGGAGGCCGATCTGCAATTGCCCCGCAGCATGTTTTACGATACCATCAGCCAGCAGTCAGGCCTGAGCGTCAGCGATGACGGCGATCTGATGCAGCTGCTGACACAGTTGGGAACTGCAAAAAAGGAGTATGACAAAGTGGCGGAGGCGCTGCAATCCGCACGGGAAAACGGCTACGGTATTGTGATGCCCAGTGTTGAGGAACTGGATCTGGAGGACCCGGAGATCGTTCGACAGGGAGGACGCTATGGTGTGCGCATGAGGGCCAGCGCACCGTCTATCCATATGATCCGGGCGGATATCGAGACGACAGTTTCGCCCATTGTAGGCAACGAAAAACAGTCGGAGGATATGGTCAATTATCTGTTGCAGGAATTTGAGGGGGATACCAGCAAGATCTGGAATTCCAATATTTTCGGCCGCAGCTTCCATGAGATCGTAGGGGAGGATCTGCAAGCCAAATTGAAACGGATGCCGGTTGATGCACAGGCCAAACTGCGGCAGGCGTTGGAACGGATCATCAATGAAGGCGGTGGTGGACTGATCTGCATCATTTTGTGACGCATCGGTGAAGCGGTGAAGCCACAAGAAAAAAGAGAGCCGGGACGGCTCTCTTTTTTCTTGTGGCTTGGCTGCGATTTCCTATCGGCCTTTTCTTTTGTATTGCCATAAACGGGAAAAAAGAGTATAATAAACTGGAATTAGTATGTGGAGGGATCGTCGTGCGTATTTTGGGGATAGACCCCGGTGTTGCCATCGTGGGTTTCGGTGTGCTGGACTGCGCCGGGGCGACACAGAAGATGGTGCAGTATGGCGCCATCAATACGCCGGCAGGATCACCTCTGGCGGCGCGTTTGACCCAGATCGAAAGCGATCTGCAGGAGCTGATCCAACAGTTCCGGCCGGATGAGATGGCCATTGAAGAACTGTTTTTCAGTAAAAATATCACCACCGGCATTGCAGTGGCTCATGCCCGGGGTGTGATCCTGTGTACAGCGGAAAAAATGCATCTGCCCATCTACGAATATACGCCCATGCAGGTAAAGCAGGCGGTAGTAGGCTATGGGCTTGCGGAGAAAAAACAGGTGATGGATATGACGCGCCGTCTGCTGAAGCTGAAGGCGATCCCAAAGCCGGACGATGCCGCCGACGCACTGGCCATTGCCATTTGCCATGCCCGCAGCGCTACCAGTCTGCTGCGGCGTGCCGAACCCCATGTAAAGGAGACTGTGTAGCGATGTTTTACTATCTGAATGGCGTTGTGGCCGAGATGGAGGCCAATCTGGCTGTGATTGACTGCGGCGGTGTGGGCTATGCCTGCGCCACCACAAACTATACCCTGTCACAGCTGAAAAAGGGGGAGCGGGCTAAACTGTATACCTACATGAACGTCCGGGAGGATGCGGTGGAGCTGTTTGGTTTTGCCAGTCAAAGTGAACTGCACAGCTTTAAGCTGCTGCTGGGCGTTTCCGGCGTGGGCCCCAAGGCGGCGCTGTCCATTCTCTCGGCCAATACACCGGCCAATCTGGCCATGGCGGTGGTGATGGGCGATGAAAAGGCTCTGACGGCTGCACCGGGCATCGGCAAAAAGATCGCGCAGCGCATTATTCTGGAGTTGAAAGATAAACTGGCCAAGGAGCAGTCGTCGTTCTCCGGGGATTCGGGTGCCATTCTGCCTGTGGTGGTACCGGACGATAAGACCAGAGAGGCCGGCGCGGCGCTGGCGGTGCTGGGCTACAGCGCCTCCGAGGTGGCGGCAGCCTTGAAAGGCATTGATATGGATGCGCTGCCGCTGGAGGAGATTATCCGCCAGGCGCTCAAGCGCATGGTAAAGTAGGGGAGGGGACAACGTGAGCATCGATTACGGAAGCGACATTTACGAAGAACCTATCGTATCCACCACTTTCCTGCCGGAGGACGCACAGGAGAAGTCACTGCGGCCCCACACACTAAAGGAATACATCGGACAGGAGAAGGCAAAAGGCAATCTGGCCGTGTTCATCGAGGCGGCGCGCCGCCGCGGTGAGTCGCTGGATCATGTGCTGCTGCATGGGCCTCCGGGGCTGGGCAAAACGACACTGGCGGGTATTATTGCCGCCGAAATGGGCGTCAATATTCGCATTACCTCCGGCCCGGCCATTGAAAAACCGGGTGATCTGGCGGCGCTGCTGACCAATCTCAACGAGAATGATATTTTGTTTGTCGATGAGATTCACCGGCTGAACCGTGCAGTCGAGGAGATTTTGTATCCCGCCATGGAGGACTATGCCATCGACATCATCATCGGTAAAGGCCCTTCCGCCAATTCTATCCGGTTGGATCTGCCCCATTTTACACTGATCGGCGCTACGACCCGGGCGGGCTCGCTGTCGGCTCCGCTGCGGGATCGCTTCGGCGTGACGCTGCGGCTGGAGCTGTACACGCCGGATGAACTGTGCCAGATCGTGACCCGCAGTGCCGGTATTCTGGAGGTGCCCATCGAGGCGGACGGCGCCATGGAGATCGCCCGGCGTTCCCGGGGCACACCCCGGATCGCCAACCGGATGCTGCGCCGTGTCCGCGATTTCGCGCAGGTAAAGGCGGACGGCGTTATCACCCGCCAGGTAGCTGACAGTGCGCTGCTGGCGCTGGAGGTGGACTATCTGGGACTGGATCAGGTGGACCGTCGGATGCTGCGGGCCATCATCGAGAACTACGGCGGCGGCCCGGTGGGCCTGGATACGCTGGCGGCTACCATTGGCGAGGAGTCAGTGACGCTTGAGGATGTATATGAGCCGTATTTGATGCAGCTTGGATTCCTGACCCGAACGCCCCGGGGCCGCTGTGTGACCCGCAAGGCGTATGAGCATCTGCATGTGGAGTTTATGGGCCAGACGCAGCTGGAACTATGAGGGAGAATAAAGATGGGTAAATTATTCGGGACGGACGGTATCCGCGGCATTGTGGGAAAAACGCTGACAGCGGAGCTGGCGTTTCAGGTGGGCCAGTCGGTGACTGTGGTTTTGCAGGAGGAGTTGGGCCGCAAGCCGCTGATCACCATCGGCAAAGACACGCGCATTTCATCGGATATGCTGGAGGCGGCGCTTATCGCTGGCATTTGTTCCGTAGGCGGTGACGTACTGCTGCTGGGCACCATTCCCACGCCTGCGGTAGCGTTTTTGACCATACAGGAAAAAGCGGATGCCGGCGTGGTCATTTCCGCCAGCCATAATCCTTATGAGTATAACGGCATCAAGGTGTTCAACGGGCAGGGGTATAAGCTGTCTGACGCCATGGAGGAGCGGGTGGAGCAGTTGATCCTGAACCATGCGGAAATGCCGGTCAAGTCCGGCGGTGAACTGGGCCGCTGCCGCAACAGTGCGCAGGAAATGCACGCGGACTATATCGACCACTTGCTTGCCACTATTGGTTGTGACCTGTCGGGGCTGCGGGTACTGGTGGACTGTGCCAACGGCGCAGCTGCTGCTACGGCTCCAGATCTCTTTCAGCGGCTGCCGGTAATGGCGGATTTCATCAACATTGACCCGGACGGCGTCAACATCAACAATGGCTGCGGCTCCACGCATCTTGAACAGCTTGCCACCATGACGGTGGCGGGAAAGTATCAGCTTGGCATCGCTTTCGACGGTGATGCGGACCGTTGTCTGCTGGTGGATGAAAAGGGGCATACCATTGACGGAGATAAGATCATGGCCGTGTGCGGTGTGGAACTGCGCCGCAGCGGAAAGCTGACCAATAACACGGTGGTGGCCACGGTGATGTCGAACCTCGGCCTGCATGAATTCTGCCGCAGAGAAGGAATCGATTTGGTCTGCACGGCAGTAGGGGACCGGCATGTGCTGGAAGAAATGGTGGCGTGCGACTATGCCATCGGCGGCGAGCAGTCCGGGCATATGATCTTCCGGGAATATGCCACCACCGGCGATGGCGAGTTGACGGCGCTGCAGTTTCTCAAGGCGCTGAAAGCCTCCGGAAAGCCTGCTTCAGAGTTGGCAGGATGCTGTGCGCAGTATCCGCAGGAGCTGATCAATGTGGCGCTGTCCCACGTCCCCGGCGAAAAAGAGCGGATCATGGCTTCTCCTGTATTACAGCAGGCAGTACGGGAACAAGAGAAAGCGTTGGGAGAGGAAGGACGGATTTTGCTCCGTCCCTCCGGTACTGAGGCGCTGATCCGTGTGATGGTAGAGGCAAAAACCGACGAGATTGCCCGCAAAATAGCGGAGGATTTGTCAGAAGTGGTAAAAACTATATAAAAAAACGGACATTATGACAAATTTTCACGGATAGCTTGACAAATTCTTTATCGAAAAGGTATAATGGATAATGGTAAATAGCAAAGAGGCTCGTTTTGCCTATCTGGAGACGCTAAGCGATGAACAGCTGTGCGCTGCCTGTCAGTCCGGCAGCCGAAATGCCGAGGAGGTCTTGGCCGCACGGTATCATCGTTTGGTGCGCAGTATAGCCCGGCCCTATTTCCTTGCCGGCGGCGACAGTGAAGATCTGTTGCAGGAGGGGATGCTGGGGCTGATAAAAGCCATGCGGGAGTATGATCCCACGCAGGCTGCCATGTTCAGCACCTTTGCCGACGTATGCATCCGTCGGCGTCTCTACTCGGTTCTTAAGGCCGCTTCTTCCGGCAAACACCAACCTCTGAATCAAGCAATTCCCCTGAATCCCTCATTCTTTGACGTCAGTCTCGCTTTTGCACAGGTCGACCCCGAGGTCTTGCTGATCGATCGGGAAAAAACCGCCAGTCTGCTGGAGTACACATGCAAACAGTTATCCGCCTTCGAAGCTGAGATTTTAGGGTACTATTTGGACGGTCTCACATGCCGAGAGATCGCAGAAACTGTGGGCAGACCGCCGAAATCGGTGGAAAATGCTGTGCAGCGTATACGCCGTAAGATCGGGCGGCAACTTCAATCCGGCGATATCAGCAAAGGCTGAACGCAATATATTTCTCAAAGAGAGGGTAAAATCATGTACGAAGACAAGACTTTAGTTTGCAAAGAGTGTGGTAAGGAGTTCGTTTTCACCGCCGGTGAGCAGGAATTCTATGCTGAGCGTGGCTTCCAGAATGAGCCTCAGCGCTGCAAGTCCTGCCGTGACGCCCGCAAGAATGCTGCCCGCGGTCCCCGTGAGTATTTCACCGCTGTTTGTGCTGCTTGCGGCGGCGAGGCCAAGGTGCCTTTTGAGCCCAAATCTGATCGTCCTGTGTATTGCAGCGATTGCTTTGCCAAGATGCGCCAGAATGGCTGATTCCTGACCCACACACTATTTTGATACGAAACTCCGGCACACAAATGTGTGCCGGAGTTTTTTGCAGCATGGGTAGTACGGGAAAAGAAAAGGGGAGTTATTACAACGCCGTTACTGCGCCTTCTACGATCCGCGTCATATGGTCGGTATACTTTTGAAGAAGATCACATACCGCTTCGGCATCTCCGTTCATGGTTTCGGCTAGCATCTGCTGAAAGACACCGATATCTGCCGCGCGTTGGGATACGCAGTGGGCAAAAATATACCGCAGCAGCATTTGTTGCCCCTGGATCGCCAGCATGTGCTGATCCAGTCGCCGATTGCCGCAATTGTGATAGTAGGTACCCAGAAATTCCTTGATGGCCATTACCTCATCGTGCTCATTTTTGGCACTGGCATATTCCGCCAGGCGTTGCTTCAGCTCGGATATAATGACGTCACGATCTCCGTTGACCATAGCCAGCCGGATAGCTGCACAGTGCAGCGTCATGGCCAGCTGTTGGATCTCCAGCACATCATGTGGTTCTAAAGAAATGATATGTGCCCCAACATTGTTTTCATATACCACCAATCCTTCTTGCTGCAGACGATTGATGGCTTCCCGAATCGGCGTGCAGCTGACACCGATTTTTTCCTGCAATTCATTGACGTTTAGTTTGGAGCCAAGGGGGAGCTGCAACTGGATAATTGCCTCACGCAGTTTTTCATAGACCATATCCACCAATGAGCGCTTTTTGATAGAAAGCATGACTGCCGCCTCCAAAATATTGCTTCTTGCAAGATATAAATTTATTATAGTAATAATAAACAAAAAAATCAAGTGGGAATCTGCATATCAAACGAAATAATAAAAAAACAAAAACAGGGGTTGAAAAGAATAAAAAAAGTGCTATCATATCTTGCAAGATATAATATACGATATGGGTAGAATATCCTGCATGCAGGTTTGATGATAACCGATATTATTTCAAAAGGGGGAATCGTCATGTATTATCAGGTTTCAAAGGAGTTTATTGAGAAGTTGCCCACTGCCTATTTCGGCGCAGTCGCCGTGCGTGGCTTGGACAACACCCGCGAAATCCCGGAGCTGGAGCAGATGCTGGCAGAGAATGTTGTATCCTGTGAAGCATATTTTGCCGGGAAAAAGCCGAAAGAAACGGAGGATATCGTACCCTACCGCATGGCGTTTACCTCGCTGGGGATCAATCCCAACAAGTTTCTGTGTTCCATTGAAGCACTGCTGACCCGCATTGCCAAGGGCAAAGGTTTCCCCCATATTAACGCGGCGGTAGATCTGGGCAATGCTGTTTCCATCAAGCATCGGCTCCCTATGGGCGCCCATGATCTGGATACCATCGACGAGGGTCTTGATGTTCGTTTGGCAGAGGAGGGGGACACCTTTATTCCCTTCGGCAGTACAGAGGAGGAAAAGCCCGATCCGGGTGAATCCGTCTACGCCTCCGGAAATGAGATCCGTACCCGCCGCTGGACATGGCGTCAATCGGAACGCGGTAAGATCACAGAAGATACAAAGGCTATTCTGTTCCCAATTGACGGCTTTTCTGATGTAAATGCAGAGGAAGTCCACAAGGCTGCGGACGAGTTGGTGGAGCTGCTGCACCGTTATTTCGGCGACGGCATCGAGATCGAAACCGGCTTTGTTTCCAAGGAGCAGCCCCGGTTTGAGTTTTTCAAGTAATTGCATATAAGGAAAAACACCGCTTTTCACAAGAAAAGCGGTGTTTTTCCTTATTCCAGAATGATCCAGTTTTCCTGACGATCCGTTACATAGCCTATAGCGGCGGCATGAGGAATTGAGTCTTGTAGCTCCTTCAGACAGCTTTCCGCGTCTGCCGCGTCCACTGCCATCAGCAGCCCGCCGCTGGTCTGTGGATCGTACAGCAGATCCTGCATAGTACGGCTGACACCGCCACGAACCGTGACGCCGCTTTCGGCGTAATCCCGATTGCGGTAGGTGCCGGCAGGGAGGAAGCCCATGTCGGCGAACTCCCATGCTTCCTGATGGAAAGGCACATTCTTGCTTTGAATGTGTATCGTACAACCGCTGCCCTGGGCCATCTCAAAGCTGTGGCCCAACAGGGCAAAACCGGTCACGTCAGTACAGCTGTGGACACGGTACTTGACCATGATATCACGGGCTGTCTTGTTCAGCGTAGCCATCTGGCGGTAGATACGCTGCATCACAGCATCCGCAACCAGACCGGCCTTGGCAGCAGTGGTCAGTACCCCCACACCCAGCGGCTTTGTCAGCATCAGCACATCGCCGGGTTTGGCGCCGCTGTTGGTCAGGACCTTTTTCGGATGGACAAAGCCGGACACGGCAAGTCCATAGATAGGCTCCGCACCGTGGATCGTATGCCCGCCGGTAATGATAGCGCCTGCCTCATAGGCTTTATCGTAGCCGCCCCGCAGCAGCTCCTGTACCATTTCCGCTGTCATGGACTCCGGCAGGCACAGAATGTTCAGAGCCAGCTTCGGTTCACCACCCATGGCATATACATCGCTGATGGCGTTAGCCGCGGCAATCTGCCCGTAGAGAAACGGGTCATCTACAATGGGCGGAAAGAAATCGGTGGTCTGCACCAGTGCTGTGTTCTCGTCCAGATAGTAGACACTGGCATCGTCTGACTTGTCATAACCCACCAGCAGCCTGGGATCGCTGTGAGTGCGGAAGCCCTCCAGCAGATGCACCAGCGTGCCGGCACCTACCTTTGCGCCGCACCCGGCACAGGAGGCCAGCTTCGTCAGCTTTACTTCAGTTTCCATGATCAGCCCTCCGCCTCATCCGTGTGATATACTGTGGTGTATTGCCCACCATCCCATGCAGCGACCTGCTCGATCTCCTCCGCACAGGCATCGGCGGGAGGAAGATAGCTGTCCTCACACCGGACGCAGGTACCGCAGCTGCTGCTGAGATTCCGCGGCACCGGCATCATACGGCAGGAAATACCGCACTCGCTGCAAAGCTGCTTATACCGCACGGCTCCGAAGTGAGAGAAGAATGTAATGATATAGGTCACTTGGTAAAGGTCAGCGTCCACTCGCCGCCATTTTCGGCAACAGCTACCTGATAGCCCTGATGCTGGGCATAACGGGTCGTGTTCTCACGGGAGGCGTGGTTGTCCACAATGATCTGATAGGCATCCTCGTTGCTTTCCATAACGCTGCGCAGCAGGACAACAGGTTCGGGGCAGGAAAGCCCACGTGCATCGATAACTTTCATAACAGTATCTCCTTATTTCTTCTTAAAGGTGTTCAGGCAGGCGATCAGCGCTACCACCACGATGCCAACGATCACAGCGATCTTGCCGGCGCCGGTGGGGCCGTTGGCACTGGAAGCCAGTCCGAAGTTATGGGCAAAGGCAGCGCCTACGATCAGGCCCAGCACGGTCACAGCGCTGTCGGAGTTGCCTTCGCCGGACAGCACCAGCTGACGCAGGGGGCAGCCGCCCAACAGCACACAGCCAAAGCCTACCAGCAGCATGCCCAGGCAATTCCACAGGCCATCGGTATGGGCCACAGGCTGCTCGGCAAAGCCCAGATGGAAGAAAGACGTACCAGTAGCGGCGGTCAGGACCAGGTTGCAGATCAGTGCGCTGACGAGAATAGCGCCGAAGCCCATCAGCAACTTTGGCTCGCGGAACAGCACCACATCACGGATGCCGCCCACCATGCACAGGCGGGTGCGCTGGGCCAGCGCGCCGACGATTAGGCCCGCAATCAGACTGATGGCGATAGCCGCGTGTTTGGCACCGGGACCGCCGCCTGCTTCCGTAAAGAAGATAAAGGCGGGAGCCGCTACCAGCAGGATGAATACCACCACCTGAATGACAGGGAAGATGATGCCGTCCAGCTTAGACTGGGCATAGGTGCGTTTCAGGGAATAGCCGCGCTTCAGGAAGAATACGCCGGCCAGAATACCCAGCACAAAGCCCAGCAGACCCAGCAGCGCGTTCAGGTCGCCGCCGGCCAGGCGCAGGATCATGCGGAAGGGACAGCCCAGGAACATCAGGCAGCCGATCATCACAAAGAAGCCCAGCACAAAACGAGTGACAGGAGCGCTGCCGCCCTTGGCGGAGAACTCTTTTTTGATGAGGGCGACGCCGAAGCTGCCCAGTACCAAGCCGATGATCTCGGGGCGTATGTACTGTACGGCGGCGGCCCGGTGCAAACCCAGACCACCAGCGGTATCACGCAGGAAGCAGGCAATGCAGAAGCCCATGTTGGCAGGATTGCCGAAATAGACCAGCAACGAAGCGATCACGCCGATGATCAGTCCGGCAATCACGATTTCTATACGTTCGCGTTTGACATTCATACAGATTTTTCTCCTCTAGTTAAAATGATCTTATTATACGATACCACTGTGGTCGACAAAATGTCCAATACCAATTATAGATATATCCACTAAAAAAATTTGATTTCTTAATAAATCTATGATAGGATATCCTACGAAAGAGGTGGTTGATTCATGGAGCGCATCTATCTTGACAATGCCAGCACCAGTTTTCCCAAGGCAGAGGGAGTGGCAGAGGCCGTATATCATTATATAAAAGACTGTGGCTGCAACATCAACCGCGGCGGTTATGACGAAGCATATCAGGCCGAGGAGATCGTGCTGCGTACCAGACAGCAATTGACAGAACTGTTTCACGGGCCGGACTGCCGTAATGTCGTTTTTACCCGCAATATTACCGAGAGCCTGAACGTGCTGCTAAAAGGTTTTTTGAAGGCGGGCGACCATGTGCTGGTCTCTGCCATGGAGCATAACGCCGTTATGCGGCCTTTGTCCCAATTGACAGAACAGGACGTTTCGTTTGACAGGATCCCCTGTATGGCAGACGGCACGCTGGATATTTCCGCTATGGACAGACTGCTGCGGGAGAACACCTGTGCTGTGGTGATGCTTCACGCCAGTAATGTTTGCGGAACGCTGATACCTGTGGAAACGGTGGGAGCGTTTTGTCATGCGCATGGTCTGCGTTTCATTCTGGATACGGCCCAGACGGCCGGTGTTTTTCCCATTGATATGGAGGCCATGCATATTGACGCGTTGGCTTTTACGGGGCATAAAGGACTTCTGGGGCCCCAGGGGATCGGCGGCTTTATCCTTCAGCCGGATATGGTTCCGCTGGTGCAGCCGCTGATTGCCGGCGGTACCGGCAGCATCAGCCATGAGGAACAGATGCCGTCGTTTATGCCGGATCGTTTTGAAGCCGGAACCATGAACCTTCCGGGCATCATGGGCCTTCATGCGGCGCTGCGTTGGCTGGAGCAGGAGACTATCGACGCTGTGCGCAGCCACGAATTGGAATTGACAGAGCGGTTTCTGTCCGGTGCCTTGGACATCCCTCATTTACGGGTGATAGGCCGTCAGGATATTGCCGAGCGAGCGGGCGTTGTATCCGTTGTACCGGAAAACGCCGATCCTGCACTGGTGGCAGACGCGTTAGGCCGGGAATACGGCATTATGGTGCGGGTAGGACTGCATTGCGCGCCCAACGCCCACAAAACGCTGGGAACTTTTCCCACAGGTACCATCCGCTTTTCCTTTGGCCGCTGGAATACGCCACAGCAGGTGGACACGGCGCTGTCTGCTTTGCGTGAACTCTGCGGGAGGACGACATGGAACTGAAGCAATTACAGTCATTCTGCGCAGTTGTGAAGTATAAAAGCTTTACAAAAGCAGCGGAGAAGCTCTATCTGTCTCAACCAACCGTCAGCACGCACGTACGGCAATTGGAGGAAGAATTTCAGACCAGCCTGATCGTGCGCACCACCAAATCGGTGGAGGTGACGCCCCGCGGACAGGAGTTGTACGAATGTGCCTGCAATATTGTGAATCTACGTGACAACCTGATGCGCAGCTGGAGCGATGAAGACGAGAAAATGATCCGCATCGGCGCGTCAACCATTCCTTCCGCTTACATGCTGCCGCAAATATTGCCTGCGTTTCGGACGATACGGCCTGCCTCCCAGTTTCATGTATTTCAAAGCGACAGCCAAGGCATCGTGGATGGCCTGCTGTGCGGGGCCTTTGACGTGGGACTGATCGGGGCGGATATGCATGAGGATACCCTGGAACTTACACCTTTTTTTGCAGATCAGATGGTGCTGATCACACCGGTAAATGAGCATTTTTTGCAGTTTTCCGAGAACGGCGGTATCACCTTGGAGGAGATCTGCCGGGAACCGATGCTGCTGCGGGAAAAGGGAAGCGGCAGTAAGAAGTGTATTTCTTCTTATTTCGAGCGGGTCGGCGTGGACGAAAATGATCTGATCATTACTGCCCGGCTGAACGATCAGGAGTCCATCAAGAATCTGGTAGCCGGCGGACTGGGGATCTCGATCATTTCAGAGAAGGCTGCCGAGGATGCCGTAAAGGCCGGGCGCCTGCTGACATTCCCCCTGCCTGAGGCCGGAGCGCGGCGATACCTGTATGTTGCTTGCCGGCGCGGCGCCCTCATGAGCGGCCAGACACAGCAGTTTGTCAGCTTTGTCAAGAATTTCTACAAAACGGAACCGTCAGTGTGACAGAACCGTGGTTCTTGACGCGCAGAGGGATCACGGGAGGATAAAAAGAGAAAATGGTTGAAGAAATACGCAGAGTGTGGTATCATATTGAACCGCAAAGCACTTAAATTACTTGGAAACGAGCGGATATATGAAAACACACGACTTTTATTTTGAACTGCCGCAGGAACTGATCGCCCAAACGCCTATTGAGCGGCGTGATGCCTCGCGGCTTCTGGTGTTGGATAAGACCAGCGGTGCGTGGGAGCATCGTCACTTTTTTGATCTGCCCCAGTATCTGCATCCCGGAGACTGTTTGATTCTCAACGATTCCCGGGTACTTCCGGCGCGACTGCTGGGCCAGCGACTGCCGGGAGGCGGCGCCTGTGAGGTGCTGCTGCTGATCGACCGCGGGGATAAGACGTGGGAGTGTCTGGTGCGTCCCGGCAAAAAAATGCGCAAGGGCGCACGAGTGTCATTCGGTGACGGCCAACTGACCGGCGAAATCACAGAGGAACTGCCGGGCGGCAACCGTCTGGTGCGGTTTGACTTTGAGGGCATCTTTCTGGAGGTGCTGGACCGACTGGGCAAAATGCCGCTGCCTCCGTATATAAAAGAGGAGCTGCAGGATCGCGAGCGATACCAGACGGTGTATTCCAAAGTGGTGGGAAGTGCTGCCGCTCCCACAGCGGGACTGCACTTTACCAAAGAACTGTTGGCTCAAGTGCAGGCTATGGGCGTTGGCGTGGGCTATGTCACACTGCATGTGGGTCTTGGCACCTTCCGTCCCGTGAAAGAGGAAGAGATCACCGACCACGAGATGCACAGCGAGTACTGCGTTATCCCGCAGGAAACAGCAGAGTTGATCAATCGTACCCGGGCCGGAGGCGGACGGGTGATCTGCGTGGGCACCACCTCCTGCCGCACGGTGGAATCGTGGGCGGGGGAGGACGGCACCATGAAGGCCAGCGCCGGATGGACCAATATTTTTATCTATCCCGGATACCGCTTTAAGGTCACGGATGCCCTGATCACCAATTTCCATCTGCCGGAATCCACGCTGATCATGCTGGTGTCGGCGTTGGCGGGCCGGGAGCATATTCTGGCGGCCTATCAGGAGGCTGTTCGGGAAAAGTACCGGTTCTTCTCCTTCGGTGACGCCATGTTCATCCATTGACCATAAATAGGAGCAATATATGTTCAAAGTGATCAAACAACAGGGCCGCGCCCGGCGCGGACAGTTCCGGTGCGCGCATGGCGGTGTGGTACAGACCCCGGTGTTCATGAACGTGGGCACGCAGGCTGCCATCAAAGGAGGCATCGATGCGTTCGACCTGAAAGAACAGCTGGGTTGTCAGATCGAACTGAGCAATACCTACCATCTTCATCTTCGCCCCGGTGATGACGTGATCAAGGCCTTGGGAGGTCTTCACAAGTTCATGGGGTGGGATGGCCCTATTCTGACTGACAGCGGTGGGTTTCAAGTGTTTTCCCTTGCCAGCCTTCGCAAGATTCAGGAAGAGGGAGTGACCTTTGCGTCTCATCTGGACGGTCACCGGATTTTTATGGGGCCGGAGGAAAGCATGCGTATCCAGTCGCATTTGGGCAGTGATATTGCCATGGCGTTTGACGAGTGCGTGGAAAATCCAGCGCCCTATGCATATGCCAAGGCCTCCTGTGAGCGGACGCTGCGGTGGTTGGAGCGATGCAAGGTGGAGCATGACCGGCTCAACAGCCTGCCGGACACGGTGAATCCCAAGCAGATGCTGTTTGGCATCAATCAAGGCGCTACCTATGCGGATTTGCGGATTTGGCATATGCAGCAGATCGCCAAAATCGACTGCGACGGCTTTGCCATCGGAGGTCTGGCAGTGGGCGAGCCTACCGAAGTGATGTACGAGATCATCGACGCGGTGGAACCCTACATGCCGGCAGACAAGCCACGCTATTTGATGGGCGTGGGAACGCCCAGTAACATTATCGAGGGTGTGGCCCGGGGTGTAGACTTTTTCGATTGCGTTATGCCTGCCCGCAATGCCCGACATGGCAAGCTGTTTACATGGCAGGGAACCATGAACATCAAAAATGCCCAGTACAAGCTGGATGACGGCCCCATTGATCCGCAGTGTGACTGCCCGGTATGCCGGAAATTCAGCCGTGCCTATCTGCGCCACCTGTTTACGGCACAGGAAATGCTGGGGATGCGTCTGGCTGTGATGCATAATTTGTATTTCTATAATCAGCTGACACAGCGGATCCGTGAGGCATTGGACGCTGGGGAGTTTGACGCATTCCGCAGGAAATACAGCCGTAAACTGGCGGAAAAGGTGTAAAAATTATAGGGAAGTATTGCCAAACCCCTTGCCAAAGGGACAAGACTTCTGTATAATAATAAAGATATCTGTGAAAAAGGAGTGCCCCCTATGTTTAATCTGATCACAACGGCTTACGCTGAATCCGGCAGCACCGCCACTGGCGGCGGTATGTCTTCCATCCTGATGATCGTCGTAATGGTGGCGATTTTCTACTTTCTGCTGATTCGTCCTGAAAACAAGCGGAAGAAGCAGGCCGAGGAAATGCGCAGTTCCCTGAAGAAAGGCGATTGGCTGACTACGATCGGCGGTGTGTATGGACGTGTCGTTTCCATTACCGACCGTACCGTCGTCATCGAAACCAGCGAGGATCGTGTCCGCCTGGAGTTCCTGAAGTCCGCTATCGGCCAGGTCGGAACCTTGGACGAGCAGGCTGCCGCTATGCAGCGCGGCGGCAAAAAGGCCAAAAAGAAGGATGAAGAGGTTCCTGCTGAAGTAAAGGAAGAAGCAAAAGAAGCCCCTGTTGAAGAAACTAAGCCCGAAGAGACCGAGGAATAATTCCCAAGAAAGCGTGTAAAAGACCGGGATCAGGCATCTTGCCTGGTCGCGGTCTTTTTTTGCCTGTGCAGAGAAGTGGACAGCCATAAAAGCCGCAGCGATGGAATATATTCCAAAAAAGGAAACGGGGGTATGTGAAGATGTCTCTGAGTACAGTATTGGGAAAGGGAACGTGGATCGGGCTTGCGTCCTCGGTGATAATGCTGTTGGTTTGTATCGTGCTGGGCGCCTTGCTGATCGTAAAAGGTGTGCTGCCTCCCTCCATGCAGTCTGTGTGGGTGTATGCAAGCTGCGCGCTGGCGGCATTCACTGGCAGCATGGTTAGTCGGAAGGGGAAAGGAAATGGCGGTTCAGCGCTTGCAACAACGCTGCTGCTGTATGGACTGCTGTGGCTCATGGCGCTGGCATCCTCAAAGCCGCTTACCTTTGGTACCCATGGGTTATGGATCACCGGTGCAGTTCTCGGTGGTGGGTTGCTGGCGGGGATTATTCGTAAAGGGAGCAGCCGAAAAAAACGCGCAAAGCATATGACGAAAACTGTGGCAAAACGGCGTAATCGCGCGGTGACATAATACAAAACATGGTAAAATTAACGAAAACACTTTTCTGACCAATTTTTCATGCATCCAATATTTTAAATTCTTTTTTTGATGCGAAAGGCAAGCTGTGTCAAAATGTGGTGGTGTTATTTTGATGTTTGTACCATATATCGCTTCCTTATCCACAGATTAGAAACATTCAAAAGGTCGGTATATAGAGTTGACATAATGCTGTTTACATAACGTTTTGACGTAAGTTACAAAAATAAAAGAAATCGCGGAAAGTTCTTGCGAATCGCGAGAAATTGCCCTATAGTATTTATGGTAACCGCAGCTTCTATTTGCCCTGCTTGTCTCATATAATGGGGCGAGGTGAGTGATTTGCTATGAAGCTGCGTAAGGTATTTCATCGAGCACAGGCGTCTTCATCGCATCCATTGCGCTTGTTGACGCTGTGTGCCTTTTTTGCAGTCGGGATCATTGCCGGCCAGATCATGCAATATATGGTCGGAGTTGACGGAAGCACGGAATTAGCCACGTATTTGCGCGGATATGCAGGTATGATCACGCAGCAGGAAGCGTTGGCCCCTTCATCGGCTTTGCAAGTGGTCATCATATACTTTCGTGGGCCTCTGCTTCTTTTTTTGCTGGGATTTTGTACATTTGGCGCTGTCGCTATTCCGCTTGTGTGTGCATTACAGGGTTTTATCCTGTCATTTGCTGTTGCCTGTTTTTCGGCAAGTCTGGGATATGAAGGCGTTCTCCTGTCGCTGGCGGCATTTGGACTGCGCGGAGCTGTCACGTTACCCTGCTCATTGATTATTGGGCAATGGGCTTTTAATAAAACGATTCATCGTTTGAGGGGAGAACCCTTTGCCGGAAGCGCAGCACAACGCCGGCGATTGGTGGTGTGCTTTTTTGTTTTGGCGTTGGGAGCAGTTCTGGAAATCATCCTGGTACCGCAATTGTTTTTGTTGGTATTGAGCAGATCATCATGACAGAGAGGAGGAAACGTATTTGGCGGATTATATTGCTGATTATTGCCGCTATCTGACGGAGGAAAAGCACGCGCAGGCCAATACGATCAACTCCTATGTCAGGGATCTGAGTCAATTTCAGGCGTGGCTGATGGCTGACGGTGTCACGGATTTAAGAAAAGTTCGGAAAGAAGACGTAGGCGCGTACTTACAGCATATGAGCGGTGAAGGAAAGTCACCCGCGACGATTACCCGCTCTACCGCATCCATTCGTTCGTTTTATAATTATTTAATGCGTGATGGTACTGTGAAAGCAAATCCGGCCAAGTCCATTACCGCAATGAAGGTGGAGCGAAAATATCCGGAGATCCTTACCAATAAAGAGGTAGAATTGTTTTTGGAACAGCCCAAATGTGTGAATGAAAAGGGCTTCCGGGATCACGCCATGCTGGAACTGCTGTATGCTACCGGTATCCGTGTATCCGAGCTGATCGGACTGAACGTGGACGATGTCAACTTAACAGTGGGCTTCATTCGCTGTACCAGTCATAATAAGGAGCGCATCATCCCCCTGTATGCGACCGCTGTCAAAGCGCTGCGGGAGTATATGGAATCCATCCGTCCCCGCATCGTCGCAAGCAGAGACGAACCGGCGCTGTTCGTAAACATGAACGGGGAACGAATGAGCCGTCAGGGCTTTTGGAAGATCATTAAGTATTATCAGGAGAAGGCGGAGATCAATAAGGATATCACCCCGCATACGCTGCGTCACAGTTTTGCCGTGCATCTGCTGGAGAATGGCGCAGATCTGCATTCTATTCAGGAAATGCTTGGGCATGCGGATATCTCTTCCACTCAGGTCTATACCCATGTGATCCAAAAACAGCTGAAGGAGGTCTATAATAAGGCCCATCCAAGAGCATAATGATCAAATGCGGTTCCGGTTTGGCCGGGACCGCATTTTTGATGATTGCAGCCCAAGGCTCTGCTTTATGGCTTTTTCTTGCACCGCCGGAAAAAACGTGGTATACTATACTGCAATTAAGTTTTGAAAGGAGCGCGCTCATGCGAGTTATCGATCTGGAAAATATCAACAGCGCTATGCAGAACGAGACGCAGTTTGTCCTGCGCTGTGAGGAAGTCTTTCATGACAAGATCAGCGCTGCCGCCGCCTCGATCCTGTCCACCCGTCAGGAACGCCCTGTGGTGGCGTTAACGGGACCCTCCGGTTCCGGAAAGACGACTACCTCCCTGCGACTGGAGGACTATTTGAAAAATCTGGGCGTCAAGGTCTGTGTGCTGCACATGGATAATTTTTTCCTGCCGCTTGACCGCCGTCCGCCGGAAGCCACAGACTGGGAATCGCCCTATTGTGTGGATGTAGACAGTTTGATTGCCTGTATCAGCCAGTTAATGGACGGCAAAGAGGTGGATATCCCGTGGTATGATTTTAAGACCGGCAATACCGGCGGCTATACCAAGATGCAGGGATATACCGATGCAGTCATCATTGCCGAGGGCATCCATATGCTCAATCCGCTGATTTTCGATAAGCTTCGCGGCGTTGCCAACGGGATATATGTGGCGCCCCGTACCCGTATCATTACCAACGATGATAAAATCGTTCGTCCTGAGCAGCTTCGTGTGGCCCGCCGTATGATCCGCGATTACAACACACGCGGCCATAGTATCGCCGATACAGTAGAGCGGGCTGAGAGTGTGGACCGCGGTGAGATCAACTATATTCAGCCTTATAAGGGAAATGCTGCCATTCATATCGATACCTTCCATGATTACGAGCCGTGCATTTTGGCCAAGTACCTGAACGAGATTCCCTGCTTCCGACAGGAGATGACGCCGGAGTTTTTGGAATCCCACGGCCTGACGGATCTGATGAAAGTGGTACGCGGTGTACCGCCGCTGCATTGCCCCTATGTGCCCCAAAACTCACTGGTGCGGGAGTTTGTAGGGGGTAGCTGCTACGAATATTGACCGCAAAATAAAAGGGGAGTGATATCAAATGATCATTACGATCAGCCGCGAATTCGGAAGCGGTGGCCGTGAGTTAGGCAAACGTCTGGCCGAAGCACTGCATATCCCTTGCTATGACCACCAAATCATTGAGATGATTGCCAAGGAAAACGGTCTGAACGCCGACTATGTGGCCAATGTAGGGGAGAAGTGTATTGAAGCTGCCTATCCTATGACCATTGGTCACCGCTTGGCCATGATGCCCATCACGGTGATGGACCAACCCATCCGTGTGGCAGTGGCCCAGCGCCAGTTGTTGGAAAAGTTTGCGCAGCAGGGAGACTGTGTGATCGTGGGCCGCTGCGCCGACGTGATTCTGAAGGACTATCATCCGCTGAATCTGTTTGTCTATGCAGACATGGATGCTAAGGTGGAACGCTGCATGAAGCGTGCGCCGGAGGGTGAACATCTAACGCGCGCTGAAATGGAGAAAGCCATCCGTCGAATTGACAAGGAGCGCGCTCAGAACCATTTGATGTACGCTGACACCAAGTGGGGCAGCCGCGAGGCATATCACCTGTGCATCAACACTACCCATCGTGAGATCAAAAAGCTGATTCCCTCTCTGGCCCAGTTCTGTAAAGACTGGTTTGCCGAGTAAGCGCTGCTTTTACAAAGGAGAAGTTCTATGAAAATCCGTTTTAACGATGATCCTAAGGTGGTAGAGAAGATCCGGGAGGGTTTGCGGCGCAAGGACGGGTATTGTCCCTGCCGCTTGCAGAAGACGCCGGAGAATCTCTGCATGTGTCAGGAATTTCGGGATCAGATCGCCGACCCCGATTTTGAAGGCTATTGCCATTGCCGTCTCTATTACAAAGAGAAATAAAATGTACAAAAAATCGCTGCCTGTGTCAAGCAGGCAGCGATTTTCATTACCGGGAAATAATTCTTACCGCCTCCGGCGTTTTTTGATGGAGAATCCAAACACAAGACCGCAGATACCGCCCACAATATGGGTCAGCTGCGACACATTGTCCAGCGTCATCAATCCATCCATCAGTTCGCCGCCTAAGTAGAAAATGACCACCAGGATCAAGGTAATGGGTATGCCTTCCTTGCCCATTTCCGTAAAGGAGGACAGCACGATCATCATAAACACAATGCCGCTGGCGCCAAGCAAAACCGTATTGGGAAAGAAAATAAACTGCACAAGACCTGTCACCAGCGCCGTTACGGCAATGCATAGCGCGGTAGTCTTGTGGCCATATTTTTCCTCGATCCCCGGGCCTACCAGAAGGAGCAGCAGCATATTGCCCATATAGTGGTCATATCCGGCATGACCCAGCACATGGCCAAAAAAGCGCACATACGTCAGCGGATCAGACAGGGAGGAGCGGTATACACTGAAATAGCGATAGGTGGTCGCACTGTCTGTCCAGCTGCCCAGCAAAAGCGCCAGCAGCGCCAGCAGCGCAAAACTCAGGATCACAGGTGCGTTGAACCGGATCACAAGACGTCGTTTCACATTTTTTCCTCTTTTCAAATGATAGTACGGCTATTATAATAGATTTGCCGAAATTTGTAAACGGGAGGTTCGCCCAATGAAGAAAATAAAACGTTGGGGAAAAATCTTGCTGTGTGTCGTGCTGGCACTGGTACTTCTGGTAGGGGCATATGTAGCCTATGTGCTGATCGACTACCATCGTATCGGAGATATGGAATTGCCGGTGCAGGGAGAAGAAAAATCTCTGGCAGTGGCGATGGATACCGATAAATCTTATACGGTTCTCTCTTATAACATTGGCTTTGGTGCCTATGAGAGCGACTACGGCTTCTTTATGGATGGCGGCACGGAATCATGGGCTTGGAGCAAGGAACGGCTGACCGCAAATCTGGACCGCATTGCCGGCTTTCTGAACCGGCAGCAGGCTGACTTCTTCTTTGTGCAGGAGGTGGATATCGACTCCACTCGCAGCTACCATGTGGACGAACGAGAGGCCCTGTATCAGGCCTTACCGGGTATGAATCACGTCTTTGCCCAAAACTATGATTCTCCGTTTCTTATGTATCCGCTCCTCAAGCCCCATGGTGCGTCCAAATCTGGCCTTTTGACGTTTTCCGCTGTCGAGATTACCTCCACCAAGCGGGTGGAACTTCCTGTTGAGAGCAGTATGATGAAGCTGTTGGATCTTGACCGCTGTTATTCCGTCAGCCGCATACCTGTTGCGGGAAGTAAAGAGCTTATCCTTTACAATCTTCATCTTTCCGCCTACACCTCTGATGGTACCATTGCCACAGAACAGCTGAAGCTGCTGCTGGCAGATATGCAGGCGGAATATGAAGCCGGCAATTGGTGTGTGGCCGGCGGAGACTTCAATAAGGATTTGTTGGGGGATTCGGCCGTGTATTTCGGCGAAGCGGATCAGGAGTATTCGTGGGCACAGCCGATCCCGGATGAGGTATTTGATGGATATGACATTTTTTTGGTCCCTCCGCTGAATGAACAGAATCCGGTACCCAGCTGCCGCAATGCTGACAGCGCTTATCACGATGGGCAGTATGTCCTGACAGTGGATGGGTTCATGGTTTCCAAGAATGTTACGGTGGAAAATGCCGATGTCATTGACACCGGCTTCCAGTGGTCGGATCATAATCCGGTGATGATGACGTTCCGATTGAATTGACAGAAAGAATGACCCCATATCGGGCAGATATGGGGTCATTTTATGCTGTTATTGGGGGATTATAAGCAACAATAGCCTTACATTTCCCGCTTGATGCAGGCAATCGCGCCTTTTTCCAGCCGACTCACCTGCGCCTGAGAAATACCGATTTCGGTAGAGACTTCCATTTGGGTTTTACCCTGGCAAAACCGCAGCGCCAGAATATTGCGCTGCCGTTCGTCCAGATGCGCAATGGCGTCTTTGAGACTGATCTGCTCCAGCCAATGCTCGTCACTGTTGCTTTTATCCCGCACCTGATCCATCACACATACCGTATCGCCTGCGTCGGAGTAAACAGGCTCATACAGGCTGACAGGGTCAACGATGGCATCCATGGCCATCACTACCTCCTCCCGTGGTATGCCGAGATGGGAGGCGATCTGCTCCACAGTGGGTTCTCTTTGCGTGCTGGACATCAGTTGTTCCCGGGCCTGAAGCACATGGTAGGCAGTATCCCGCATACTGCGGCTGACCCGAATCGCGCTGTTGTCTCTCAGATAGCGTCGAATCTCTCCAATGATCATAGGAACGCCGTAAGTCGAAAATTTTACATCCTGATTCACATCAAACCTGTCGATGGCTTTGATCAGTCCAATGCATCCCACCTGAAACAGATCGTCCACATTTTCGCCGCGGCCCAGAAAACGCTGGATCACGGATAATACCAATCTTAAATTGCCACAGATCAATTGTTCGCGGGCGGACTTATCTCCAGCCCGGCTGCGCCGCAGCAATGCCATCATTTCATCATTCTTCAACACCTTCAGATCTGCAGTATTGATGCCGCAGATCTCCACTTTCCCCCGCATGCTCCGTGCCTCCGTCATTGGTTTATCTCCAGTATTTCCGCCGGAAATCTCAGTTATTCCGTGTCGCGAAAAGAGTGCTGAATCGACGGAATGGGACAGCCAGCAGACAGCATATACTGCTTGTGAGGTGGGAAATATGCTTGTGAGATTTTGCCAGCTGCGGCGTAAAGAGGTCATCAATCTTTGCGATGGATGCAAATTGGGATATGTGGGCGATCTTGAGATCTGCCTGCCAGAGGGAACGGTAAAAGCGATCATTGTTTTCGGTCCCTGCCGCTTTTTCGGGCTGTTTGGCAGGGGAGAGGATTATTATATTCCATGGGATTGTATCCAGAAATTCGGGGACGATATTGTGTTGATCGACAAGCCCTTTCAGAGGAGAGACGGCCAGCAAAATCCACGAAAGCGGCGAAAGCGCTGATAATAACCGGCTAAAGGCCGAAAAACAGGAAAAATACGAAAAAAATACCTTGCAATCAGGATATTCTTATGATATTATATGTCAGTCGGAATCCGCACAGCGCCCGATCGCCGGCCGGTGCTCCGCAGGGAGTTAGCCGGTGAGATGACGGAGCTGGAGGTACAAAACTAAACATAAAAGGAGAAACACAAAAATGGCAAACGTCGTATCCATGAAGTCCCTGCTGGAGGCAGGTGTCCACTTCGGTCATCAGACCCGTCGCTGGAACCCCAAGATGGCTCCCTATATTTATACGGAGCGCAACGGCATCTATATCATTGACCTGCAGAAGACCGTGAAGAAGCTGGAGGAAGCCTATAACTTCGTCCGTCAGCTCAGCGAGAACGGTCAGAGTCTGCTGTTCGTGGGCACCAAGAAGCAGGCTCAGGAGGCCATCAAGGACGAGGCTGCCCGTTGCGGTCAGTACTATGTCAACGCCCGCTGGCTGGGCGGCATGATGACCAACTTTAAGACCATGCGCACCCGTATTGACCGTCTGAATCAGCTCAAGACCATGCAAACCGACGGCACTTTTGATATGCTGCCCAAGAAGGAAGTTATCAAGCATCTGGGCGAGATCGAGAAGCTGGAGAAGTATCTGGGCGGCGTGAAGGAAATGAAGAAGCTGCCCGGCGCTCTGTTCATCGTTGACACCCGCAAGGAGCGCAATGCCATTGCCGAGGCACATCGTCTGGGCATTCCCGTTGTGGCGATTGCCGATACCAACTGCGATCCCGATGAGATCGATTATCCCATCCCCGGCAATGATGACGCCATCCGCGCTATCCGCCTGATCGCTTCCATTATGGCCAACGCCATGATCGAAGGCCGCCAGGGCGAGCAGATGGAAGAAGCTGCCGCTAAGGAAGTCAAGGACGCCGAGTAAGTCAATTTCAAAACAACACCGCGTAAACACTGACGGGGCAGGGAAGTGTCCCTGCCCCGTTTTCACTACACTATAATTAAATGGAGGATTAGATCATGGCTTTTACTGCTGCTGATGTGAAGACCCTGCGTGAGATGACCAGCGTGGGTATGATGGATTGCAAGAAGGCGCTCGTCGAGACCAACGGCGATATGGACAAGGCGGTTGAGTGGCTGCGCGAGAAAGGTCTGGCTAAGGCCGCCAAGAAGGCTGGCCGCATTGCTGCCGAGGGTATGTCCTACGCACTGACCGAGAACGGCGTGGGCGCTCTGGTGGAAGTCAACTGTGAGACCGACTTCTGCGCCAAGAGCGACCTGTTTGTGGCTTTTGTGAAGGATATTGCCAAGGCTGTTGCCGAGAACAATCCTGCTGATGTGGATGCTCTGATGAACAGCAAGTATCCCGGCTCCGAGCTGACCGTTTCCGAGACCATGCCCGAGAAGGTCATGTCCATCGGTGAAAACCTGCAGATTCGCCGTTTTGTTCGCTTTTCTGAGAACACCAGCGTTGGTTATGTCCACGCCGGCGGCAAGATCGGTGTGCTGGTAAATCTGGCTGTCGAGGGCGGTGTCGACGCTACCGAGATCGGAAAGAACATCGCCATGCAGATCGCGGCCCTGAATCCCCGCTTCTGGGATAAGTCTCAGGTTACCGAGGACGTGCTGGCTGAGGAGAAGAAGATCGCTCTGGCCCTGATGGACGCCGACCCCAAGATGGCCAACAAGCCCGCTCAGGTCAAGGAAAAGATCGTCATGGGCAAGATGAACAAGTTCTATGAGGAGAACTGCCTGATGCAGATGGAGTTCGTCCGCGGCGATATCTTCCAGGGCAGCGTTGAGAAGTATGTGGCTGACGCCGCCAAGAAGCTGGGCGGCAGCGTCAAGTTCGTGGATGCCGTTCGCTATCAGACCGGCGAGGGCATCGAGAAGAAGCAGGAAGACTTCGCTGCTGAGGTCGCTGCTCAGATGAACATGGGCAAGTAATTTCCCTGAAATGTGCAAAAAATCCCGTGAGCGCTGCTCACGGGATTTTTGTGCGCGTTTCAATGCACATATTCATGATGAAAATGACTGAAAAGCCGCGAAAGCTTATTTTATATCCGGAGATGCTGCGTCTACTGAGGTCTCGCTAAGCCGCAGCTTTGCCCCACGGACATGATCCATCAGCATCTGGTCGGCAAAGTCGATCAGTTCCTCCGGTGTTTTGTCGATTTCTCCCAAAAGCCAGCTTTCAAGAATTCCTGTCAGCGCGACCACATAAAAATGCGTTGTCATTTCGATGTTTTCCTTTGCCGTGTCAGCACCTATGTCACCGATTTCTCTGCCGATCTGTTCCACTGTGCGGTGGATAATGATGTGGATATCTGTTTCGAAAAAGCGTTTTAGATGATTTCGTCCAACTGACTGCAAGGCGCATAAGCAAACAGCCTTGTTATCCTCAATATAGTGAAATAATTGCAAAAGTCCCTCCTGCCACAGAAGCGCCCCCTCGTGCTGACGTAAAAGGGAAACGGCTTCCTCCTGAAACATCCAGCGCATGAGGTCGTAAACATCTTCAAAATGATAGTAAAAGTTCTGTCGCCGGATCCCACAGCGCTCGGTGATATCATGAATCGTGATTTTGTTGACCGGTTTTTGCGCCATCAATTCCTTCAAGACTGCCGCCAATGCCTGCTTTGTCTGATCCGCTGCAGTATAGGTTCGTTTTTCCACGGAAGATCCCTCCTGTAAGAAGTATGATACCATAAAATCAGAAAAATTCCAATCCTTTCATCTGCTTTCAGTCATCAGTACAAATTTGACATGTTTGTGTTTTTGACCTTTGCGTTTGTCAGACGGCCGGTGTATCATAACGCTAGTCTCGATTCATGGAGGTACCCTATGGCCAGATATCAGGTATTTTTAGATAGTCCGTTGGGTGAACGGCGGGGCATGTTGATGCTGCATGAGGATGGCAGAAACATTATCGGAACGCTATCCATACTGGATGCCGACAATCCGGTAGCTGGCAGGCGAGATGGTGAGGTTATATCCCTGAGACACACACTTCGCACATATGTCAGCGCGCTGGAATGCAGCACAGAGCTGCATTTGGAAGGCAGTACGCTGCATGGAATAGTCCATGCGGGAAGTATCCTCATGAAACTGCGTGGCACGGCGATAGAAGAAGGCGTACAACAGGTAACGAAAAAGGAGCATAGAAACCATGGCACATCAGACCACACATAAGCAAGCATTTATGGAAAAGGTGGCAACCTTTATCGTTGATAAACGCAACTTGTTTTTCCTCATTACTATCATTGCTTTGATTTTTTCGGCCTTTTCCCGGAACTGGGTAGAGGTGGAAAATGACCTGATCTTCTACCTTCCAGACAATTCGGAAACGAAGCAGGCACTGACGGTCATGGAGGAGGAATTTACCACCTATGGCACGGCAGAGGTCATGGTGGACAATGTCACCTATGACGAGGCGTTGCAGCTGCGGGAAAGTCTCGCCGGACTCAAAGGTGTGCAGAGCATTGCTTTTGACCGGACAACAGACCACTATAATAACGCTTCGGCGCTGTTCACAGTCACATTTGACTATGATGAGACAGATGAAGCCTGCTTGACGGCGCTGGACGCCGTTAAGGAAAGCCTGTCCGATTATGATCTCTATATCTCTACGGATCTGGGCAATACGCTTCAGGAGACCATCAGTACGGAGGTCAGCATTATCATGGTATATGTGGCAGTGATCGTTGTCGTGGTGCTGGTGCTGACCTCCCAGACCTATGGCGAGGTACCGGTGCTTCTGCTGACCTTTGTCACAGCCATGATTCTGAATCAGGGCAGTAACTTTCTGTTTGGCAAAATTTCCTTTGTGTCCAATTCCGTTACCAGTATTCTGCAGTTGGCGCTGTCACTGGACTATGCCGTGATCCTTTGCAATCATTTTAAAGAAGAACGGCTGACCTTGCCTGTTCGGGAAGCAGCTATCGCTGCGCTGAGTCAGGCAATCCCGGAAGTCTGTGCCAGTTCATTGACTACGATAGGTGGACTTGCCGCCATGCTGTTCATGCAGTTTAAGATCGGCCCGGATATGGGCATTTGCCTGATCAAAGCCATCCTGTACGCCCTGCTGTCGGTTTTTATTGTTATGCCGGGACTGCTGGTGCTGTTTGGCCCGCTGATTGAAAAAACAAAACACAAGAACTTTATCCCGAAAATCTCCTTTATCGGAAAGTTTGACTACAAGACAAGGTTTATCATTCCTGCTGTCTTTGCGATATTTGTAGTCTTTGGTATCTTCTTTTCCGGGAAATGTCCCTACGCCTATGGCTACAGCGACCTGAGCACCCCAAAGCTTAATGAGACGCAGATCGCAGAGAACAAGATCAAAGATACCTTCACCAGCTCCAATATGCTGGCGCTGGTCGTTCCTGCCGGGAACTACGAAAAAGAGGCACAGCTACTTCGTGAGCTGGAAAGCCGCGATGAAATTGACCAAGCTATGGGGCTTGCCAATGTTGAGGCCATGGATGGCTATATGCTGGCCGACAAGCTGACCCCTCGGCAATTCGCCGAGTTAGCTGATCTTGATTATGAAATGGCCCAGCTCCTCTATGCCGCCTATGCGACAGAGCAAGGCGACTATGGCAAGCTGGCAGGTAATATTGCCTCTTATAAGGTACCGCTGATGGATATGTTCCTATTCGTCTGCGATCAAGTGGATGCGGGGATTGTGACCTTGAGTGACGAACAGAACAAGATGCTCACAGACGCCAAAGTCCAGATCGAGAGTGCAAAATCACAGCTTCAGGGTGAAAAATACAGCCGGATATTGCTGTATCTGACGCTGCCAGTGAGTGGTGAAGAAACCTATGCTTTTACAGATACCATCCGCGATATGGCCCAGAGCTATTACCCCGACGGAAATGTTTATGTGGCGGGCGATTCCACCAATGAGTATGACTTCCAGAAATCTTTTGCCCGGGATAACACGGTGGTCAGCATCGTATCTATTCTCATTGTGCTGGTGGTGCTGTTGTTTACCTTCAGATCCGCCGGTATGCCTGTACTGCTCATCATGGTCATTCAGGGCAGTATTTGGATCAATTTCTCTATCCCGGCCTTTACCGGGAAAGGGCTGTTTTTCATGAGCTATCTGGTGGTTACTTCCATCCAGATGGGCGCTAATATCGACTATGCCATTGTCATTGCCAGCCGGCATCAGGAGCTGAAGGACAAAATGGAGCACCGACAGGCCATTATTGAGACGCTGAACTTCGCGTTTCCCACAGTGCTTACCTCAGGTACGATCCTTACTGTGGCAGGTACGTTGATCGGACAAATGACCTCCGAGGCAACTATCGCCGGTATTGGTCAGAGCCTTGGCAGGGGTACGATTATTTCGATGCTGCTGGTACTGTTTGTACTGCCTCAGATCCTGCTGATTGGTAGTGAGATCGTGGATAAGACCTCGTTTGCCGTACCCAAAGTCATTCATAAACGGGAGGCCAGCGGCCGGGTATTTGTGGACGGTGTGGTCAGCGGTGAAATCAATGGCATGGTCAACGGCGTTATGCGGGCTAATATAGAAGGTGACGTGAACCTGAATCTGATCTCAGGCAGTCTGACAGAGAAATTGATTCCGGAAAAAACGAAAGGGGAGGGGGATACCAATGAAAAAGCGTAATATCATCGTCCGCACTGCATCCGTCCTGTTGGCGGCGGTTTTGCTGCTGTCCCTTTGCCCAGCGGTGTTTGCCGCAGAGAGAACGATCTGCATCGGAACGCAAGAGGAGCTGTGCGAGCTTGCAGAACGCTGTGCTTCTGATGTGTATTCCAAAGACCTGACGGTGATATTGACCGCAGATATCGACGCCGGTGGAAAAGCTATTTCGATCCCCGTGTTCTTTGGAACCTTTGATGGTCAGGGGCACCATATCTACAGCCTGACGCTGTCAGGAAATGCCTCACAGTACGGGCTGTTCAGTCGAGTAGAGACCGGCGCTGTGGTAAAAAATCTGTCCGTAGAAGGAGAAGTCACGCCTTCTGGAACACAGGACCAAATTGGCGGTATTGTCGGCATCAACGCCGGGAGAATTGAATCCTGTAACTTTTCCGGCATTGTGATAGGCAGTGATTATATAGGCGGCATTGCCGGAAACAATGAACCCGGCGGCGTTCTGTCAGACTGCAGAGTATCAGGAGTGGTACGCGGCATACAGTACACCGGCGGCATCGCCGGGCAAAACGCCGGAACGATCCTGCGTTGCAGTAATACTGCGGCAGTCAATACGGCTGTCAATGAGGAGGACATTCAAGCAGCAGAATGGGAGAGTGTTGAGAGTACCCTATATAGTTTGCTGAAAAGGGAGGAAGTCACGGAAAACGCTGTGACCAACGATACCGGCGGCATTGCGGGATACTCCAACGGTATTCTGCAAAGCTGTACCAACAGTGGCACAGTGGGATACCCTCATGTGGGCTATAATGTGGGCGGTATCGCGGGCCGCCAAAACGGCTATATCGCAAACTGTCTCAATCGCGGCTCTATACAGGGACGCAAGGATGTGGGCGGCATTGTGGGCCAGATGGCGCCGGATATTACTTTGCAGATTTCTTCCAACGGTTTGGAGGAATTGCAAAGTGAACTGAACAGCCTGCAGGCTTTGATTAACCGCATGCTGGATGATGCGCAAACGGCCTCTGATACGGTCTCTGACCGCGTTTCGCGGATCTCAGGTTATGCTGAAAGCGCCCAGGAAAGCGCCCATTCCATGGTAGGTCAGATGGGTGATTTTGTGGACAGCAATGTGGATACCGTCAACAACATCATGCTGATACTCGAGCGGTATCTTGCCAAGGCAGCGCCTATTATGGAGGAACTGGCCACAGCATCTGAAAGTGTAACGCAGACCATTGCCGCCCTCCGGGAACTGCTGGATACATTAAATGGCATGGAGGATTATAACGATCAGGTTCTGTTACAGCTGCAGGGCTTCTGCTCAGAGATGGCGCTGACCTGCGAAGCGCTGCAAAGCGGTTTGAATGATTTCGAGAATGCCTTTGCGCTGATGCAGGGGGGTGTGGCCCGCCCGGACACACAGGAAGTTCGCGACGACATTGCCGCATTGCGTGAAGCAGCTATGGCAATGGAAACGACGATTGGCAAAGCGATGGAGGAAATAGACATCAGCGGTGCGGTTACTCCGGCAACAAAAGCGCAGCTGATAGCCGATCTGAAAACAGTACTGAACTGCTATGCAGTCACTGTCCGCGATACGGTATCTCTCATCATCAATACGAATTTCAGTGCGCTGCGTGAGCAGAATCTGGAAACGCTGCGGCAGATCACCGGGTATCTGCAAAGCGCCATGGATTCTTTTTCCTATGCTGTGGGGCATTCCGGCAGCGCTATGACACAATTGGCAGATGCCATAGGGACGCTGCGTGCTATCAATGCGCAGATGGATGAAGTATTTGCGCAGCTGGACAGTACACTGATGTCGGCAGGGCAGGCGTCCGCATCACTTGCCAGCGCATTTTCCAAGGCTGCCCAATGGGCGGAGGAATTGTCCGGCGAATCCCTAGGATCGTTTTCAGGATTGGGTGGCGCTTTTGACGACAGCTCAGACGCACTGAATACCTCTCTCAGTGGCATCAGCAACGAACTGTCCGCTTTGAATGGAGAGATGTCAGATGTCAGCACGGCGCTGATTTCCGATGTACGGGCCGTCAATAACCAGTTCATGAAGATCATGAATCTCTTTCTGAATGTACTGAACAACACACAAAATGTGGATTATACCGATGTGTATGAAGATGTTTCTGAGGAAAGCCTGCAAAGCGCAACACGCGGTAAGGTGCTGGAATGTATGAACTATGGAGATATCTGCGCGGATCGGAACGTGGGCGGCGTGGCCGGCGCCATGGCAATTGAGTATGACCTTGATCCGGAGGACGATCTGCTGTCTACAGAGCATTCAACGGCCCGTTTTACCTACCAGACCCGGTCGATCCTGCTGGATTGCAATAATTACGGTACTGTGCAGGCCAAGAAGAGCTGCGCAGGCGGTGTTGTCGGACGCATGGATCTCGGTACCGTATCCGGATGCGGTGGATATGGCGGTGTTTTCAGCGAAAACGGCGACTACGTGGGAGGGGTGTGCGGCCTGTCACTGTCCTCTATCCGCAGCAGCTATGCCAAATGTACCCTTGACGGTAGAAAGTATATCGGCGGAATCGTTGGTTCCGGCAGCCGCGTCTCTGACTGCCTTTCCATGGTGGAGATTACGGAGTCCATGCAGCTGAGCGGAGCAGTAGCGGGGGAAATCACCGGTGATTACAGTGGAAACTGCTTTGTATCCGACGCACTGGCCGGTGTTGACCGGGTGAGCTATGCCGGCAAGGCAGAGCAGATCACCTATGAAGAGCTTTGCGAAAAAGAGGGTATTCCCGAGGAGTTCCTGCACCTGATACTGCGCTTTGTTTCGGAAGGCAGAACACTGAAAACCCAGACCTTTGACTACGGCGCTTCTTTTACGGAAGAAGTATACCCAAGCCTGACAGAGAAGGAAAATAGCTATGTCCATTGGGACAAAACGGATTTGCGTGATCTCCGCTTTGATACGGTGGTGACGGCAGTCTATGAGCCGTATGTTACCACGCTGGCTTCCGCTCAGCAGCGATCCGGCCATCCGGTGCTTCTTGTGCAGGGAAAATTCCGGGAAGGCGACACCCTGCGGGTGAGCGAAGGAGAAAGCCTGTTATCCGGAGATACCGTGGAAACATGGTCGATCCAGATCCCCGATGATGAGCAGAATACTCATACGGTACGCTGGCTGCTTCCAGAAAAAGGAAAAAACTATGCTGTGTACATGGAGCACTCTGGCAGTGTAAAGGAAATTACCAGCGAGAAAAATGGAAGTTATCTTAACTTTGATATGGATGGCAACGGTACAATTACCATCGTGACTGCCGCACAGAACGGCTGGTGGATCTGGGTGGTATCGGCAGGGGTACTCGTCCTGGTTTTGGTGCTATTCATATGGCACAGAAAGCACCATGCTGCCGGGAACAAAAAAACGCCTCTTTCCCAGCAACCATGACCTTCCTGAGATCGCGACCGCATCGTCACCGTGGAACACCTTTTCTCATAAGATGTGTTAGAACCATGTGCGGGGAGGAGGGAACCACATGAGAGGAAACAGCGAGAAATGCCTGGGAATCTGTGCTCTGGCACTGGGGTTAGGAATCTTTATTGCTGCTGTATTTCCGGTGGGTGTACTAATGTTTCTGGTGGCCTTCCTGTTGATTGCCTGTGGAATCGCATGCTTAAAAAGGAGGTAAGCGAAAATGAAGGTCGTAGTGTGGAAAGCACCGAGATTACTGCGAGGTTTACTGCGCAGTATTTTCGGCATCAAGGAATAAACCGGTAAAAGCCCTCATAAAGTGGACTAACAATACCGATTGAGAGGGCTGAAGGTATGGAATTGGGCTTACAATTTGAAGATATTTTCTGTTATGAATCAACCGTGGGAATTACATCCGCCCATGAGGAATCGCTGGAAACAGCGATCCCGGAGTATTGCCCGGATATCACGCGGATCGTGGATGTCGTGGGACGTCTGATCATCCGGGAAAAGCTGTTAAACGAGGATCGCTGTACAATTTCCGGGAGTGTTAAAGTTACAATACTTTACACATCTGAGGAGGTAGTTGGACTTCGCAGCCTGACAATGTCCGTGCCGTTTTCTTGCGTACTGGATGACCGGACGCTGGATCGGTGCGGTACTGTCTGTGTGGATGGCCGTGTTTTGCTGGCGGAAGCCCGTGCCGTTACATCGCGTAAAGTATACATCAAAGTTCTGCCGGAGATTACGGTGGTGGGATACCGGTCAGTGAAACGCCGCCTATGCTGCAGCGTGCAGGAAGAAAGCAGTATACGAAAGCGGTGCTGTAATAGTAACGTATGTCTTTTGACGGCAATTAGCGAGAAAGGATTTTCCTTCACAAATGATGTTATATTGGAAAATGGCGCACTGCCGGAGGATATACTGATGCATCGTATGCGCCCTGCCATTCTATCCACGCAACGGCTGGGGAACAAGCTGATGGTAAAAGGGGAAATGTGGTTCTGGACTCTCTATCGGGGGGAAGACCAGACGCTGCATCAGCATGATGCTGTGGTTCCTTTTTCTCAAATTCTGGATGTGGCCGAGTTGCCGGAGGAAGCTGAATATCAGCTTAACCCGCAGCTGGAGGAGTGTGATTTGCGCATTCTGCGGACAGACGGGGGCAATGGTTTTGGCCTGACAGCCAGAGTGAATATTGTCATTTTCTCCTATCAGAACCGGGCATTGCGCTATGTTGAGGATCTATACAGCACCCACTTTGACACCGAAGTGGAGCGGCAGGAGATTACCTTCCCTTTGATGTCTCCTGTCCATACGGTACAGCAGGAGGCCCAATTACGGCTGGAATTTGAAGGACACGAACCATTCATCAGTGTAACCGATGCGGATTGCTCTTCCCCGGAGGTTTTGCCTGCTGAAAACGGTGTGACCCTGCGGACAACGCTCCACATTCGGCTTCTCTATCTGGATGAATCCGGTACCCCGGTCAGCACAGAACGTACTGCTGAGGTCTGCGCCGGCGTAAAGGAAGTTGACGGCCCTGTTACGGCTTATTGCAGTGCCGCGCTCTTGCAATTTACCGGCAGTGCCTGTCAGGTGCGTATTCCGGTTTACTTTCTTCTGGGCTGTATAGGGGAAGAAACGCTGAGTGGGATCACGTCGCTGACCCTGAATGAGACAAAACCATTAGATGGCCCCAGCTTGATCCTGTGCCGCATGGGTACATCGGATACGCTATGGGATATCGCCAAGCGATATCAGACAGATGAGGAAGCGATTCGTAACGCGAATCATCTGGAAGACGAAGAAAGTATCGGCAACTGTATGCTTCTGATCCCAAAGGTAAGGTAAAGCAGCTCCATACGTACACTGGTCTCAAAAGACGCCCTTCGGGCGTCTTTTGCCTTGCTATCCGCAGTAAGACGTGCTATGATAAGAAAGAAAAAGGTAAGGAGGGCGCACCATGCTGCTGGCAATCGATATTGGCAATTCCAACATTTCCGTCGGCCTTTTCAGCCGGGAGAGAAAACTGCATTTTCTGGCTTCTATTGATACAGACAGCCGGAAAACCGCAGATCAGATCAGTATTGATCTGATGAATATCTTCTCATTGTATGGTTTTGACTTGAAGGACGTATCCGGTGCCATTTTTTCCAGTGTGGTGCCTCCCATTAATTTTATGATGGAGAAGGCTTTGACCAGATTGTTGGGAAAACCCCCTATGATTGTCGGACCTGGCGTTAAGACAGGCCTGAACATCCGCATGGAAATACACAATCAATTGGGAGCCGATCTGGTAGCGGATGCCGTGGCGGCACTGGAGAAATACCCTGCGCCCATTATTGTGATCGACATGGGAACGGCAACCACTATCTCATACATCTCTGCCAAACATGCCTATGAGGGAGGCTTGATGTTTCCCGGTGTGCGGCTCTCACTGGACGCATTGTCCGATCATGCGGCACAGCTATCGGATATCTCCTTGCAATATCCCAAGAACCTTATCGGCAAAAACACCGAGGATTGTATGCGCAACGGTATTGTGTACGGTACGGCCGGAATGCTGGATGGGATCATTGACCGTATCCGGGAAACCATTCCCGAGGAAACGCCTACCATCGTAGCCACCGGCAATAACGCGCCGGTCATCGTGCGCTATTGCCGCAATAAGGTCGTTTACGACAAATACCTGTTGATGGAAGGTCTTTGGGCCATCTACCATAAGAACAGAGGATAAAAGAAGTCTCAGGCTATGCCTGAGACTTCTTTTATCCTGATGATTTACTTGGCAAGAACTTTTTTCAGGCGGGCAAAGCGGGGGAGGGAATCCTCTTTCGGCA
Source organism: uncultured Clostridia bacterium (assembly GCA_945877515.1). Classification (GTDB taxonomy): domain Bacteria; phylum Bacillota; class Clostridia; order Oscillospirales; family Oscillospiraceae; genus Vescimonas. The sequence continues at coordinate 5,290 of CAMCSE010000005.1, read as the reverse complement.
GATCCGGTTCACCCTGGATCAGGGGCAGCGCATACTCGATGAATTGATGGTTCACATAGTTACCGGTTTCATTGATCCATTCACGAGGGATTTTTTTCTCTACATTCGCCACTTCCATCAGGGGAATCAGTTTGGTACGGCAGGCGTATTTCCCGTCCTTGATACCACGCTCAAAACCGATCATACGGCCATTGATGCCATTGATGGCGTTTTCCACAGCCACCTTACCGGCCATGTAGCTCTCCTCAATATCGGTCTCGGAAGCAAGATGTGCGCCGCAGCGCTGCAAAAGGTTCAGTTCGATACCGCGTACCTTCGCGCCGGTCTCTTCTTTCAGCACCTGCGCTAAAATCGCGGCAAGACCGCCCAGTTGCGCATGACCAAAGCCGTCATTGGCGGCAACCTTTGCTTCAGAAACGAAGTCGCCATCGGCATAGTGGATGCCTTCGGACACAGCGACGATGCAGTTGCCCTTTTCTGCATAAACACGCTTGACGTCATTAATGAAGCTCTGCATGTTAAAGTCGATCTCCGGCAGATAGATCAGGTCAGGACCTGCGCCGTGGACGCCGGCCAGCGCAGAAGCGGCAGTCAGCCAACCGGCGTGGCGACCCATGATCTCCATCACCACGATCATGCCTGTATCATAAACGCGGGCGTCCTGATAGACCTCCATCATAGAAGTGGCAATATATTTAGCGGCGGAGGCGTAACCGGGGCAGTGGTCGGTGCCGAACAGGTCGTTATCAATGGTCTTGGGTACGCCCATTACGCGGCACTCATAGCCGACAGACTGCATATAGTTATTGATCTTGTTGCAGGTATCCATAGAGTCGTTGCCGCCGTTATAGAAGAAGTAACGAACGTTATGCTTCTTAAACACCTCAAGGATACGCTTATAATCGGTGTCATCCACCTCGGGATCGGCAATCTTATAACGGCAGGAGCCCAGGGCAGAGGAGGGGGTATATTTTAACAGCCTCAGTTCCTCCGGATCCTCCATCCCCATATCAAACAGGCGGTCATTCAAAACGCCCTTGATGCCATGTTCAGCACCCAACACCTTGGTGATCACACCGGACTTCAAAGCGGTGTCAATGACGCCGTAAGCGCTGGCATTGATGACGGAAGTGGGGCCTCCGGACTGGCCAATAATGCAGGCGCCTCGCAGTTCATTCATATCAATTACCTCCCAATAAAATGGAATTTAGTGTTTACAACCGGTATTTTACCATGTAAAATACCGGTTGTAAACACTTTGTACTTGCAAAACGAAAAAAATATGATACAATGGGAATGTTCCAAACAACAGGTGCATTAATTGCTGTAATTTTATTGTGAAGGAGATATGATTATGCCGCTGGTAACTTCTAAGGAAATGTTTGAAAAGGCCTATCACGGTGGTTATGCCATAGGTGCTTTCAACGTCAACAACATGGAGATCATTCAGGGCATCACTGAGGCTGCGGCCGATCTGAAAGCTCCCCTGATCCTTCAGGTATCCAAGGGTGCGCGTGCCTATGCCAACCGTACCTATCTGAAAAAGCTGGTAGAGGCTGCTGTTATTGAGACAGGCCTGCCTATCGTGCTGCATCTGGATCACGGTGACAGCTTTGAGACCTGCAAGTCCTGCATTGAGGACGGCTTTACCTCTGTGATGATCGACGCCTCCTCCAAACCTTTCGCGGAAAACATTGAGATCACCCGCAAGGTGGTGGAGTATGCCCATGACCACGGCGTTGTCGTGGAAGCGGAGCTTGGCACTCTGGCCGGCATTGAGGATGAAGTGAAGGTCAGTGCCGAGGATTCCTCCTACACGCATCCCGAGGAGGTTGAAGAGTTTGTGTCCAAGACCGGCTGTGACTCCCTGGCCATTGCCATCGGTACCAGCCACGGTGCATACAAGTTCAAGCCCGGCACCAAGCCTCAGCTGCGCTTTGACGTGCTGGAGGAGGTCTCCAAGCGCCTGCCTGGTTTCCCCATTGTGCTGCACGGTTCTTCCTCTGTTCCTCAGGAGTTTGTGGAGAAAATTAACAAGTACGGCGGCAATATGCCCGGCGCCATCGGTGTGCCTGAGGATCAGCTGCGCAAGGCTGCCTCCATGTCCGTTTGCAAGATCAATATTGACTCCGATCTGCGTCTTGCCATGACTGCGACAATTCGCGAGCATTTTGCACTGCATCCCGCTGATTTTGATCCCCGTCAGTACCTCAAGCCCGCTCGTCAGGCTATCAAGGAAATGGTTGCCCACAAGATCGTGGACGTGCTTGGCTGCGACGGCAAAGCATTCTAAAAAGAGACTCAATAAAAAATATCCGATGCAGATTGCACCGGATATTTTTTATTGAGTCACGAAATTACTTGAACAGCTTGCCCGCGATACCGCCCAGCAAATCAGACATGTTATCGCCCTGTTTGCTGAGAAGATCCTTCAGCATGGGAACAGCCTTATTGAGGATCTCCTTCACGCTGTCACCGCTGATGCCCACTTTCTTGGCGATCTTCTCCACATCTTCGCTGCCCAGCAGCTTTTTGACAGCCTTGGCAATATCGCTGTCACCGTCCAAATGCTTCATCAAAGAGGGAGCAGCGTTTTTCAGCACATCAGAGACATTTTTACTGCTTGTCTTGGTGCTCTTGCTGATGGTTTCCAGCATGTCCTTATCCATGACATTGCCCAGCAGGGAAGTAATATCCATATCATTCGCTCCTTTTCTTCTGAGAAATGTTTTACAGTGTTTCCTTGATTTGGGCAGCGATCTGATCAGCGGTAAGACCATATTCGCGCAGCACATCGGCTGCCTTGCCGGACTGGCCAAACTGGTCGTTGATGCCGATCTTGCGGAACTTGCAGCAGACCTTGCCCATCAGTGCATCGGCCACAGCATCGCCCAGGCCGCCGATCACACTGTGCTCCTCTACGGTGATAACGTTGCCGCACTGCTGGGCGTACTTCAGGACGCACTCGGCATCCAACGGCTTGATGGTGTGCATATTGACCACGGTGATTTCGATGCCTTCCGCCGCCAGCAGCTTAGCGGCTTCCAGCGCTTCGTTGACCATTAAACCGCAGGCAAACACCACAGCGTCCTTGCCCTCGCGCAGCACATTGGCTTTTCCGATCTGGAAAGGATAGTCCTCCTCAAACACAGGGGTTGCCAAACGGGCCAAACGCATATAGACAGGGCCCTGGAACTCAGCCAGTGCAAAGGTAGCTTTACGGGCTTCATTGGCATCGGCGGGAACGATGACCGTCATGCCGGGGATTATGCGCATCAGGCCGATATCCTCAACAGATTGATGGCTGCCGCCATCCTCGCCCACGGAAACACCGGCATGGGAGCAGCAGATCTTCACATTGAACTTGGGATATGCAATGGAGTTACGGATCTGCTCGTAGGCCCGGCCGGCTCCGAACATGGCGAACGTGGAGCAGTAGGGGATCAGTCCCATGGTGGACAATCCGGCCGCAATGTTCATCATATTGGCCTCGGCAATGCCGCAGTCATAAAAGCGGTCAGGATGGGCGGCTTTGAAATACTTGGTCATTGTAGCGCCGGCCAGATCGGCATCCAGCACCACGACCTTATCGTTCTGTGCGCCTAAATCAACCAATGCCTTACCATAGGCTTCGCGTGTCGCGATCTTTTCACTCATATCTCAGCCCTCCAATTCGCGCAGAGCCTGCGCACGCTGCTCCTCATTGGGAGCCTTACCATGCCAGCCTGCCTGATTTTCCATAAAGGACACGCCCTTGCCTTTCACCGTATGCGCCAGAATGCAGCGGGGCTTACCGCTGACCACCGGAGCACTGAGGGCCTTTTCAATGTCATCCAGATCATTGCCGTCAATTTCATAAAAATCAAAGCCAAAAGCACGCAGTTTTGCGGGCAGATCGCCAAGGCTCATTACCTCATCATTGCTGCCGTCGATCTGCAGGCCGTTGTTGTCAATGATAATGGTCAGATTATCCAGCTTATAGTGATTGGCGGCCATAAAGGCTTCCCAGATCTGGCCTTCCTGGCATTCGCCGTCGCCCAGAATTGTATAGACCTTGGTATCCTTGCCCAGCTGCTTTGCACCCAGTGCCATGCCAACAGCAATGGAACAGCCCTGGCCCAGAGAGCCCGTGGACGCATCCACGCCCGGAACCTTTTTGCAGTCAGGATGGCCCTGCAGGATGCTGTGAAGCTGGCGGAAATTCGCAAGTTCATCGCGGCTGATGAATCCCAGTTCCGCCAGAACCGCATAGTAGCAGGGAGCAGCATGGCCCTTACTCAGTACGAAGCGGTCCCGGTTGGGATCTTTGGGATTTTGGGGATCAATACGCATATGGTTGTAGAACACGCTGGTCATCAACTCCACCATGGACAGTGAGCCACCGGGATGGCCGCTGCCGGCATTGGCAATCATGTTGATGATATCACGGCGCACCTGCTTACATACGCTGGAAAGTTCTGCCGTATTCATTGAGAAACCTCCAAATCAATTTTTTTCAGGCACTATGTTATATCATTTGCTCCGCAAAGTCAATGAACATCATAAAAGAATCAAGAGAAAAGACGTAATCTGTCGGGTATCATGAATGATAAGCACTAAAGAAACGCAGGATTCATACAATGGAGGGAGAGGGGAGACAAGACATGGAGCTACAGCCTTATCGCCGCGATGAAGCGGTAGCATATGCACGACACTGGGCATATGGCCGCAATCCCGAATTTTATGATTATGAGCGGATAGGCGGCGATTGTACGAACTTTGCGTCTCAATGCATCTACGCGGGCACAGGCGTTATGAACTACACACCGATCTTTGGATGGTACTATATCGACGCGAATAATAAGGCTCCGGCGTGGACAGGTGTAGAATATCTGCACAATTTTCTGATCCGTTCCGAAATTTCCCCGGGACCGATATGCACAGTAACGCAGGATCTGACAGTGGCAGAACCGGGAGATGTGATCCAGTTGATCTTTGAAGGGGATGTATTTCAACACTCTCCGGTGGTCATTGCCACGGATGGCAGCGGACTGCCATCCGGTATTCAAGTCGCGGCCCACAGCTATGACGCTGATTGCCGCCCACTGGATAGTTATACGTATCAGCAATATCGAGTTTTGCATATCCTGGGTTATTATCGGTAATAAAAATGAGACAGAGTTTAGTCTGTCTCGTTTTTATCTTCAATTTTTCCTTTCATTTTCACATGTGACAAGGGATTTGCCTTTGCAGCAACCCGGAGAGCTGTCTCTTATACACATCTCCGAGCCCACGAGACAGGCAGAAATCT
>CAMCSE010000004.1 GCA_945877515.1 uncultured Clostridia bacterium | reverse complement strand
TTTCCTGTTTTTGTACGCGGCATATACGCTCCTTTCCGCCGCGCGGAATGTACCATCTCCATCATACATTCCGCGCGGCTGATGTGCAAGTTTTATTTCAGCGGTGTAGGCGTTTACTTCCGCAGGAACTCCAGCAGGGCATCCCGTGGGATACGGATCTGTCGTCCAATGCGGATGCTTCGTATTTGCCCGCTGCGGATCAGCTCATAGGCGGTGTTGCGCCCGATGCCGAGGATGGGTATCAAGTCCTCCACCCGCAGCGTCATAGGCAGGTCGTGCAAATTGCGGTACTTATTCTCCACGTGACATGCCTCCCTTCACGGACGCCAGATAGATGTCCGTCACATCGGGGCGCTCATGTCCCAGAAGGCGGGACACGGTGAAATGGGCGTCCAGCGGCGTCATGCCGCCGTTGATGAGGGATTTGTACTTCTCGGCGGCATAGGTATGCCGCAGGCCGTGGAAGGTGATGCGGCTGTCCGGTGCGGTGGGGTCGCATTTCTGACCGTCGTTGTCCAGATACGCAATAATTGTGCTACCTTCAATTTCCTGCGGCACATCGTCGATAAACTGCGCAACAAGCTTCCCATCGGAATCAAAAACCTTGATGTCCACCGGGCAATTAACATGCAGCTGCCGATAGCGTGGCTCAACATAGCTTGTTTCGTCGCTCATGAGTTCCATCCAGGCCAGTGTCAGCTCCGCAACATGGGCGCTGATGCCGTATTCCAGCAACGTTTTACCGGTTTTGCCAAGCGGTTTCAAATACAATTCTTCCAGCAGAATACTCTTGACAAAGTTTGCGCCAAGCTGCAATTCGAATAAGTCTTCAAAGTCATTCTTCAAATCATAGACTAGCTTTGCCTGGTCAAGAAGTGATGTTTCGTTCAGCACACCACTTGTGTCATAATATTTTTCAAACACCTCAGCGATTACTTTCTGCGCAAGAACCCATGCGTCATCTGTTGGCTTGCCTGCGATGTGGGAGAACACATCATCCAGCATTGCACCCTGCTTTTTGTAAATGACCTTCGTCAAGTTCTTTCCACACAGCTCCAAAGCTACATCAAGCATCAGACAGAATGGAACGGCGTCAGCTATAAGGCGAAGTTGTGCGCCACCATCGACCGGCTGCTGTCCGGCTGCCATAATTTAGAGGAGTTGCTAAAGCGGTTATCTTCTATTATTGGATATATCTCCGATATTTGTTGACTTTTCCCCGAACAAGGGACATAATGGTTTTGTCATCAATTTTATAGTCAAGAATCATACTAGGCGTCCTTGCAAACATAACAACAGGATCATTCTTTGCCGGATTCCCAAAGAAGCGCAAGTATGTATATGGCTCTAAGGAGGAGCTTGACATCCCCATCTCCTCCGTAGATACTCTCACAAACACTGCATGCCCAGATTTTCCACCAACAAATTTAGTAGATGGTGCTGGTACACATTTGATAAACGGGAAATCCGTAGATTTGTATTGTTGCGCCCCACCACAGTTTGCACCTAATGCTGTTGTATAAGGAGCTAAATAATCAGGCAAGGCAAGATTTAGAAGGTCAACTGCTGCCAATACATATGTGTGGGACAATATCGAGTATCCATTTATTCTTGAGAATTATCTGGATATGTTGGAAAATGTGCGGATCGTGCAGCACGAGTTGTAAAACGGTTGATTTTGTCGTAACATTTCTGAATATTGCATATTTAGTGCGGAATGGCAAGGTATTTTGTAACCAAGATGCATGCCGACTGTGCAGAAAAGGAGAGAATATTATGAAGATTATTAAAAAGATGTTTGCCGTGCTGCTGTTAGTGGTGCTTTTAGTGGGGCTTGCAGGGTGTGGGAAACAGCACAGCAGTGATAACACAGGTGAGGACCTACCGCCACAGACAACTCCGGAATCGGACGGCGGCAGTGCTTCTGAGCTGGATTTTAACGAAATTGAACTGGCTGAACTTTCCGCGCCCTATGACGCGCTGACGGTTGAGTATGAAGGCGGATTTTACTATATTGACGCGCAGGGAAACCTGTGTCGCACGACAACGGACATGACGGATTATGAGCTTTATTACTATGCGCCCTTTGGCGGAGATACCCGTATTATTGGCGTTACAAATGCCGGGAGAATGTATCTGAGTAACGGCACACAGTCCTGTTATATCGACCTTTTCGGCGGCAAAGACGGGACGGTCGGAGAATGCCGCGCGGTAGAGTCGCAAAGCTTTACGGGCTCACCCCTGCCGCTTGCCCTTATTGGCATCAGGGGGCAGTATATGTACTATACAAAATCCGACGAGCCGGGACTGTTCCGCGCCCAGATTGCCGCACAGCCGGAGGGGGAAGAAACCATTCTGAACACGGAGATTCGCAACGCCGCTGTTGTGGGAGATTTTCTGGTGTATACATATGAAAACGGAAACCGCATGAATATTGAAGTGGTGGACGTGGAGAACACAAGCACCCAGCTTTTTTCGGCTGAAAGCACAAGTGACGAGCCGGTTTTGAACCTTGTGGCGGCGGATAACCGCAGCGGCGAGGCGATGATTGCATACGAAACCCACGACCCCGTGGGATGGCTTATCGGCGGCGAAACCCTTTATGTGTGCAATCTGCAAAACAGCTACGTTTCCGCACCGGTGGTTGTGGATTCCGGCAAATTGCCATACATGGCATACTGCTTTGACGGAGACGGCGAGGAACTGGTGTCTTTCAAAAACTGTCTGAGATTCAGCGTGATAGGAAAGCTTTCAGGCACCACATCCCAGTATTATCCCGATGCATACTATACTGATGACAATCTCCAGAGCTTTTTCGCAATAACCTATGTGGGAAATGACTGGTATTTCTTTACGGATGCGGATCAATGCGGTGCGCAGTACGCCATAAAGGAAGCCGGAGATAATATTATCCGTCTGAAATAAGGGGTGGCTGCATGAAAAGTGTTAAAAGCACTGACTGGCTCGGCAATGAGGTTGTCACTCATTACGACGACCACGGAAACAGAATCGGAGAGACGAAATATACCACGGATATGTTCGGAGACAAAATTGCCGAGCATTTTGACGCAAACGGAAACCGAACGGGTACAAGCAAGGCGTATACGGACTTTCTTGGCAATGAGAAGATAGATCACAGGGACGTATACGGGTATAGAACAGGCGAAAGCGAGCCGTACACGGATTTTCTTGGCAACAAAAAGGTTACACACCGTGATGTATATGGGCATAGGACAGGTGAAAGCCAGAGGCACACCGATTTTCTGGGCAATGATTACACCCGGACGGACTATGACACAAAAGGCAGTGAGGACAGCGCATCATACAGCAAAGGGGTGTCGGACTTTGGCGGCCCGGTCAGCAGCGCAGTTGGTGGTGCCGCGGTCGGAGGCGCGGTCAGCGGCGCTGTTTTAACCATTTTGGGGATCCCTTTATTTATCATTTTAATCGTACTTCCACTTGTGGCATTCTTGCGGATGAATCAAAACGGCGCAGAATCCACCGCTGTCATACGAAGCATTATTATTGGACTTTGTCCGCTTGTTACGCTGATAAGCATTATACGCTTTCATGGAAAAAAAGCAGATGCCCCGGCAGAGCGCAAACAATACAGAAAGTTTATTTTTTGCACGTCGATGCTGTTTCTGGTGCTGGAGATTTGCTTTATGCTTTATACAAAGCCAAACGCGGACGGCTACAGCAAAAGCTCCTTTATCATTTTTGCCCTGTGCTGGGTTCCGAAGTTTGTTTATGCAATCGTTATGGGCGTCTGGGGCAGAAAGGCCAGTAGCGCCGCCGTGAGGGAGAAGTGCCTCTCCGTTTACGGCTTTGCGTCAAAGGCGTTTTCTGCGACAACAGCCGTTATGGAAATTACAAACGGCATTACCGAGGGGGCTTATGCGGATCCTTTTAATCTCATACTTCTGCTGCTTCCGTCACTGGTGATACTGGGCGGTGTGATAACGCTGTTTTCGTTTATTACCAATTGGCTTTTCAAAAAAATTGCCGGAAAGCCGCAGAATTAACGAAGAGAGAATGTAGAGGATAATATCGTTCATCATGATTTTTGCCATGCTGCCCCGGTCATTCCCTCAATTACCCTTTGATTACTTCTGTTGGATAAATTGACTCATTATCGAGGGGTATTGGTACATCCCACGCGGCAATAAAATTTGGCCTTATTTTTAGCCTTATGGGGATAAAAGCATGTAATACTTCTCGGCATGAGATGGCACGGCAAATCTGAAGGAACCCGGTGCTTGGGGCTCCTTCGGGTATTTGACGACACAGGGTATCATATTCCCGCGTCAATTCGAGTCCTGTACCGCGCACCAAGTAATCCCTGTAACCATAAAGGTTGCAGGGATTTTTGTTTATGCTTTTTCAGTTTGTTTGCAACTTGTTCGTATTCTTTGCCTGCTCTTAAACCGAACGCCAGAAGCGTTTGACAGATGGCGGCTTTCCCAATAAGATCCGAAAATCTCCAGGTCTCGGCAGCTTTTATTCTCTGCTCATTCTGGCTTCTGCCCAGTCGCTGAGCTGCTCCAGAATCGGCAGCAGCGCCCGGCAGTCGTCGGTGGGGCTGTACTCCACCCGCACCGGCACCTCCGGGTATACGGTGCGCACCACCAGCCCGTCGGCCTCCAACTCCCGCAGCTCCGTGGCCAACACCGTGTTGCTGATTCCGTCCAGCTTGCCGCGCAGTGCGTTATAGCGCAGCTGCCCGGCGTTGGTCAGGGCACAGACGATCTGTACCTTCCACTTGCCGCCGATGACGCTCATGGCGTAGTGCAGCGGGCATTTCTCCATGCAGGGACATTCGTAATGGCTCTGGGACATGGTAAGTTCCTCCTGACCTTGTTATGAGAATCTGCGTTCTTGCTTTTCCCGTACAACATGCTATGATTATAGCAGGTAAGAAAAAAGGAGTAAATAGCCAATATGAACATTTATCTTCAGGGGCTCACCATGGGTCTTGCCTATGTGGCGCCCATCGGTCTGCAAAACCTGTTCGTGATCAACACCGCGCTGACTCAGAAGCGCAGCCGGGTCTATTTGACGGCGCTGATCGTCATTTTCTTTGATATCTCGCTGGGGCTTGCCTGTTTCCTGGGTGTCGGCGCGCTGATGCAGGCCCTTCCCTGGCTGCAAAAGGTCATTCTGGGCATCGGCAGTCTCATCGTCATCTGGATCGGTATCGGGCTTTTGCGCTCCAAAGCCAGTATGGAGGGCGGCCGGGACGTGAACGTGCCCATCTGGAAGGTGATCTCCACCGCCTGCGTGGTGACATGGTTCAATCCGCAGGCCATTATCGACGGCACCATGATGCTGGGGGCGTTCCGGGCCAGCCTGCCGGCCGGCAGCGACGTGTTTTTCATCTGCGGCTTTGCCAGCGCGTCGGTGCTGTGGTTTTTGGGCATCTCTACCGTCATCTCCCTGTTCAGCGCCCGGTTCAACAATAGGATCCTCAACATCATCAACAAGGTGTGCGGCGCGGTCATCATCTTCTATGGCTGCAAGCTGGCGTGGAGCTTCCTGAAGCTGATGGGCTGGGTCGGCTGAGGATTTTGACGAAACAATTACCGAAAGCTCTTGCATCTTTCCCGAATCGTGGTATGATAAGCCATACCCACGCCCTAAACGGCGATTTGAAAGCGAGGAAAAAAGTATGACTTATCAGGAGATTCTCGATCGTTCCCGCGAGCAGATCGGGCCTTACTGCAAGTCCTGCAAGATCTGCAACGGTCTGGCCTGCAAAAACACCATTCCCGGCCCCGGTGCCAAGGGATTGGGGACCGGCTTTATCCGCAACTATCAGAAATGGCAGGAACTGTGTGTCAACATGGACACTATCTGTGAAAACGGCTCGGCGGATACCACCTTTGATTTCTTCGGCCACCGGCTGGTGCTGCCTGTGATGGCCGGCCCTGTGGGCGCCATGCAGCTGCATTACGGCGACCGCTATAACGATATGGAATATAACGACCTGCTGGTTTCCGCCTGCGCCAAGGCCGGGATCCTGGCCTTTACCGGTGACGGCACCAATCCCGCCGTCATGGAGGGCGCCTCGAAGGCTATCGCGGCCAATCACGGCGCAGGTGTCACCACCGTGAAGCCGTGGAATAAAGAGGAAGTGTTCCGCAAGCTGGATATGGCCAAGGCCAGCGGTGCCTGGGCCATTGCCATGGATATCGACGCGGCAGGTCTCCCCTTCCTGAAGAATCTGACGCCTCCCGCCGGCAGCAAAACGGTGGAGGAGCTGAAGGAGATCGCAGACTATGCGCAGGTGCCATTTATCCTCAAGGGCATCATGACCGTTCGCGGCGCGGAGAAGGCTGTCAAGGCCGGTGCCAAGGCCATCGTCGTATCCAATCACGGCGGCCGTGTGCTGGATCAGTGTCCCGCCACGGTGGAGGTGCTGCCGGAGATCGTGGAAGCCGTGGGCAAGGACGTGATGGTGCTGGTGGACGGCGGTATCCGCACCGGTATGGATGTGTTCAAGGCGCTGGCGCTGGGCGCCAAGGGCGTGCTGATCGCCCGTCCCTTCGTCAACATGGTCTACGGCGGTGGTCTGGAAGGCCCTGCCGCGTTGGTGGCCAAGCTGAAAGCGGAGCTGGAGGACACCATGCTCATGTGCGGCGCCCACTCTCTGGCGGAGATCGACCGGTCCATGGTCAGATGATACTGATACATCTTCATAATCATAAAAATCCCCACCCGGCAGGGTGGGGATTCTTGTTGTATGTGTGTTCGTACCTTACTCGGTCACGAAGGGCAGCAGGGCGATCTGACGGGCGCGCTTGATGGCCTCGGTCAGCTGGCGCTGATGCATGGCGCAGGTACCGGTGGTGCGGCGAGGCAGGATCTTGGAGCGCTCGCTGATGAAGCGGCGCAGCTTGGCAGCATCCTTGTAATCAATATGCTCGCACTTATCCACGCAGAACTGGCAAACCTTTTTCCGCTTGCGGACGCCGCCGCGTGCGGGTCTGTTTTCACGTTCCATAGCCATGGAATAGTCCTCCTTATAATTTTTTGTGTCCTTGACACGGATCAGAACGGCAGGTCGCCGTCCTCTTCATCGATCTCGGCAAAGTCGCCGCCCACAGGGGCCGCGAAACCGCCGGCAGGCGCGCTGTAAGCGGGCGCACTGTGATAGGCAGGGGCGTCGTTGAACGAATTGCCGCCATTGCCTGCGGGCCGGCTGTCACCGAAATAGACGTTGTCGGCAACGACCTCCGCGCTGCGGCGCTTGTTGCCGTCTTTGTCCTGCCAGTCGCGGATCTGCAGACGACCCTCCACCACGGCCATGCGGCCCTTGGTGAAATACTTCGCGACGAATTCGGCAGTGGAACGCCACGCCACCACATCGATGAAATCCGTTTCCTTCTCGCCGGACTGGGACTTGTAATCCCGGTCCACGGCCAGAGAGAAGCTGGTAACAGGGGTACCGGACGGCGTACGGCGCAGTTCGGGATCACGGGTCAGACGGCCCATGATAAAGATTTTGTTGAGCATCGAAAGCCCTCCTTACTCGTCCTTGCAGACGATCATGGAACGCATGACACCCTCGGTAATGCCAAGGATACGATCCAGCTCACGGGGGAATTCCGGCGCGCTGGTGAAGGACATCAGAACATAATAGCCTTCGGTCTTGTAGTCGATCGCATACGCGAGACGACGCTTGCCCCACTCGTCGACGACGACGTTGGACGCATGCTGTTCAGCCAGAGCCTGGAACTTTGCCACGGTGGCGGCAACAGCCTCCTCACCCTGTGCGGGGTCGATGATGTAAACGACCTCATAGTTGGCGGAAATCTTAGCCATACTTTGCACCTCCTTTTGGACAAATGGCCCCCATTCACAGATGGGAGCAAGGATTTACCCGCATCTTTCCATAATACGCGAGCCTAATTATTTTACCATTTCCACGCAAAAAGTCAATCTTTTTTTTGCAGATCACGGAAATATTTCGTTTTTTCCAGTCCTTTCAACAGCAAAAGGCCCAAAACGTAGCATACCACCGCCTCGCTGACGGCCAGCGAGCAGGCATTGTACCAAAACGCGGCGGCAAAGGCTCCGGTAAAGCCGGCCTGCTCAAAGGCCAGCAGCCCGCCCACCAGCACGGCATTGACCACCACGGGCGGCAGCGGCGCCAGATACCGGCTGCGGCACCGGGAGGTGAGCCATGCCGCGATCAGCGTGGCAAGGGAGCCTATCACGATGTCCAGAAGGCCGTAGGGGCTGAAGAGATTGGCGATCAGGCACCCCACAAACAGACCACCCACTGCCTCGGGAAACAGGAATGGCAGCACACACAGCGCCTCGGAAAACCGGAACTGGATAGGCCCGTAGGTAATGCCGAATACCGACCCGAAAATGGCCATCACAGCGTAAGCCGCGCCAATCATGCCGGCGGCGGCCAGCTTACGGGCCGAGGGATTTTTCATTCCGCCACCTCCAGTATCAGCGTCACGCCGCCGTCAATGTCGTGCAGTGCTTCTACGGTTTCGCCAAGTGCCGCCGCCTGTTCCCGTGTCAGGTCATAGGTTACGCTGCCGTCCTCGGCGGAGACCGGCTCCACCGCCATGGCGTCCAGCACCTCCCGGGCCTCACCGGCCTCCTGACCGGTCAGCGTGACCGCTTCTCCGGCGCCGAAATTCTGCTTACGGTCCTGCTGCCCGGCAGTATCAAAGTCCTCTTCGCCGCCGTTGGTGGGCGCGGTACTGTACACCAGCCGGTCGTCGGCGGTATCCGCACCGTTGGCTTCCTCCTGCATCTCCGGAGCGGCACTGTCCGCGCTTGTGGCGGCCTGATTGCTCGCCCAGGGCATGACCAACGGAATGGCCGCGGCGATCACCGCGCAGGCGGCCAGCGCCGCCAGGATCTTCTGATACGGCTGTTTTTTTGCCTTCTCCTGGGGCGTACGGCGCACCTGTTCCATGAGCCGGGCCGTAAAATCCTCTGCGGGTTCGGCGTCAGACGCCAGAGACTCCCGCAATAACTGTTCCAATACATCGTTTTCCCGTTCTTCCCGGTTCATGGCTGCACCTCCTTCCCCTGTTGCTCTGTATGTATGACGCTGACCGCGCCGAAAAGGTTCCCGCTGCGGGATAAAATGTCTTTTAGCTGCGCCTTGGCCCGGTTCAGCCGGGATTTCACCGTGCCCGCCGGCAGCTTCAGCGTCTGGCCGATCTCCTCATAGCTGAGTTCCTGCATAAAGCGCAGCACCAGCACCTGCCGGTACTCCTCCGGCAGCTGCATCAGCGCAGACCGGACTTCCCGCCGGGTCTCGGCGCGCTCCACCTGCTGTTGGGGCGAAGGCCCGTCGTCAGCAGCGGTGATCCCGTCAATATCCTCAGCGGCTGCCTGCCGCTTTTCCCGCCGCATCAAATCAATGGCGGCGTGGGTGGTCAGCTGATAGAGCCATGTGGAAAACCGGCTCTCCCCCCGGAAATTGGGCAACCCCTTCCATGCGGAGAGAAACGCCTCCTGGGCTACCTCATCGGCGTCCGCCTCGTTGCCGCACATGCGCAGGGCAAGGCGGAACACCTGGTTCCGATAGGCTGCCACCAGCTGCTCAAAGGCATCGGCGTCTCCCCGCCGGGCGCGCGCAATGATGTGTTCCTGATCCTTCATTTCAAATCCCTCTTGATGCCCGCCGTCACGCGGTATACGTCCTCCATGGTGTTCATCCGCACGATCTGGTCTTTGTAGTAGTTGGCATGGGGCACACCCTTGAGATACCAGGCGTAATGCCGCCGCGCCTCCAGAATGGCCACCCGCTCACCCTTATCCTCCCGGGCCAGCTCGATCTGCCGCACCGCCAGATCACACCGCTCCGCAAGCGGCGGCAGGGGCGGAACGGGTCTGCCCTCCAGCGCCGCGGCGCACTGCTGAAACAGCCACGGGTTGCCGAAGCAGCCCCGGCCCACCATGGCCATGTCCGCTCCGGTAAACTGTAAGATCCGCAGGCAGTCCTCTGCCGAGAAGATATCGCCGTTGGCGATGACGGGGATGTGAACGGCCTCCTTCACCTCCCGGATGGTGACCCAATCCGCCTGCCCGCCGTACATCTGGGCACGGGTGCGGCCATGAACGGCCACTGCCGCCACGCCCACCTGCTCCAGCATCTTTGCCAGCTCCACGGCGTTGACGCTGCCCTTGTCCCAGCCCCGGCGCATCTTCACCGTCACCGGGACCGGACTGGCCTTCACCACCGCTTCGGCCAGACGGGCCGCCTTCTCCGGATCCTTCATCAGCGCCGAGCCGTCACCGTTGGACACCACTTTCCCCACCGGGCAGCCCATGTTGATATCGATGATCTCCGCGCCGGACACCTCCGCCGCGATCTGGGCGGCCTCCGCCATGCAGGCGATATCGCTGCCGAAGATCTGCGCCGCCGCTGGATGCTCGTTAGGGGCCATTTTCAGCAGGGTACGGCTTTTTTTGTCCTGATAGCAAAGCGCTTTGGCGCTGACCAGCTCCGTGCAGGAGTATCCGGCGCCCAGCTCCCGGCAGATCTGACGGAACGCCATGTCCGTCACGCCCGCCATGGGCGCCAGCGCCAGCCGCGACGCCACCTCCACATTTCCGATCTTCATCGCGTCATATCCTCCGCAAAAACTCCATATGCTTGTACATGTCCGCTTATTATATCATATCCTTTTCCGGAAAAAAAGAGGGCGGACGAAGGATCGTCCGCCCCAAGTGAGGAGAAAAATGTGGAAAGAAAGCAAAAACATTTGTGCAGCTACAACAGTGCCACCATGGCCCAGACCGCACCGATGACAGCGCTGCCTGCCGCCATCCATAGCGGCGGCGTCATGTGGAAGCTGCGCATGGGAACGCCGTGAGTGCGGGCATAGCTTTTGGCGACCCGGACGGCCTGATCCACCAGCTGCTGCTGGCTGACCCCGGCGCCGTCGCTGCTGAGAATGAAGATCGCCTGTTCAAACACCTGCGGGTCGGGACTGTCCACGACAATGACCCGCCGGGAAACACCTTTTACCAAAACCATGCCCTCCTTGTACTGCCGTAATGACCATGTCTTGCCTGATGGAAAAAGTATGTCCCGCGGCAGGGAGCGTTATACACGTTTTTCAAGTGTTTCATCAGTTTTTTCAAGACGCAGGACCAACGCGGCGCAATCGTCCCGCAGTCCGCCGTGGCGGCGGGATTCGGCAAGGATCATCTGGGCCAGCTCCTGACTGTCGCCGCCCTGCCATCCGCCCAGCAGTCCCCGCAGCCAGTCCTCGCTGTCGCCGCCGGTAACGCCGTCGCTGACCATTACCAGCACGCTGCCCGGTTCCAGCTGCACGCCGGTGGACTCCGGCGGCTGCCGGGCATCCTGCAGGCCCGCCGGCAGGCTCCCCGCGTCGAGACGCGTCACTGTGCCGCCTTTTTTCACATAGGAGGGCGCCGCACCGTATTTGTACAGGGTGGCCGCGCCGCTGCGCCGGTCCAGCGCCATCAGGTCGATGGTGGTGAAACCGCCGCCCTCCTGACACCGCAGCGTCAGCGCCGTATTGATGGTTTTCAGCGCCGGCCGCGGCTGGATGCCGGCCTTGAGGAACTGCCGCAGCAGCCGCACCGTCATGGCGCTTTCGGCATGGGCCGCCGCGCCGCTGCCCATGCCGTCGGACAGCAGCATATACAGGGTGGCCCCCACCGTAAACACCGCCAACTGGTCGCCGCACAGCGTCTCGCCCTCCTTGGGCCGCAGCAGTGTGCCCACCCGGCACCGCAGGGGCAGTTCGCCCTCCGGCTCCGTCACACCGCCCTCTCCCAACGCTTCGCCCAGATGCTCATACTGCACCTCCGCCAATTCCCTCACATCCTCCAGCCGCGTGCGGTATTGTCGCCGCAGCCGGAAGGCGTACAGTTCCCGGTTGACGGCATCCAGCAGCTCCGGAAAATGCAGGCACCGACTGGTGAAAAAGAGGGGGAAATCCTCCGCTTCCGCTTTGCCCCGTTTCAACATGGCACCGCAGGCGTCGTTAAAGGCGTTGTAGGTCTCGCCGTACTCCGCCTGCCAGCACCGCTTTACCAGCAGGCAGCCGCGGCACACCTGCTCGGCAGCCTGGTCGAAGATCACAGAGGGATTCTCACCGGTCTCCGGCGTATTGGAGCGGAACATGGTGTCGTATAACTCCCGGAATGCCGCCGCCCCCTCCTTCATGACGGCAGTCTGCGCCGCCATGGCAGGCGCCGCGGTAGCTTTTTCCGGTGTTTCCCCATTTGTAAAGGGCAGCCACTTGCGGCGCAGCAATAAATACGCCGCGGCGCCTGCCGCCGATTCATACAGCGTCATTCCCGGCCTGTCCGCATCCAGTGCCAGCGCCGCCCCGGCAGCGCACAGGCAGAAGGCAACCGCCTGCATGATCCGGGGCCTCCGACGCAGCAGCGACGCGCCCAGTGCGCCGCAGCCGCAAACCGCCGCCATCAGTAACCCCGGCGACGGCAGCGCCAAATCGGCGCACAGTCCCACACCGGCCCCCAGTGCGGCGGCACAGGTGGGAGACGACGCGGCGCCGCATAAGAGCGCCAGCCACGCCGCCACCACGCCGCCGGGGGAAAAGCCCTCGATCCGGACGGCAGAAAGGGCAGCCGCACCGGCCGACAGGATCGCCAGCAGCTTCAGCCGCGGATCCGTCCGCTCCTCGCCCATGGCGAAGGCTACCGCCGCAGCGATGGCGGACGAGGCGGCACACAGTGCCCATTGGGAGGCCGTGCGGCCCAGTAAGTAGATGGACTGTACCAAAAACAGCGATCCGGCCGCCAGCAGCGGCGCATAGCCCGGCCGGCGGGACAGCTTTGTATCGCAAAAGGCCATGTTGACGCAATAGATCAAAACGGCGGAAGCGGCGAACCGCAGCCCTGTCTGAAAGTCGAAAAACACCAGCGCGCCTGCCGCCGCGCCCACCAGTGCCCACAGTCCCCGGCCCTTTCCGCCGGACACCGCCACGGCAGCCAGCCCCCACGGGCCGTACAGCCCACCGGTCCGGGCCGCGCTCAGCAAAAACGTCAGCACGCCCCACAGGGCGGACTGCTTCAGGGCGCCCGGAAGGGACTTGTCCCGTATCGTTGGCCGTTTCATGCGCTCTCCCTCCCTTCGCCCTGCTGACAGGGCGGCTTTCACACGACCTATTGTACGAAAAAAGGCCCTCACATTTCGTCGGGAAATAAAAGCCCCTCTGCATTTTTTGCAAAATACAGAGGGAAGAACAAAGAAATTTCAACATACAGGTATGCGCTCAACGCGGCGCATAACAAACATCCCACAGGAGCCAACTCCTGGGGGATGTTTGTTATGCCTCTCCTGTTTCCCGAAAATAGGCCCGGGCCTGAGCAATGTTTTTTTCGACCTCGTCTTTCAGCTGCTGCGGGGAGTCAAATTTCTTCTCCTCCCGCAGACGGCGGCAAAACTCCAGCCGGATGCGCTTGCCGTACAGGTCGCCGTCAAAATCCAGCAAAAAGGTCTCGATGGACACCTTGCTGCTGTCGCTGACGGTAGGGCGGGTGCCCACATTGGTCACGCCGGCAATGCTGCTGCCGTCAGGCAGATAGGCGCGGGTGATATACACGCCCCGTTCCGGCACCAGCACATGGTCCGGCACGGTGAAATTGATGGTGGGGATGCCGATGGTGCGGCCAAACCGGAACCCATGGGCCACCGTCTGGCTCAAGCAGTGGCGGTGTCCCAGAAATTCCGCGGCCCGCTCCACCTGTCCGCTCTCCACCAGCTGGCGGATATAGGTGGAGCTGACGGTAATGCCGTCGTATTCCACCTTGGGAATGATGTCACAGCCCAGCCCCAGCTGACGGCACTTTTCCTGCAGCAGCTCCGGCGTTCCGGCGTTTTTGTGGCCGAAGCGGTAGTCGTGGCCCGCCACCAGATGCACGGCGCCGTAGGTCTCCACCAGCAGTTTGGTGATGAAATCCTCCCAGCTCATGGTCATCATCCCGTGGTCAAAGGGCGCCACGATCACCCGCTGAATGCCGTACAGCCGCTCCATCAGCTCCCGCCGCTCCTGAGTGGAGTTGATCAGCGGCACCGGTTTGCCCGTCACCACCTCCTTGGGCGGTCGGTCAAAGGTAAAGGCGGCAGGCGTGGCGTTCAGCCGGCATGCCACCTCTGCGGTGCGGCGCAGCAGCGCGCCGTGTCCCCGGTGTACGCCGTCAAAAAATCCCAATGCGATCACGGTAGGCTTCATAGTTTACGCTCCAAAAAAGTTCTTGATGGACGTCATCCGTCCGTTTTCCAGCCGGCTCAGGCACAGGAAGTCCCCTTCCATGCCGTATACCCGGTATAAGCCGTCTGCCGGCGGTTCTTTCACGGTGAAGGCGTTGCCGTTGCGGCACAGCTGCTCCAGGCGCGGATGGGAAATGTGATAGGTGCCGTATTGCCGGAACAGGGTGTCCACAGGCTGCAGCAGCGACTCGCCCCGGGCCTGCACCTCCTCCAATGTGTGGCTTTCCGCCAGGGTATAGCCCGCCGCCATGGTGCGCCGCAGCGCGGCCATGCAGCCGCCGCAGCCCAGAAGCTGTCCCAGATCGTGGCACAGAGTACGGATATAGGTGCCCTTGGAGCAGCGGATCCGCAGCTGAAAGTCGGTGGGCGACAGCTGCTGCACCAGTTCCAGTGCAAAGATGGTGACGGCGCGGGGCCTGCGCTCCACCTCCCGGCCCTGCCGTGCCAGATCGTACAGCTTCTGGCCGTTGACCTTGATGGCGGAGTACATAGGCGGTATTTGCAGGATGTCGCCGGTAAACCGCGGCAGCGCGGCAGCCACCTCGGATGCCGTCACGGCGGCGGGATGCTCCTCCAGCACGCGTCCGGAAACGTCCTGCGTGTCGGTGACAAGGCCCAGCCGCAGCGTGGCGACGTACTCCTTTTCGCCGCTCTCGGCAAAGGAAACGCCTCGTGTGGCCCGTCCCACAAAAACGGGAAGCACTCCTGTCGCCATGGGGTCCAGCGTCCCGGCGTGGCCCACCTTTTTTGTTTTCAGAATGCCCCGCAGCTTGGCGCACACATCCATGGACGTCCAATCCGCAGGCTTGTCGATGATGATGATTCCGTTGGCCATAGGCGTCTCCTTACGACCTCTTCTTGCGTGAAAGCGCTGACGTTACGCTCCCGTAACCTTCCGGTACGCCGCCAGAACGGCCATACGCGCCTCGTCCAGCGTACCGTTCACGGTGGCGCCGGCAGCGGCGTGATGGCCTCCGCCGCCCAGCTCCCGGCACAGCGCACAGGCGTCTACCCGGGGGCCGGAGCGTACCGACACCTTCACGGCGCCGGGCCGCAGCTCCCGCAGGGTCACGCCGCAGTCGGTGCCCTCCACCAGTGCGGGCAGGGCGCTCAATTCCTCAATATCCGCGTCGGTGGCCTGCATCTCCTGCCGCAGCGACAGGGGGATAGTCATCACCACCACACGCTCACGGTCAAACAGCTGCATTTCCGCCACCATGCGGGATTCCAGGGCCAGCCGCACCCGGCTCTTGGTGCGGAACAGCGTTTTGTTCACCGCCGCCACGTCCACCACCTCCATCAGGGCCGCCGCGATGCGGTGGGTGCGGGCGGTGGTGTTGCCGTACTGAAAGCCGCCGCAGTCGGTGCTGACCGCCACATACAGCGGCAGTGCGATCTCCGGCGTCAGCGCCGTCAGATGGGAGATGATCTCATAGACCACCTCGCCGCAGGCGGCGCTGTCCGCCTCCAGACAGGTGTTGCGGGCAAAGAAGCCATGGGACGGATGGTGGTCGATGGCCAGCTCGATGCGCCCGGCGTAAGGCTTGGCGTTCTCCGGCAGCAGGCTCACATCGGCAATATCCACACTGACCACATGGTCCCCCTCCCAGCCCTCCGGGGCCCAGTAGGGGGCGGCGTAGGGGGCATAGGTGGCGGTGATCTCCGGATTGGGCAGCAGATACGCCGTGCGGCCGCACCGGCGCAGTGCGGCGCACAAGGCCGCGGCGCTGCCAATGGTGTCGCCGTCCGGCCGCACATGGGTCAGCAGCAGCACGTTGTCCAGCGCGTCCAGATATCCGGCGGCCTCCCGGGCAGTCAGGATCGGTCGTTCCATCTCACCTATCCTCCGGCAGCACGATGTCCGCGTTGGCGGGATTGGCGGGCTTGACATGGTGCAGCATATCCAGAATGTGCGCTCCGTGGGCAATGGAATCGTCGGCGAAGAACTGCAGCTCCGGCGTATAGCGCAGCTGCAGGCGCTGGCCCAGTTCATGGCGCAGATAGCCGCCGGCGGACTTCAGGCCCCGCATCAGGTCCTTCTCGTGGGTGCGGTCCAAGGCGCTGATATAGATACGGCTGTACCGCAGGTCGCTGGTGGTGTCCACATGGGTGATGGTCAGCATGGCGTCCGCCACCCGGGGATCCTTCACCGTGCGCAGCAGGCCGGACAGCTCCCGCTGGATCTCTTCGTTGATGCGTCCAATACGGTTGGATGCCATAAAAACGCTCCTTTCGCGAAAACAGGGGCGGGCGAAACGCCCGCCCCTCGTAACAGTAGCCTCGCAGAGTTCGCCGCCCGCAGGCGGCCGCGATCTCCTTTGCCGCAAAATCACAAGATTATGCGGCAGAATCGTTTACTGGGGGATCTCCTCCATGGTAAACGCTTCCACGATATCGCCTTCCTTGATATCGTTGTACTTCTCAATGCTCAGGCCGCACTCATAGCCGGCCACGACCTCCTTGACGGAGTCCTTGAACCGCTGGAGAGAGGCCAGCACACCCTCGTGGATCACGATGCCGTCGCGGACCAGCCGCACCTGGCAGTCCTTGCGCTGCAGCTTGCCGTCCTGCACGTAGCAGCCGGCCACGGTACCCACACCGGACACCTTGTAGGTCTGGCGCACCTCGGCGTGGCCCAGCACCACTTCCCGGTACTTGGGGGCCAGCATACCCTTCATGGCGGCCTCGATCTCGTTGATGGCGTCGTAAATGACACGGTACATCCGCATATCCACATTGGCACGGGCGGCACTGTCCCGGGCGGCAGCGTCAGGACGGACGTTGAAGCCCACGATGATGGCCTGAGAGGTGGAGGCCAGCATCACGTCGGACTCGTTGATGGCACCCACACCGCCGTGGATGACACGGACGCGCACTTCGTCGTTGCTGAGCTTCTCCAGAGAGGCCTTCACCGCCTCCACGCTGCCCTGCACGTCGGCCTTGACGATCAGGTTCAGGTTCTTCATCTCGCCGGCCTGGATCTGGCTGAACAGATCCTCCAGCGAGACCTTGGTGACAGGGGCGTTGGCCTTGGCCTTCTCCTCGGCCTTGCGCTGCTCCACCAGCTCGCGGGCCAGCTTTTCATCGGCCACGGCGTTGAAGGTGGCGCCGGCGGAGGGCGCCTCGCTCAGGCCGGTGATCTCCACAGGTACGCTGGGGCCGGCCTCGGTCATCCGCTGGCCCTTGTCGCCCACCATGGCGCGGACACGGCCCACGGAGGTACCGGCAATGATGATATCGCCCTGATGGAGCGTACCGTTCTGCACCAGCAGCGTGGCCACAGGGCCGCGGCCCTTGTCCAGACGCGCTTCGATAACAGTACCCTGGGCGGCACGGTTGGGGTTGGCCTTCAGCTCACTGACCTCGGCAGTCAGCGTCAGCATCTCCAGCAGATTGTCCACGCCCATACCGGTCTTGGCGGAGATGGGACACACGATGGTGTCGCCGCCCCACTCCTCGCACACCAGACCGTACTCGGTCAGCTGCTGCTTGATGCGCTCGGGGTTGGCCTCGGGCTTATCCATCTTGTTGATGGCCACGATAATGGGGATCTCGGCAGCCTTGGCGTGGTTGATGGACTCGATGGTCTGGGGCATGATGCCGTCCTCGGCGGCCACCACCAGAATGGCGATATCCGTCACCATGGCTCCGCGGGCACGCATGGAGGTAAACGCCTCGTGACCCGGGGTATCCAGGAAGGTGATGGGCTTGCCGTGGATCTCCACCTGATAGGCGCCGATGTGCTGGGTGATGCCGCCGGCCTCGCCGGAGGCCACGTGGGCATTGCGGATATAGTCCAGCAGGCTGGTCTTGCCGTGGTCCACGTGACCCATAACCACCACCACGGGAGCGCGGGGCACCAGATCCTCTTCCTTGTCCTGATGGTCGTCGATCAGCTTTTCCTCGATGGTGACCACCACTTCCTTCTCCACCTTGCAGCCCATTTCCTCCGCGATAATGGCGGCGGTGTCGAAGTCGATCATCTGGCTCAAAGAGGCCATAACGCCGTTCTTCATCAGGCACTTGACCACTTCCGCGCCGGTCTTTTTCATGCGGCTGGCCAGCTCGCCCACGGAGATCTCGTCGGGGATCTGCACGGTGACAGGTGTGTTCTTGATGACCTCCAGCCGCAGCCTGCGCATACGGTCGGCCTCCTCCTGCTTGCGCTTGTTGGTCATGGGGCCGTTCTGGCGCTGTTTGGAGTTGCGGAACTTCTCCTTGCCCTGCAGCTGGTCCTTGTCACGGCGTCCGCCGCGGCTGTTGCTTCTGTCGGCCATGTCCTGCAGCTTCTCATCGTACTTGTCCAGATTCACGTTGGTGGCCTTGCGGGTATCCACCACCTGCTTCTGGGGCACGCGGGACATGGGCTTCTGGGGCTGCTGTGCGCTCTGCTTATCGCCCTGGGGCTTCCCCTGCTGCTGGGGCTGCTGCCGGTTCTGGCCCTGCTGGGGCTGCTGCTTTTTCGGCTCCGGCTTCTTTTCCTCCACCTTTGCCCCCTCGGCAAAAATGGTCGCGATGCTGGCGATCTGATTGTGCTGGGTCAGATACTCAAAGATGAGAGACAGCTCCCGATCCTCCAGTGCCTGCATATGGTTCTTGGGGGTCTCGGCATACTTGGTCAAGATCTCCGTCACGTCCTTCGTGGCAATCCCGAAATCCTTCGCCACCTCATGCACTCTGTATTTGTTTGCTACGCTACCCAAATAAAGCCACCTCCATCTTAAGTCAACGGCGCGTCGAAGCGCTCCGTGTGTGTTCGTGTTACTGCCGGCCGGATTTCTTCCGGCTGCCCTTGCCCCGCTTCACCGGCAGTGAGCCGGCAAAACGATCCTCCCTTGGGGGTCTTTGCCGTGTACCGGACGGCTTTCCGGCCCGCTGACCGGGCCGCCTGACGCCGGCTTCCGGCGCTCTTGCCTGTCGGGGCGGTTTCCCCGTCGGCGCCGCCGGAACTTCCGGGGGCTTATCGCTGTGGATACGCCGTTTCCCCTGCCGCAGGTTCTTCTCGTGCCGCAGCTGCTCCGCCCGGCGCTCCATGGCCCGCTGGGCCTTTCCGTCCAGCTGTGCCGCCGCCGCGCCGTAGCGCTCCGGATCCATGGCGGCCAGCTTTTTCACCACCGCCCCGGCAAAGCCGATCTCCGTTACGGCGCACATGGCCACACTGGTGCGGCCCAACGCCCGGCCCAGCGCGTCCTTATCCGCCGGGACGGCCAGGCACAGGCACGTGCCCGTCTCGGCAAAGGAGAAAGCCCTGCGCTGGGAGGAGGGTCCGGCATCCTGCGCCACCAAAATCACCCGTGCCTTTTTCGCCCGGGCGGCAGCGCCTACCGGTTCCTCTCCGATCTCCACCCGGCCCGCCTTTTTGGCAAGGCCCAGCATGGACAGCATCTGCCCGATCATCCTTCGCCGCCCCCCATCTGCGCCTCCAGCGCGTCATAGACCGCTTCGGGGATGGGGGTATCCAGCGCCCGCTCCAGCGCCTTGGACTTGCGGGCCTTTTTCAGGCACGTCACGTTGGGACACACATACGCGCCCCGTCCGGAGGCCTTCCCCCGTCCGTCCAGTTGGATATCGCCCTCCGGGGTACGCACCACCCGCAGCAGTTCCTTTTTATCCTTCATCTCGCGGCAGCCGACACACTGGCGCTGCGGGATCTTCCGGGGTTTGACAGCCATACCGGCCACCTCCTTGTTATAATCAGTCCTCGCTGTGAGAAGCGGGCTTGATGTCGATCTTATAGCTGGTCAGCCGGGCGGCCAGGCGGGCGTTCTGGCCCTCCTTGCCGATGGCCAGACTCAGCTGGTCGTCAGGCACGATGACGCGGCAGGCCTTGCCCTCAGACGCCAGACGCACCTCCAGCACGTCGGCGGGCGCCAGCGCGGCGGCAATGAACTCCGCCGGATCCTCGCTGTACTTGATAATGTCGATCTTCTCACCCCGCAGCTCCTCCACGATGGCGTTGACCCGCTGGCCGCGGGGACCGACGCAGGCGCCGATGGGGTCGATGTTCTCATCCTCGGACCAGACGGCCATCTTGGTGCGGTTGCCCGCCTCACGGGCGATGGAGCGGATCTCCACCGTGCCGTCGTAGATCTCGGGCACCTCCAGTTCAAACAGCCGCTTCACCAGACCGGGGTGGGTGCGGGAGATCAGCACCTGCGGGCCGCGGGTGGTGCGGCGGACCTCCACCAGATAAACCTTCACCATCTGGCCCTCGGTCAGCGTCTCGCCGGACACCTGCTCATTCTGGGTCAGCACGGCCTCGGTACTCTCGTTGCCGGAGCCAATTTTCAGGATCACGTTGCCGTTGCGGGGGTCGATGCGCACCACGGTACCGGTCAGGATCTCGTGCTGCTTGGAGCCCCACTCGTCATAGATCATGCCGTGTTCGGCTTCCCGCAGGCCCTGAATGATGACCTGCTTGCCGTTGCCGGCGGCAATGCGGCCGAATTCCACGTTTTCCACCGGCAGGTTCACCACGCCACCCAGCTCGTTCTTGGCACTGAGCCGACGGGCTTCCTCCAGCGAGATCTCGGTGCCGGGATTCTCCACCTCTTCCACAATCTCCTTCTGCACATACATCCGCAGGTCGTGCTTTTCCTCGTCCACGTCCACGATCACGTTCTCCACGCCCTCGTGATCCCGCTTATAGGCGGTGGTCAGGGCCTGAATAATCTTGCCCATCATGAAGTTCTGAGGAATCCCCCGTTCCTTCTCCAGCATAGCCAGCGCCGCAAAAATCTCATCACATTTCATGGTCTTGTTCTCCTCACTATCTTAAACGAAACTTGTTCTTAAAATTCCACCCGCAGGCGCACCAGCGCCACCTCGGCCTTTTCAAACCGTACCGGAGCCTGACCGCCCATATCCAGCAGCACGGCGCCGTCCTCATAGCCGGCCAGAATACCGGCAAATTCCTTGCGGCCGTCCCGGTTCTTGTAGGTCTTTACCAGCACGGAGCTTCCCATGAAGCGCTTGAAGTCGGAGGGCCGCTTCAGCTGCCGTTCCGCTCCGGCGGAGGACACCTCGAACATATAGCTGGATTCAATGGGGTCCACCTCGTCCAGCAGGTCGCTGACCTTCCGGCTGACGGCTTCGCAGTCCAGAATGTCCACGCCGCCCTCCTTATCCAGATACAGCCGCAGATACCACTGGCCGGCCTCACGGACGTACTCCACGTCCCACAGCTCACAGCCGTTTTCCTTTGCCACAGGCTCCGCCAGCTCCCACACGATGTCGGTGACTTTTTTCATAGCGTTCCTCGCTTCATTTTCCTTACGATTTCCGATTTTTAAGAAACGGATTTTGCTCAACAAAAAGAGCGGACGAAACGTCCACTCTCAGTCAACACATACTACCATGTGGTATTTTACCATATGAATACAGCAATTGCAAGGGGTTTTCCGGAAAAAACCGCCTTAAAAAGGGTGTTTATGTACCGTCTTTCCCCCCATTTTCGACTCTGATAAGGGAAAGGCGGCCCGTTTTCGGGCCGCCTCGGATACCTCTTACTCCGTCATGATCTTCAGGATGACACGGTCAGTCTCTCGCATACCCTGCGCGGCCAGCACGCCCACATTGTGGACGGTGTCCTCCACATCCGCGCCCATGATGCCGTCGCCGGGACGGAAGTTGTTGCCGGTGCGGTACATGTTATAGCCCAGAATACCGCACTCCACGCCCATGGCGATCTTGCTGGCACAGCTGGCCTTGGCGCCGTCGCAGATGCAGCCGGAGATCATGGCCACCGCGTTTTGCAGCGTGTGGGCGATGCCGTCATAGTCCGCGCCCCGCAGCCACGCGATGCCGCAGCCGGCGCCCACACCGGCGGACACCGCGCCGCAGTAGGCGCTGAGCCGTCCGATGCCGGTTTTCTGATGAATGGTGATCAGGTCGCTGAGGCACACGGCCCGCAGGATCTTTTCGTCGTCCGCTCCGGTCAGCTTGCCGTATTTCCACACGGGGACGGAGGCGGTGATGCCCTGATTGCCGGAGCCGGAGCAGATGACCACCGGCATCTCGCAGCCGTTCATGCGGGCGTCGGAGCCGGCGGCGGCCCATGCCCGGGCTTGGGTCTCCGGGTCGTCCCCGGTCAGCAGCAGGGTGGAGCCGATGTTGGCGCCCCAGCTGTTGCGCAGTCCCTCTTCGGCGATGGCGGTGTTGCACCGGATCTGCCGGCCAATGATGGGTTCAATAGTGGTTAACGGTACAGTTTCGGCGAATGTGATGATGTCTTTTACGTTGAGAACGCTCTTGTCCTGCAAATTGTCCTCCGCGTTGGCGGTCAGGGGTTTTTCCAGCAGGACGGCGCCGTCCTTTTCCATGTAGATGATGTTGGTATGGTTGTTGGCCACCCGCACCGAGGCGGTGTGTCCGTCCCGTTTACCATGCAGGAAGATATCCAGCAGGCAGGGGGTCTCGGGACAGGTGACTTTAATGGGTGTGGCATCCAGATAGCCCTGAATGGTGGCTACGTCATCTTCTGTGACGTTGGCAATCACCTGCAATTCCGCGTCCGCGTCGCCGGCCACAATACCTACCGCGATGGCAGCGTCGATGCCGCGACGGCCATCCGTATTGGGTACGACCACGGATTTCACGTTCTTGAGGATGTTGCCGCTGACCTCAGCCAGCACTTCTTCCGGTTTTCCGCCCAGCACCTCGCGCAACTTGGCAGCACAGTACGCGACGGCGATGGGCTCTGTACACCCTGTGGCCAGCAGGAGCTCTTCCTGCAGGATAGCCGTGTAAGCGGCCATCGTTTTTTCGTTCAACATCATGACATTCTCCTTTGTATTTCCTTTGATATATTGTTACCCGGCGCTTGTGCCGGATAGCTTCGCTCAATCCCACTTTTTCTTTACTGCAGATCCGGTACGTCGTCCTCCAAATTCACCCAGTCCTGCACGTCCACCACGGAAAATTCCGATGCGGTGGTGCGGATGATGACCTTGGAAAGCCCCGCATTGATCACCATGCGGCGGCACATGGCGCAGGAGGTGGCATCGTGGAGCAGCTCGCCGGTCTGGGCGTTGCGGCCCACCAGATACAGCGTTCCGCCCACCATATCCCGCCGGGCAGCGGAGATGATGGCGTTGGCCTCGGCGTGGACGCTGCGGCACAGCTCGTACCGCTCGCCCCGGGGCACCTTCATGGCCTCGCGGGTGCAAAAGCCCATATCCACACAGTTGCGGCGGCCACGGGGCGCGCCGTTATAGCCGGTGGAGATGATCTCGTCATTCTTGACGATGATGGCGCCGAACACCCGCCGCAGGCAGGTGGCCCGCTCCAGCACGGTCTCGGCGATATTCAGATAGTAGTTCTCTTTACTGATGCGCTGTTCCATGGTGTTTCTCCTTACGACGGTATTCTTCACTTTACCTGATTATATCGTTTTTTTCCGGGTGGTTCAATGGTAAGGGCATGAAACGTTTCCCGCGATTTTCACAAAATTTTACCGCATTTTTTGAAGAAAACGTAGAAATACGGTATTATTTGTAAAAAGCCGCGGCATATGCCGCGGCTTTTCAGGTCAGCTCTTATTCAGTTTATACAGATTCTTGTCCGCGGCGAAGTTGGTCAGCTCATACAGCACCAGTACATCGGTGGCCCCGTCCGCCAGCGGCTGCACTCCCTCCCGGAAATACCGCAGGTCCAGCACCGTGATGGTGTCGTAGTCTTTCACCAAGAAGGGCAGGAAGCTGTTGGCAAAGCTGTCCTTCACCACCAGCAGGGATTTGCCGGTGGCAGCACCGGTGTCGATGACCACCTTGGCGTAGTTGCCGCCCATGAACACCTTGTAATGATCCTTCTCCTCCAGCGCCGCCATGTCATACAGGCTGCCGGACACCGCGCCGTCACAGTCCATGGAGCGGATGGCGGCGTCAGGGGCGATGGCCACCGTGTCATAAGGGCTGTCCGGCAGCAGCACCTTGGAGTACAGGGTGCCCCGGAAGGTGGTGCTAACAGCCTCCAGCCGCCAGCTGCGATCGGTATGGCCGGTGGCGGCACACCATACACCGTAGGCGGTCTGCGCGCCCTGTGTGGTCCAGTGGTGGTCGGTGCGGTAGTACATCTCCGCCGCGTTGGGGGTCAGGGCGGCACGCAGGTCGATGGCCTCCGCTGCGAAATCAGCCAGCAGCATGTCAAAACAGCCCTCCGCGTCAAACAGCGGCGCGTTGGCCGGCAGATCATCCCGCAGCAGACAGGCCGGGGTGGGCACCATCATGACGCGGCAGTCCTTGTCGGGGTGGGCGTCGAAAAATGTGCGCACCTGCGCCAGATTCTTCTCATACTGGGCGGCGTCAAAGGTGTCAGGCGTGACCTTGGCAAAATAGCGGCCGTCGCGGCCCAGCCAGGTGTCGTTGACCTCCCGCCGTCCCGCTGCCCGCTGCACCACCGAGGCGGACTCCATCCACATGTCCCGCAGCGCGATCTGGTCGGCGGTGTAATCCTCCGCCTTCTTGGTGAAGGTGCCGTCCATCAAGGTCGTCCACGTCAGCTCCGGCCTCTGCTGGAGATAGCGGTTTTCGTTGGGGGAGAACTCCCGGTCCGGCGTCAGAAGCGACGCGGCGGACAGCCCCACCAGCACCAGCGCAATGGCCAGCAGCGGCGCCAGCTCCCGGCGCTGGTGTTCACGTTTCATCAGGCGGGCGCCGCCTTTATCGGGTTGACTCATAGGCAAATGACCTCCCTTGCATCACGGTCATCAGAAGCGGAAATACAAAAACGGATTGTAGCTGTCGCCCACCAGAAAGGCGATGGACAGCAGCAGCAGTACCACCACGCCCACGGTGCGCAGCGTCACGGCGGCGCCGTCGGACAGCCGCGCCTCCACACGGTTCCACAGCCGCAGGGGGCCGGTGGTGCAGCCGACGGCGGCCAGCACCAGCAGCACGGCGTTGGACCGCAGCAGGTACAGTGCCGTCCCGTCGGCAAACGTGGCGGTGAACATGGCGGAGAGGTACTGTCCCAGCTGGCTGAAATCGGTGATGGCGAACAGCACCCAACCCATGATGAAGCACAGAATGGTGTAGAGATGGCCCACGAATCGGGGGGCCTTGTCCAGCCACCGCAGCAGAAACAGCTTTTCCAGAATCAGCAGCAACGCGTAGTACATGCCCCACAGCACGAAGTTCCAGCTGGCCCCGTGCCACAGGCCCGTCAGGAACCAGACGATGGCCAGATTCAGGATCTGTCGCGCCTTGCCATGGCGGTTGCCGCCCAGCGGGATATAGACGTATTCCCGGAACCAGGTGGACAGGCTGATGTGCCAGCGCCGCCAGAATTCCGTCACGGTGCGGGACTCGTAGGGATGCTCAAAGTTTTCCAGAAAATGGAATCCGAACAAGTGACCCAGGCCGATGGCCATATCGGAATAGCCGGAAAAATCGAAATAGATCTGGAAGGTGAAGGCGATAGCGCCCAGCCACGCCGTTGCGGCGGAGGGGGCGGACATGGCGGCGATCTCCTCCCACAGGGCGCCCACCTGATTGGCGATCAGCACCTTTTTGGCCAAACCCACCACGAAGCGCTGCATGCCCCGGCTGGCCTCGAACACGCTCTCCCGGCGGAACATCAGCTCATGCTCCACCGTCTTGTACTGGACGATGGGACCGGCGATCAGTTGGGGGAACAGGGTGACGTACGCGCCCACGTTGAGAATATTGCGCTGGGGCTTGACGATGCCGCGGTACACGTCGATGGTGTAGGACATGGTCTGGAAGGTATAGAAGCTGATGCCGATGGGCAGGGAAAGCCCCAGTGCCGGGATCCCGGCGGACAGGAGGCTGTTGATGTTGTCGATAGCGAAATCCGTGTACTTAAAGAAGCCCAGGATCCCCAGATTGCCCACAATATCCACGATCAGCACCGCCTTGGCGGCCTTTTCCCGTCCGGTGGTCCGGAAATGGCCGATGAGCCGGGCGTTGGTGTAGTCAAACACCGTGGAGAACAGCATGATGAGAATATACTTCGGCTCGCCCCAGCCGTAAAAGACAAGGCTGGCCAGAAGCAGAACGGTATTGCGGGCCCGGCGGGGGCACAGGAAATAGACGGCCGCCGTCAGGGGCAGAAAGAGCAGCAAAAAGACGGTACTGCTGAAGACCATAATGCGTTCTCCTTTGGGTCATTAACGGTTTGTTTACAGGGCCTTTCCCGGAAAGTGGGACAGAGCGGCGCTCTGTCCCACATCGACGGATAAGCTCAGATCACGTTGTGCAGATAGCCCACCAGCGCGGTGGAGCGGATGGCGGAGAGATTATTGACGAACAGCACGTCCTGCACGTTGTTCTGTACGGCAAAGTCGCTGATGCTGCCCTTCCAGTACCGGTAGTCAAGGACGTAAATCGTCTGATAGTGATCCGTCAGGAAGGGAACGAAAGCGTTGCCGAAGGACTCCTTCACGACGATGCAGCTGGAGCCGTCGGTCACGTCGGGGTTGTTGATAATGGAGTAGGCGTTGTCGCCGGTGATGAACGCACCGTACTTCAGGCTGGCCGGGGCGGTGGATTCATCGTAGATGATCTTGCCGCGGGTCAGCTGGGCGTTCTCACTGTCGCCGTAATCCAGCGTGGCCTCAGTGCTCAAGGGGTGATAGACCACCACCTTGTCGGGATTGGCGCCCATGTCGGCATTGTTGTTGGAATCACGGTAGAAAGTGCCCAGGAAGCCGTCGTACTCGTCAACGGCGTAGCCCTCCAGCGGCTTGGCGGCGATGCCCTTGGCCTTGCAGAACTGCTCATAGGCGTAATAGGCACCGGTGCCTGTCCAGTGATGGTCCGTGCGGAAATAGATATACTCGGTGCGGTGGGCCAGCAGCGCGTCATACAGCGCCACGGACTTCACATTGCTGTTCATATAGCCGATGATCTTCTGCTCGGCCTCCTTCTGGTCGCCGAACACATCCTTGCCGTACAGCTCGTCCGGCAGGCAGATACCGGAGCTGAGGGGGATGGGCAGCATATACACGTTGGCCTTGCCTGCCAGCTTGTCCGCCACAGCGTTCACGTTGTCGGCGTACTTTTTGGCGGTGCTGTCCACATAGCTGTACATCTCATACCCGGTGTCGCCCACCCGGTATACGGCGTCGTACTGCTGCTGGTCGCCCTTGAGCTCGATCCGCTGATATGTGGGGGTGGGGTCCGCAGACGTGTCGGAATCGCCTGTGCTGCTGTCGCCGCTGTTGGTACTGTCGGATGTAGGGGGAGTATCGGTATCGTCAGCCGGGGGTGTTTTGTCCTTCACCAGATTGATGACGATCAGCACCACGGCGGCGATGGCCACCACCAGCGCGATCAGCAGCATCAAAGGCGAAACACCCCGGCGGCGGCCTCTGTAACGACTCATTTCAGATAGCCCTCCACGATCGCGGTGGCGGCGGCGGTGTCATCGCTGACACACAGCACCACCACAGCGCCGGACTGATGCAGCAGCGCGCCGTCAAGGCGGGCTTCCTCGCCGGGCTGATAGAGATTGGCCTCCCGCTTCAGGTCATCCAGATAGGTCTGGGTATTGGCATACAGCGTTTTGGCGTCGTCGGCGTTGGCGCACTGGGCCACCACGATCATGTCATAGGCGCTGCCGTCGGCGATATAGCCGGCAATAGCGGTCCCCTCCGGGGGATCCAGCTTGTACTCCAGATCCTCCACAGCGGAGGCGATCATAGTGGTGCTGTAAGGCACGTTATCCTTCAGGTCATCGGCCAGCTTCTGTACATCCACGGTCTTGCCGCTGTCGCCGCCGCAGGCCGCCAGCGCCAGCATCATCACAGCCGCCAGCAGGGCGGCGAAAATCTTTTTCATCCAGAATCCCTTCCTTTTGCGTGCACCCCTCAGGCGGGGCGCGGTTTTTTCTTTTGTCCCGGCGCATACTGCACCAGTGAACAACATCATACCACAAGTATAGACGGATTTGAAGAGCAATTTGTTGCAAGCGAGAAAAATTTTACATTCTGTTCACAGTGATAGTATGTGCCGCAAGGGCGGCGCGCTATACAAAAATACCGCCGCGCTTCGGCGGCGGTATTGCTTGACCTATTCGGTTGTTTCGGCCCACCGGCAGAATACGGCCACGCGGGCTTTGCCGCTGTCGTTGACGCCGGAGACAAACAGCACAGGGCGGCAGGCGTTTCAACCTGCCGCCCTGTTTTATAGATGGGGCACAGAGAAAGAAATTTACTTGCCGTTGCGCTTTTTATTGACGACCCACGCGCCGCCGGTCAGGGACAGCAGCGCCATGCCTGCGTACAGGGCGATGCCTGCGTCAAAGGTCTTGGGTGAGGAAACAACCTGAGGATCGTTTCTGTGGGTGGTTTCGGTTTTTGTTTCGGTTTTTGTTTCGGTTGTCGTTTCCGTATAACCGCAGTACTGACATACCTTTGTAACGGTTCTGGTCGTTGTACCGTTACCCTGCTTCTCCCACTCGCCATAGGTTGTCGTGAAAGCATTGTCCTTATGCCCGTCGGAATTGATATGATTTACCATTTTGCCGTTTTCCCATACAGTAACGTTATCGATGTTGACAACCGTGCGGCCTGAATTACCTGCTCCATACTTTGTGTTGAATTCAAACAATCTGGAACAGGAAATATCTGTTTGTGCTTTGGGGTATTCTTCGTTCTGATCATCCGGCGTAACGCCGTTCACCGCATTGTTTCCGGAAATATTGATGATATATTTGTAATCGCCCATATTGCTGTCGTTTATATTCATGACAGCCTTATCTTTTTTTCCTTCTGGCGTGTTGCCGTTAACTATGCAATCTTTATAATTAACAGTAATGTCATACTTTCCTGCACTGTAGTCTGTATAAACATTGATTGCTTTTCCGGAAACATTAAACGTACAGTGGTCAAATGTCATCGTCGGTGAGGAATAGGTCCAGATAGCATAATCCCCCTCCGGAGCATTGAAAGTGGTGTTCGTAAATGTTGCAGAAGTATAGCCCCAGTAGAAGGTCTTGCCGTTTATTACACAATTTTCTACAACGGTCTTACCTGCACGGATGAAGCCCAGATAATCAACTGTACCGCTCTGCAAAGTCATGTTTTTGAATGTAATTGTACCGGCACCGTCAAAGCTGTAATCGCCGTTATATTCTGTACCGAATTTATCCGAGTCAGGTATTGTTGCTCCAATTCCCCATTCAGTTTTGTCGGTACCCTGACCTACAAAGGTCAGATCTTTCCCTGCTGTGACTGCCCCTTTTTCATAGAGCGTGTATTTGCCCTCACCCAGCGTGATGGTAGCACCACTTTCAGCATTATTTACTGCAGCCTCCAGTGTCTCATATCCTGTTTCCCCGATCCATGCAACTGGACCTTCTGCAAAAGCAACCGTGGGCAGCAATCCCACAAGCAAGAAGCAACTAAGAAGCAAGGCAAGCAGTTTAAGTTTGTGTGTCCTTTTCATCATCTTGTTTTCCTCCTACTACTTTGTAAGTATTCACTACAAACAGGCGTAAAAATAAGCGCTTTTCCAAAGAAAAGCTTCCTTTTGCTGAGAGAGATACAAAATGAACCACCGTCTCAATCATGGTTGTCATTCCGTTCTCTCTCTTGTTGGTTATATCATAGCACATTATAAGCGATATTGCAATAATTTTTAAATAAAATTATTGCGCTTCCATAATACCCCAGTTCTGCAGGAAAGTGTCGTAAATTGTCGTATATGTCTATAAAGTTGTATAGATATAAGCAAATGCTTAGTATATTTGTTTTTTCATGGCGCAGCACAGGGGATGGAAGGTCATGGGCCACACGGCGCCGGCAAACAGTACCATCACGGCGTAGCGCACGGCGCCGCCCACGTCCGCGCCCAACAGAGCGATCAGCGGCGCTTTCAGTCCGGCCTTGATGGCCATGGTCAGGGCCAGGCCGCCCACCAGCTTAATGGCCTGCACATACCAGACGGCCCGGGTGTCAAAGTGGATGAAGGTCACGTCCAGCCACCATGCCGCCAGCAGCCCCAGCGTAGCGCCCAGCAGCTTCCACGCGTTTTCCACGCCGTGGGCCAAATTTTCCGCGTCCACATCCGCCGGGAAGCGGTACAGCGACACGAACAACAGATATCCCACGGACAGGGCGATCATCACCGCAATAACTGCGGCCATCAGGCCGGGCCGGCTGTCGCTGCGCTCCATGACGGGATAGAGCACCAGCAGCAGGATCACGGCGGTGACGGCGGCCACCCCCACGTCCAGCGGCGTGTGGACACCCAGATACATGCGGGAAAAGGGCACCAGCACCGCAATGACAATGGCGGTCACCCGCACCCATTTGCGGCGGGTAAACCGGGCGATACCGCCGAAGGTGCCCACGGCATTTTGTGTATGTCCGCTGGGGAAAGAGTAGCCGGTGGCCTGGGCGCGGGCACTCTCCACGATGGTGAAATTGCTGTCCAGCACCCACGGGCGGGGAATGCGGCACAGCAGCTTCAGAAACTGATTCAGCACCGTCCCGGCAAAGCCCACCGCCAGCAGATAGTAGCCGTGACGTTTGCTGACGCACCAGAACACAAACAGGGCCACCACCATAAAGACGGTCTCCTCCCCCAGCCGGGTGATGAGGGACATGACGGTATCGAAAAACGGTGTACGAACGGACTCCAGAGCGTATAAGACCTGCATAGGCATACCTCCCATATTGTTTTTCTTCAGTATAGCCATTTTTTGCCGCCATTGCAACGCCGCCGCATAAAAAAGCGCCTCCGCCCTATGGGACGGAGGCGTATGGAAAAAGGCTTTATTTGACGCAGATGGTCTCGATCTCCACCAGCGCGCCCTTGGGCAGAGCGCCGACTTCCACGGCGGAGCGGGCGGGATACTGGCCCTCGGTGAAGAACTCCGCATAGACGGCGTTCATGGCGGCGAAATCGCTCATATTCTGCAAAAACACGGTGGTCTTGACCACATTGTCCATGGTCAGGCCGGCCTCGGTCAGAATGGCCTTGATATTGGTCAGCACCTGGCGGGTCTGCTCGGTGATACCGCCGGGGACAAATTCACCGGTGGCGGGATCAAAGGGTACCTGACCGGAGGTGACGAGAAAGGCGCCGCAGTCAATAGCCTGAGAATAGGGGCCGATGGCGGCAGGGGCCTTGGCGGTGGAAATGATCTTTTTCATGGAAAACATCCTCCTTCTTCATTCTGTGCTTTTATGGTACACCACTGACAGCAAAAAGTCAACGAGGAACCAATCCCAGCCCGGCACAGTATACTGATGCAGGGAGAGTGTTTCTCCCCCGCGGGTTTTATGAAAGAAATGAGGCGTATATGAACAATATCATCTCGATCCGCGATGCCGCCCTGACATATCAGGCCCGCAACGGCGAGGTGGAGGCGCTGCGGAGCGTATCCTTTGATGTGGCGGAGGGGGAATTTGTCAGCATCGTGGGTCCCTCCGGCTGCGGAAAATCCACACTGCTGGGCGTGCTGGCGGGTCTGGAAACGCTGGACGGCGGCACGGTGGAGCTTTGCGGTACACCGGTCTCCGGCGCCAGCGGACGGATGGGCTTTATGCCCCAGCGGGATCAGCTGTTTGAATGGCGTACCATCCGGGACAGCGTGATGCTGGGGCTTCAGATCCGCCGTGACCGGGACGACACCCACCGCAAACATGTGGAGACGCTGCTGGAGCGCTACGGGCTTGCGGAATTTGCCGAAAAACGGCCGGAGCAGCTGTCCGGCGGTATGCGCCAGCGGTGCGCCCTGATCCGGACACTGGCCACCGATCCGGATATCCTGCTGCTGGATGAGCCGTTCTCCGCACTGGACTATCAAACGCGGCTGGCGGTGTCCGGCGACATCTGGCGCATCATCCGCAGTGAGGGAAAAACGGCGCTGCTGGTCACCCACGATATCTCCGAAGCGGTCAGCATGTCGGACCGGGTGGTGGTGCTGTCGCGGCGGCCCGCTGTGGTCAAGGCGGTGTTTGATATGGGTGAGCTGCGGCAGCTGGATCCGATGCAGCGGCGGGAAAACCCGGCCTTCCCCCGTTTTTTTGACGCCATATGGAAGGAGCTGGAGCTGCATGAATAGACCGGCAGTATCACCCAAGCGGGAACGCTATCTGCTTCTGCTGCGGCGGCAGAACCGCCGGGTGCGGGTCTGGCAGATCGCCATACTGGTGGGATTTTTTGCCCTTTGGGAGCTGAACTGTCAGATCGGACTCAGCGACGGGTTTCTGGTCAGCTGTCCCAGCCGTATCGCGGCGACGTTCGTGCGTCTGTGCCGCAGCGGCGATGTTCTGGTGCATGTGGGCACCTCCTGTTGGGAGACGGCGGTGGGGTTTCTGCTGGGAACCGCCATCGGTACGCTGGTTGCCGTGGCCATGTGGTGGTGGCCCACCCTCAGCCGTATCTTGGATCCGTATCTTGTGGTACTCAACGCCCTGCCGAAAACAGCGTTGGGACCGATTTTCATCGTGTGGATGGGTGCAGGGACCGGGGCCATTATCGTTATGACGCTGGCCATTTCCCTGATCGTCACCATTCTGAATATGTATGAGGGCTTCCGTGCCACGGACGCCCAGAAAATGCGGCTTATGGCCGCCATGGGAGCCAGCCGGTGGCAAACGCTGCGGATGCTGGTGCTTCCCGCCAACTATGCCACGCTGCTCAACACCCTGAAGGTCAATGTGGGCCTTTCGTGGGTGGGCGTCATCATGGGAGAGTTCCTTGTCTCACGCGCCGGTCTGGGCTACCTGATCGTCTATGGCTCGCAGGTATTCAACATGGATCTGGTGATGACCAGTGTGCTGCTGCTGTTGGTGGCCGCGGTGGTCATGTACCGGCTGGTGCTGTGGGTGGAAAAAATACTATATCATTTATTGGGGGTAAAAGCATGAAAAAAATCATCGCACCGGTGCTTGCCGCTCTGATGCTGCTGCCGCTGCTGTGTGGCTGCGGCGCCGGGGATGGCGGCAAAGGGCTGACCACGGTCCGTCTCAACGAAGTGACCCATTCCGTATTTTACGCGCCGCAGTATGTGGCCATGGAGCTTGGTTTTTTTGAGGAGGAAGGCCTTGCGGTGGAGCTGACCAACGGCGGCGGAGCCGACAAGGTGATGACCGCCGTGGTATCGGGTCAGAGCGACATCGGCCTTGCCGGGCCGGAAAGCTGCATCTACATTTATAATCAGGGCAAAGACGACTATCCGGTGGTGTTTGGCCAGCTGACATGCCGGGACGGCGCCTTCCTCATGGGCCGCACCGATCAGCCCTTCGACTGGGAGGACCTGCGGGGCAAGACCATCATTGGCGGCCGCAAGGGCGGCGTGCCGGAGATGACGCTGGAGTACGTGCTGCGCCGGCACGGGCTGGAGCCCCAGGTGGACGTGATCGTGGACACCAGCGTGCAGTTCAACATGATGGCCGGGGCCTTTACCGGCGGACAGGGCGACTATGTGACGCTGTTTGAGCCGGCGGCCACTGAAGTGGCTTCCTCCGGGCAGGGCTACATT
Source organism: uncultured Clostridia bacterium (assembly GCA_945877515.1). Lineage (GTDB taxonomy): Bacteria > Bacillota > Clostridia > Oscillospirales > Oscillospiraceae > Vescimonas. The sequence goes on along the minus strand of CAMCSE010000004.1, from coordinate 24,440 downwards.
CTCTGCTCCATCGGCGCGGAGAGCGGCGACATCCCCTATACCGCGTACTTCGCCTCCCAAAGCTACACCGAAGCCCATTCCGATGTGATCGCCGCCTTCTGCCGGGCCATTGCCAAGGCGCTGGATTGGGTGGATACCCATACGGACCGTGAGGTGGCACAGGCCATCATCGGCCAGTTCCCGGACACCGACCTTGCTGTGCTGGAAGCCGTTACTGCCCGCCACCGGGAGATCGGCGCATGGAATATCCCTCTGACCATGGAGAAGGACGCACTGGAGCGGCTTGAGACGGTCATGACCCAGGCCGGTGAACTGACGGAGGATCAGTGGGTGGATTTCCACAAACTGGTGGATAACCACTGGGCGCAGGAAGCACGATAACTGCGGCCCGATCACACGCCAAAAAGAAAGGGAGCCTGTCTGCGGACGGTCTCCCTTTCTTTTGGTTTACATAATATTGTGAAAATGTCCGTTCATGCGGGAAAAACGGGTATACAGGCCGGATCGGTGTTCAAGATTTTGTGTTGACACGACATTTTTCTCCGGTTTTTTGTGTTTTTTTACTTTTTTTGTAGACAAGTCTGTTTCCGGATGGTATACTTTTATAAGTATAATTATGTAAATCGGTGGAAAAGCGCAATGCCGCTCCGCGGATTTGCATTGTACGCGTACGGCGCATTGTGTAATTTTGATGATGAGTGAGGAAAACGGTATGAAGGTTTTACGAAAAGGCACCGCACTGCTTTTAAGCGTCGCGATGATTTTTGGCCTTGTGGCGGGAGGATTGCTGATCCGCTCCATTGCCGATACCGCTATGCAGTGGCAGGGTGCCGAGCTGGACGATCTGAGCCGCTTTTATGAGACCGGTAACGCCCGCAGCCCCGGCATGATCTCCACTGTGGCCGGCGACGCAGGCGGAAAGTCCTACGGCATGTACATGTTCGCCAGCAAGGCCGGTACGCCCCATGCCTTTGCTGAATGGTGCAAGAACAACTTCACTGACGGCAGCACCTATCATGACATCGGCGTGACGCTGGACAGTGCCTATCACTATATCTCCGACGGCTACGGCGCATATTTCGACAGTGCGTGGGAAAACATGGCAGAGGTTTATGGCGCTGCCTTTGCCAGCGCCCAGTACGAGTACACCAAGGCCACTATCTATGAGAATGTGGTGGACCGGGTGGAATCGGCGGTGCCCGCCTTTAATATCGACAATTATTCCGTGGCGCTGAAAAACGTATTCTGGAGCCGTGCCGTGCAGCACGGCGCGTCCGACGCCAGTTCGCTGATCCAGCGGGCGTTTGCCGCATTGGGCGGCTTTGCCAACCAGCCGGAGGCCCAACTGATCCAGGCCATTTATGCCGAGTGCGGCCGCTTGGTAACGGCTGACGGTCTGCGGCAGGAAAACGGCAAGACAGGCCCCACCATGTCCGGCAATACCGCCAATAAGTATGGCACGGCCGGGTTGATCCTGCGCTATTTCTACGGCTGCTCCGGTGATGTGCAGATGAGCGTTTACCGGCGCCTGGCGGTGAACGAGCCGGCCGATGCGCTGGTAATGCTGATGAATAACGGTTATTATGAAGCGGCCATGGCCGACGGCAACTATCGTCTGCTGTACAATACCAACCAGAATCTGGCGCTGGACGGTACCAACGGCACCGTGACGCTCAACGCTAAGGGCGCCGAGGGCAGCAGTCAGGTTTTCAGTGCGGCATACTATGCCGGCGGTTTCTATACCTTTAGCATAGAAGTAGGCGGCCAAACGCTGCGGCTCAGTGCCGAAGGCGGCACAGTGAAGCTGGCGGCCCCCTCCGCTTCCGCCTCACAGATGTGGGAGCTGACTCAGGGCGGCAGCGGCTGGCTGCTGAAAAACAAGAGCACCGGTACATATCTCAGTGTAAAAGACAATACGCTGGTGATGGTGTCGGAGGGTGCCTCCGCGTGGCAGATGGTGGCACAGGCGGCCTCTGTTTCTGACTGGACCCTTTCCGGCGTCATTTACCCCAATGAGAACTCCGGTCTGATGGAGAAGGCATCCTCCTTCCCTGTGCGCGGCGTGATCTCCTGCTCCGCGCAGATCACCTCTGTCAATATCACCATTCTGACCGGCAGCGGCAGCACCGTCATTACCCAGACGGTGTCGCCAAATGCCACTTCCTATGACCTGAAACGACTGGATGACCGGATCACTTACAGCACGCTGTCCAAAGGTGACTATACTTTCGTGTTGACCGCTGCGGCCGACGGAAAGTCCACGGAGCTGGTCCGTTCCAACTTTACCGTCAAACCCTACGACGGTTCCACCACGGTTGACGAAACCTTCCTGGTCACCTTTGATCCCCAGGGCGGCAAGGTCAACGGCAGCACCACCAAGCGCGTTTCCCTGGACGATATTGTATACGGCGAGCTGCCCACGGCCTCTCGCGACGGCGCTCAGTTCCTTGGCTGGTACACCGCGGACGGAGAACAGATCCTGGAATCCACGCCGGTGCGCGCCGCCAACCTGACGCTGTACGCCCACTATGCCGGCATGCACACCTATACGTTCCTCGATGCCAACGGCAGCCGCTATGCCAGCGGCACAGCCGCCGCCGGCGAATTGATCACGGCGCCCTCCGTGCCCCCGGTCAAGCTGCCTGACGCCAAATATTCCTACACCTTCAAGGGTTGGGAGAACTACACCGCCGGCGTAACCGTCATGGGTGATGCGGATATGACCTTCAAGCCTCTGTATGACGCCGTGCCGCTCAGCGATGTGACGGATCCCATCGACCCGAATGTGGATTACTGGCTGATCCTGATACCGGGCAGTACCGTAGATCAGCTGAATAGCGGCGACGTTGTGTACCGTGACGGGAAACAGGTCACCAGCGGACTGTTGGGTACCGGCATGACCGTTGTTTCTGAAGGGAAAACCTTTGCCGTGATCGTCGTGGGCGATGCCAACGGCGATGGACGGATCACCATCACCGACGTGGTGGCCATGCAGTCCCATGTGGTGGGCAAGAAAACGTTGGAAGGCGCTTACGCGCTGGCTGTGGATCTGAACGGCGACGGAAAGATTACCGTGACCGACGTGGTCAAGGCCGCCCGCATTGTGGTGGGCAAGGATACCATCAGCTGACAGGAGGAGACCATGAAACACTATCGTACTTCGTTCAAAACGCTGGTACTGGTGCTGGCGCTGCTGCTGGCACTGCTGCCCCAGCGGGCGGAAGCGGCTTCGGCTGCCCTCAGCGGAAACAGCGCCGTACAGGCCGGCAGCACCGTCACACTGAAGCTCAGCATTTCCGGCAGCAATATCATGGGTGTGGAAGCCACGCTGGATTACGACAGCAGTGTGCTGGAGTATACCAACTACGATCAGCAGATCAGCGGCTGGACCATGGATAACAGTGGGCTCAAGTTCATCTTGTACGGCGTCAGCAATCCCATCAATTCCAGCACCAACGTGCTGTCCGTGACCTTCCGGGTCAAGAGTGGTCTGGAAAGCGGTGCGGCGCTGAGCGCAAGCTTCAAGGACATCGTGGTTACCGACGGCAACAATGAAGCCAACATTGGTTCCACATCATGGAGCGGCAAGGTGGACGCGCCGCTGAGCAGCAACTGTGATCTCAGTTCCCTCTCCTGCTCCAACGCCACCCTCAGCCCCGCTTTCAGCAGCGGTACTACCTATTATAGCGCCAAGGTGCCTTATGCCGTGGAATCCCTGAACCTGAGCTATAAGACCGCCGACGCTGCGGCCCGGGCCACGGTCAGCGGCAATTCGCTGGTGGTGGGCGCCAATACCGTAACCGTTACCTGTACCGCCGCCACCGGCGCCAAAAAAACCTATACCATCTCCGTCACCCGGGAGCAGGACCCCAACTATAAGCCCAGCACTGACGCCATGCTCAAGGAGCTGACGCTGGATGTGGGCAGTCTCAGTCCCAAGTTCTCCGGCGCGGTCACGGAGTATGTGGCCTATGTGCCCTATGAAACCGCCTCCGCCACTCTCTCCGGTGTGGCGCGGGACGAAAAGGCGCTGAATGTCACGGAATCCACCATGCGCCTGACCAACGAGGGCGACAATGTCATGACCGTCACCTGCACCGCGGAGGATGGCACCACGGCCAAGACCTACACGGTCCACGTGTACCGGATGCCCAAGTATGAGGGGATCATCCCCACCATGGAGATCATTGACCCCAATACGCCGCCGGAGCCGCCCACCTACTCGATCCCCATGACGCTGACCCTGCCGCTGGTGGGAGAGATGGCCACCAGCACCGTTGCCGTTATCGGCGCGGCGCTGCTGGTGATCATTCTGTTGCTGGTGGGCTTTTTGCTGGGCCGTATCGGCAGCGGCGGCGGATATGACGATGATGATGACGGAAATGATGATAACGGCGGAGATGATACGCCGCCTCAGCCGCCCCGTCCCGGCCGCAGTACGCCGCAGGAGAAGCATACAGATGCCCCGCAGCAGCGTCAGCCGAGCAAGCCTGCATCCCAGCAGCAAGCCGCCCCGGCCGGAAGAACGTCTGCCGCCCCTGTACCGCCCGCGCAAAAGCCGGCTGTTTCCGCCGCTCAGCCGGGCAAGGTGTCTGACGATACGCTGACCAGCCCCTTTGTGGAGGATCTGTCCGTAAAGATGCAGCAGGAGCTGGCAAAGCGTCAGGCGACGGAAGCCGCTGCTTCGGCTGCGGACAAGCCGGAGCCCGAGGTTCCCCTGGACTCCATGTCTCTGGACGAGCTACTGAACGATATCCACAATATGTAAAACCCCATACTGACAGGAAAAGGGCGCTGATAGTTTCTATCAGCGCCCTTTTCCTGTATCTTACGCAGGATAACCATAAGCGTTTTGGGATGGTTCTTGTGCCCGCATTTTTGCTTCCGACATGATTTTGACCGAAGAGGACATACTACCGGAAAGGGAGGTGCAAAACAAGAAATGGAATTTTTATGGACAAAGGAAGCCTCGCCGCCCAGTTTTCCCACACTGGAGGGAGACCGGGACACCGGCGTGCTGATCATCGGCGGCGGCATGGCGGGTGTGCTGTGCGCATTGCAGCTGCAGGAAGCGGGCGCGGATTATCTGCTGGTGGAGGGTGCCAAAATCGGCGGCGGTATGACCAGAGGCACCACTGCCGTGCTCACGGCCCAGCACGACACACTGTACCAAGACATGATCAAAAAGTTCGGCGAAGAGAAGGCGGGGCTTTACCTGAAAGCCAATCTCCGCGCTGTGGAGCAATTCCGCCGCCGCAGCAGGGATATTCCCTGTGAGTTTGAAGAACGGCCCTCTATCATGTACTCCCTGCACGACCGGTCACTGATGCAGCGGGAAGCTGCGGCGGTCCGCAGCCTTGGCCTTGCGGCGGACTTTATCACAGAAACGCCCATGCCCTTTCCCGTGGCGGGGGCGGTGCGCTTCAACGGCATGGCGCAGTTTCATCCCCTGCAATTTCTGTATGGCGCGGCGCGTGGCCTGCATATTTACGAAAATACCTTTGTGACCAAGCTGGAGGGTACCACGGCCATCACGAAGCGGGGACGTATTCACGCGGAAAAGGTTATTGTGGCCACTCACTATCCCTTTATCAACAGCCACGGGCTCTATTTTGCCAAGCTCTATCAAAAGCGGTCATTTGTGATCGCCCTGGAAAACGGGCCGGAGCTGGGCTGCACCATTGAAGACGCGGCGGCAGGCGGCGTGTATCTGCGAAACTACAAAAATCTTCTGCTGGTGGGGCAGGGAGACCGCCGTACAGGCGGGCGGGGCGGCGGCTTTGACGTACCGCGGGCCTTTGCCAAAAAGAATTTCCCTCAGGCCAGAGAGAAGTTCGCCTGGGCCAATCAGGACTGCGTCAGTCTGGACGGCGTACCCTATATCGGGGCATACAGCCCGGCCCTGCCGCAGGTTTACGTTGCCTCCGGCTTCAATCTGTGGGGTATGAGCACTTCCATGGTCGCTTCTGAGATTCTGACGGATTTGGCGTTGGGGCGGGAAAACCGCTTTGCCCCGGCCTTTGCTCCCGACAGAAGCATCCTCACGGCGCAGCTGTTTTCCAATCTGGGCCATTCCCTGCTGGGTTTGGTGACGCCCCTCCCCAAACGCTGCCCCCACATGGGCTGCGCGCTGAAGTGGAACGCGGCGGAGCGCAGCTGGGACTGTCCCTGTCACGGCTCCCGCTTTGATGCCCACGGACGGCTGCTCAACAACCCCGCCATGAGGGACAGCCATGTGGAATAGGGGCTTTGCGGGCTGGTACTATAAGCACCAGCGTCAGGATGACATGATCGCCTTCATTCCCGGGCGGGCCGAAAGCGGCGCATTTGTGCAGATGCTGACGCCGGAGGGATCCCGGCAGTTTATGCTGCCGGAGCTGTCGATCAAAGGAGACAGCGTCCGCGCCGGCGGTTGCCTGTTTTCCCCTGACGGCTGTCAGGTCGACCTGCCCGGTGTCCGGGGGGAGATCGTTTACGGGAAGCTGACGCCGCTGCGGCGCGATATCATGGGGCCTTTCCGTTATCTGCCCATGGAGTGCCGCCACGGTGTGGTCAGCATGGCGCATACCCTCAGCGGCAGCCTGATTGTAGACGGCGTGCGCCATTGCTTTGACGGCGGCATGGGATACGTGGAAAAGGACAGCGGCACCTCGTTTCCCTCAGCCTACCAGTGGCTGCAGTGCAATGATTTCCCGCAGCCCTGCGCCCTGATGGCGGCGCTTGCCCGCATTCCGCTGGGGAAAGGCGGTTTTACCGGCTGCATCTGCAGCATTCTGTACCGGGGGCGTGAATACCGCTTTGCCACGTATGGCGGTGTGCGGATCCTGAAAGCGGACGCCGAGCAGATCCGACTGGCTCAGGGCAGACGCCTTCTGTCTGTGGAGATCTGTCCGACACATGACGGTCATCCGCTGTACGCGCCGTGCAAGGGGCGTATGACAGGCGTTATTCGGGAAAGCACCAACGCCGCGATCCGTGTGCGCCTGTGGGAGAACGGGCGTCAGTTGTTTGATCTGCACAGCCCCCACGCGGCCTATGAGTACGTTCCGCCGGCAGCACAGCAGGCAAATCTGAACCGGCCGTAACGAAAAGACGACACCGCTGCCGGCAGAATGGGGCGGGAGCCAGGCTTCAGGTGGTGCTTTCAGGAGATGACAGAAAGCGGCGGAGGAACACAGGCGCTTCCCTTTGTTCCTCCGCCGTTTTTCGTATGCTCTTGTGATCCTTCCGTGAATCCGACTGTGTATTTCCGCCGATCTTCTCAATAGTCCACCTTCATCAGGCACAGGCCCTCCGGCGGTGCGGTGGGGCCGGCCTGTTTGCGGTCACGGCTGTCCAGAATGGACTGTACCTGCTCCGGTTCCCAGAATCCGCGGCCCACCTCCAGCAGCGTGCCCACCAGGATACGCACCATGTTCTGCAAAAAGCCGTTGCCGTGGAAGGTGAAGGTAATGCGGTCCTTCCGCTGCTGAATGTCGATGGTGTCTACCGTCCGCACGGTGGACTTTTTCATGCGGGGATTGCCGCAGAAGGCGGCAAAATCGTGCTCGCCCACCAGATACGCGGCGGCCTGCCGCATCCGCTCCACATCCGGCACATAGGGCAGCATGGTAACGTATTTCCGGTCAAATACCGGCTTGACCTCTCCCACGAACACCGTATAGCGATAGGTCTTGCCCAGGGCGTTATAGCGGGCGTGGAACCGGGGCGCGCAGGGCTTTACCTCCCGCACGGCGATGGCGTCCGGCAGATAGCGGTTGCAGTAGTCCCGGATCTCCTCCGGCGATTCCTTTACGTCCAGTACAGCGTTGGCCACCATGGCCCGGGCGTGAACGCCCGCGTCGGTGCGCCCCGCGCCGATGATCTCCACCGGTTCTCCCGCCAGGCGGCTCAGCACGGATTCCAGCTTTCCCTGTATGGTGTCCCGGTTGGGCTGACGCTCCCAGCCGAAGAAACGGGTGCCGTCATAGGCGATGGTAAATTTATAGTTCTGCATATCAGCTCAATTTCTTCACGAAGCAGCGGCGGCGCTTATGCTGCTCGATGTCAAAGTCTTTCCACTGGGCCTGTACCTTTTCGTTGGTCTCCAGCATGGGGCCGGTTTCCGCCTCCTTGATGCCCATCTTGAAGCAGCCCTGCATGGCGTGATAGATGATCATGGCGTTGACGCCCTTTTTCTGGTAATCCGGCCGCACGGCGATCAGCAGCAGGTCGATGGTATCGTTTTTGTGGAACGCCTTCAGAATATCGATCCAGCCGGTGGGGAAATACTTGCCCCGGCTTTTCTGCAGCGCGCTGGCAATCGAGGGGGCCGCCACGCCCATGGCCACCATCTCCTCCTGCTCATTCATGATGAAGAAGGCCAGATTGGGGTTGATAAGCGGGGCGAACTTGGCGCTGTATCGCTTGATCTGCTGATCCGACAGCTCCACGGTGCCGTACAGCGGCGCGTAGCAGGTGTTCACCAGCTGGAAAAACCGGGGGATCAGGCCGAAGTAGTCCAGCCGGGTTTTCGGCTTGAATACATGCAGGTTGCAGCGCTTGGCCACAAAGTCCGACAGCCGCTGCCAGCGCTGGATGATCTTTTCGTCGGTGGGCACCTGGATCAGATTCTCCACCCAGTCCACGTCCTTCACATACCCCAGCCGGGTCAAGTGATCGATGTAATAGGGGTGGTTATAATAGGTGAAAAAGCAGCTGCGGCGGTCGAAGCCCTCCACCAGCATACCCTCCCGATCCAGATCGGTAAAGCCCAGCGGGCCGTGGACCTCATCGCAGCCCTTTTCCCTGGCCCAGCGCTCCACCGTGGTAAACAGGGCGTTGGCCACCTGCTGGTCATCAATAAAATCCACCTGCGTGAACCGCATCCGGTTGGTGTGCCATTTCTCATTGGCCTTGTGGCTGAGGATGGCGCCGATGCGGCCCACCATCTCGCCGTTGCGCATGGCCAGCCAGCAGCGGGCCTCGCAGTATTCAAAGGCCGGGTTTTTCTTTTTGTCCCAGTCGCTCATATCATCGTCGAAGGTGGCGGGCACGAACTGGGGCACATCTTTATATAAAATGTTGGGATACTCCACAAACTGGCGCAGCTGCGCCCGGGTGGTCACTTCGATAATGGAAACCATAGTTTCTCCTCCTAAACAAACACAAGGTCAGTGTAGCGCAAAACTCGTCAAAAAGCAACAGAAAAAGAGTGGAAACCCCGCAGCGGGTATGCTATACTTATAATTCAGAACAGTATGATTTTTGTCGGAGGTTGTGATATGGAGCTTTTCTGGTATCATATCAAGGAGATGGACGCCGCGGCATACGACACTGCCGTGGCGCTGATGGACGCAGAGCGGCAGCGCCGTGTGAAGGATTTCCCCAACGAGGACGACCGCAAGCGCAGCGCCGCCGGTGAATGGCTGCTGCGCCGGGCCGTGGCGGGCAGGCTGGGCGGCACGCCGGAAACCGCGCCGCTGCGCTGGGACGAAAATGGCAAGCCCTATGTGGAGGGCGCTCCCTTTCACGTTAGTGTCAGCCACAGCGGCCCCTATGTGGTGTGCGCCGTGGATGAGCATGTGCTGGGCGTGGACGTAGAGGTGATCCGGGGCGCTGAAGAGAAATTCATGCACCGGGCCTGCTCTGACGCTGAGATGGCCTACATCCGCTACGGTGACGCCGGATGCTACCAGCGGTTCTGGGAGTGCTGGACCGCCAAGGAAGCGCTGTTCAAGCTGACCGGCAAGGGCCCGCTGCTGTCCCTGAGCCGTCTGGCTCTGCCGCAGGGCGTGGTGCTGGATCATATCATACAGAACGGCTGCGCGGTCACCGTGGCCATGATGCTGTAAGCAGGAGAGGAATTTCATGTATCGTATTGGGATTGACTTGGGCGGCACCAATATTGCCGTGGGCGTGGTAGACGACCGGCACAGGATCGTCGCGGAGGCCAGCGTACCCACAGGCGCGTTCCGCCCGGTGGAGGAGATGCTGGCGGACATGTGCCGCGCCGTGGAGATGGCGCTGGACAAGGCGGGACTTATGGCCGCCGATTGCGCCAGCATCGGCATTGGCTCCCCCGGCACCTGCGACAGCGAGGCCGGCGTGGTGGTGCGGGCCTATAATCTGGGGTGGTTCAACGTACCGGTCTGTCAGATGCTCCATGAGCATTTCGGGATCCCCGTCCGCCTCAGCAACGACGCCAACTGCGCGGCGCTGGCGGAGATCGTGGCGGGTGCCGCTGTGGGGTATCAGGACATGGTGCTCATCACGCTGGGCACCGGCGTGGGCGGCGGTATCATCATCGACGGCAAGATCTATGCCGGTATGCGCTCCATGGGCGCGGAGCTGGGCCATACCCTGCTGGTACTGGAGGGCGAGCACTGCACCTGCGGCCGTGACGGCTGCTGGGAGGCGTACGCCTCTGCCACTGCGCTGATCCGTCAGGCCAAGCGGGCCGGTGAGCAGCATCCCGACTCGGCGCTGCACGGCCGGGAGGGGCTGACGGCCCGGGACGTGTTCGAAGCGGCCGACGGCGGTGACGCCGCGGCGCAGGCGGTCATTGACCGCTGGTGCGTCTATGTGGCGGCAGGGCTGACGGATCTGGTCAACAGTCTGGCGCCGGAGATGATCCTCATCGGCGGCGGCGTCAGCCGGCAGGGAGAACGGATTTTGGCTCCCATCCGGGAGTATGTGGCGGAGCATTGTTTCGGCCAGCGTCAGGGCGCCATCCCCGTCATCGCGGCGGCAAAGCTGGGCAACGAAGCCGGTATCATCGGCGCGGCCGCGCTGTAAGTGAGAAGAGAAGCCCCGGTAAAAGTGCTGTACAGGCGCTTTTACCGGGGCTTTTTCCGTATTTCTTTTGCCAGAACGGCTGAAAATTCACAATTTTAGCTTTCCTTTTTCCCGTTTCTCTGGTATACTAAAATGTTGTAATGCATTTTACCCCAGAGGAGGAACCCCATGAAACGAACGATTTTTCTGATCTTGTCATTGATGCTGGTGCTGGCCCTTATAGGCTGCGGCGGCGAGAAAGCGGACGACGCACCGGCCGAGACAGACAACAATATGCTTGCCAACAGTGCCCAGATGCCTGTTGCCGACGCCAGCTATCTGGAGTATGACAACAGTCAGGTCACCTGCCGCTTCCGGAAGGAAGAGGAGACCTGGAAATGGGTGGATAATGAGGAATTTCCGCTGGATGCCGCATATATAGAGGAAATCCTGGCAGCACTGGAAGTGCTGAACTCTACGCTGACAGCAGTGGAGCCGGCGGTGGATCCTGCGGACTGCGGCCTGGACGAGCCTGACCGGTATATGACCGTTACGGTGGGCGAGGAAACCACCACGCTGCGTTTCGGCGACCAGAAGGCCTCCGGCGAATGGTATATGTCTGTTGACGGCAGCAGTGACGTCTATCTGGCGGAGGATGATTTTGTCAGGCTGATGGACCGCCGCATCTATGACATGGCGGTGCTGCCTACGCTGCCGGAACTGACAGACGATAATCTGACGGTCATCACCGTCAGGAGCAGCGAAAACAACAAATATGCCCGCCTGACCAAGACTGACGAAGGTTGGATCTCGGAAAACCGTCTGGCTCCCGAAAAGGCGGAAGCTGTGGAAACGGCACTGGCAGAGTTTTCCTTTGACAGCTGCTTCAACTTCGATCCCTCCCCGGACGCGGCCCCATTGTGCGGGCTGGACGTCCCCAGTGTGGTGATCACCGCCGCCTACATTAATACCGTAGGCACCGAGACTACCATGACCCTGTCGCTGGGTACCCTGCGCCAGGACGGTTTCTACTATGTAACGCTCAACGACGACACCACTGTCTATCTGGTGTCCCAGGACAAAGTGGCGCCGCTTCTGGCGCTGCTGTAAAAGGGGGCTGCGCCATGCGCCTTTTGATCGTGGAGGATGAGGTCCGGCTGGCGGACACCCTGCGCCAGCTGCTGAACCGGCAGGGCTATACCGCTGACGTGTGCTATGACGGCGTCAGTGGGCTGGACAATGCCATGACCGGCATCTATGATCTGATGGTGCTGGACGTGATGCTGCCCGGCATAAACGGCTTTCAGGTGGTGAAGAAGCTGCGGGAAGCCGGTGTCGCCACGCCGGTGCTGATGCTGACCGCCAAAAGCGACGTGAGCGACCGCATCCATGGACTGGACTGCGGCGCGGACTACTATCTTACCAAGCCCTTTGAGCCGGAGGAGCTGCTGGCCTGTGTCCGCACGCTGCTGCGGCGCAGCGGCGGACAATTGCAGGAGAGCGACACGCTCACCTGGGGCGATCTGTCGCTGGAACGCACCACTTTCACCCTCTCCTGCGCTGAGCGTGAGGTACGGCTCAGCCGCCGGGAGTACGACCTGATAGAGCTGCTGATGCGCAACGGAAATCAGGTGGTCACCAAAGAGCAGATGCTGGTAAAGGTCTGGGGCTATGACTCGCAGGCGGAGGACAACAATGTGGAGGTGTATATCTCCTTCCTGCGCCGGAAGCTGACCCACCTGCACTCTGCCGTAAAGATCAAGACGCTCCGGATGCTGGGCTATTGCCTGACGCAGGAGGTGGAAGCATGATCCGCAAGCTGCGCTGGAAGATCACCGGCGTCACCATGCTGGTGGCGGCGGTGGTACTGCTGGCGGTGTTCGCCGGTGTGTACTACTTTTCCCAGGCCAACATTGCCGAAAGCTATACCCATCAGCTGCGGCAGGCGGTTCAGACCGGCACAGCCGATGTCCGGCTGCCCTGCTTTGTGGCGGAGGTGCTGCCCAGCGGCACCGTCCGCATCTCCGGCAGCAATTACTACGATCTGGAGGACGGGGATGCCCTGACGCAGCTGGTGGCCGAGGCATTGTCCGCCCGCGCTGAAAGCGGTGTGCTGTCCAAGCAGCATATGCGCTACTACCGGCAGCAGGGACTGCTGAGTATCCGCATCGCTTTTATGGACAGTACCTTTGAGCAGGCTACGCTGCGGGCGCTGGTGCGCATCTGCCTGCTGATCGGCGGCGGCGCGCTGCTGGTGCTGCTGGGATTGAGTTGGCTGTTGAGCGGGTTCGTCACCCGTCCCGTGGCCCGAACATGGCAGAATCAGCAGCAGTTCCTCTCTGACGCCAGCCATGAACTGAAAACGCCCCTGACGGTGATCCTGTCCTCGGCCGATCTGCTGAAGGAGACCGCCCGGGAGGAGCAACGGCAGTATGTGGACAACATTTCGGTGGAATCACGCCGGATGCGGGCGCTGGTGGAGGGTATGCTGACGCTTTCCCGAACAGAGAGCGGCCGAGCCGCCCCCTTCGCCCCGGTGGATCTCAGCGATCTGGTCACCGACGCCGCCCTGCGGTTTGAACCGGTGGCCTTTGAAGCGGGGCATCCCCTGCAGTATGACATCCAAAACGATGTGTCCCTGTCCGGCGACCGGCAGCAGCTGGATCAGCTGCTGGATATCCTGCTGGACAACGCGGTGAAGTATGCCGCCGCCGGCGCACCCATTCGGCTGACACTGAATGCTTCCGGAAAAACCGCGGTGCTGGCGGTGGAAAACCCCGGCGAACCCATTCCGGCGGACAAGCTGCCCCATCTGTTTGAACGGTTCTACCGTGTGGACGACGCCCGCTCCGGCACGGACGGCTTTGGATTGGGGCTGTCCATCGCCCAACAGATCGTACAGCGGCACCGCGGCACCATCGCCGCCGCCAGCGACCGCGGCGTCACCCGCTTCATCGTAACATTTCCGCTGTGCCATTGACACATCTGTAAAATCGAGGTCTTTCTTATGTTTGATATTCTTCTGCGGGGCGGTACCGTCATCGACGGTACCGGCCGCGCCGCCTTTCCGGCGGACGTCGCCATCGAAAAGGGTAGCATTGCCGCCGTGGGGCATCTGCCTGACGCCGCGGCCCGTCAAACGATGGACTGCACCGGCCTGACGGTAACGCCCGGTTTTATCGACATCCACCGCCACGCCGACGGCGCGGCGTTCCGCCCCGGCTTCGGCGCGTGGGAGCTGTGTCAGGGGCTGACCACTATCGTCAACGGCAACTGCGGCCTGTCCGCAGCCCCCTTCGGTCCGGCCAACGCCGCCGCCATAAGGGCCTATCTCCAGCCCATCACCGGCACGCTGCCGGCGGCGCTGGACAGCGGTTCACTGGCGGGCTACTTTCGCTCTCTGCCGCCGCTTCCGGTAAATGCGGGGATGCTGGTGGGGGCAGGTACTCTCCGGGCCGACGCGGCAGGCTATGAGCTGACGGAGCTGACGGACGGTCACTTTTCCGCCATCCACCGTGCCATGGAGCAGGCACTGGCCGACGGTGCGCTGGGCGTCAGCCTTGGTCTGGGCTACGCCCCGGAGTGCTTCTACACCACATCCGACCTCATCCGCGCCCTGCAGCCGGTGGCCGGGACAAAGATCCCTGTCACTGTCCACATGCGGCAGGAGGGCAGCGGCGTGGTGGCCTCCGTACAGGAGATGATTACAGTGGCCCGGGCGCTGGACTGTCCCGTCCACATCAGCCACCTGAAGGCCATGGGCCGGGATAACTGGGGCAGCAAGATCCCGCAGGTGCTGTCGCTTTTGGAGCAGGCACGAAGCGAGGGCCTTGCGATGGACTGCGACGTATACCCCTACACCGCCGGTTCCACCCAGCTGCTGCACATTCTGCCGCCGGATTATCTCACCGGCGGCATGGAGGCGGTGGTGGCACGGCTGCGTGACAAGGAGACCCGAAAGGAACTGGCGGCGCGCATCGAAAGCGGCGCCGGTTTCGACGATATCGCCAAGCTGGCCGGGTGGGACGGCATCTATCTCACCTCCCTCCACTGCCCGGAGGATCACCCCTATCAGGGCAAGAATCTGATGGAGATCGCCGCGCTGATGGGACAGGACCCCCTGACCTCTTGCTGTGAGCTGCTGGCCCGGGAGCACGGCCAGATCACCATGATCGACTTCATGGCATCGGAGGAGGATATCTGCGCCATCCTCCGTTCGCCTTTGTCCTGCGTCATTTCCGACGCAACATATCCTACTGAGGGGCAGCTGCATCCCCGGGTCTGCGGCAATGTGACCCACCTGTTGGAGCATTTTGTCCGGGAAAAGGGCGCCCTGTCGTGGGAGAGCGCCATCCATAAGCTGACGGGCAAGCCGGCAGAGGTACTGGGTCTGAAGGGAAAAGGCCGGATTGCCGCCGGATACGACGCGGATGTATGCGTATTTGCGCCGGAGGCTCTCCACGAACGAGCCGGCTATACCGACCCGCAGCAGCTGTCCGCCGGCATGACCCATGTGCTGGTCAATGGTGTATTTGCCATCCGTGACGGCGCGCTGACCGGCGAAACGGGCGGAAAAGTCATAAAAGCGTCATAAAAAAACCGGCCACATGGCCGGTTTTTTATGACGCTTTACGCTGCTTTCTTCGGCGTTGTGTTGGCGGCGTAAACGCAAACCAGAATCACCGCCACACCGATGATCTGCCAGATCCCGAAGGGCTCCCGCAGCAGTACTACGCCGGCCAGTACGCTGACCACGGTGGTCACATTACTGAACAGCGACGTTTCCGACACCGTCAGGTTGGCGTTGGCAAAGTTCAGCAGGAAGTAGGCCACCACCGAGGACACCAGCCCCAGATAGACCACCGCGCCCCAGAAACTGCCGCTCTGCATGGCCGGCAGGAAGGTCTCCGCCATGTGGCCCGCCCCCTGGATCAGTGCCGAGGGGATAAAGAACAGCATGCCCACGGTGAACATCACATATGTCACCTCGAAGGGGGTGAACCGCTCCGCCGCTTTATGGCTGAGGGTATAGTACACCGCGTCGCAGCCTACCGTCATCAGCAAAAACACCAGTCCCAGCGCGGAGATATGTGTCTCGCCGCCCATGTAAATAAAGGCTACGCCTACGATACACAGTACCGCGCACACCACCTGACGGCGCGTGACCTTTTCGTGCAGCACCAGCACATCCATCAAAATACAGGCGATGGGCACCA
Source organism: uncultured Clostridia bacterium (assembly GCA_945877515.1). Classification (GTDB taxonomy): domain Bacteria; phylum Bacillota; class Clostridia; order Oscillospirales; family Oscillospiraceae; genus Vescimonas. The sequence continues at coordinate 8,469 of CAMCSE010000004.1, read as the reverse complement.
CTGCGATGATGGTACCGGCCACGGCGGAGGATGTATACAAAATGCCGTAGTTCTCGCAGAAAAAGTACAGCACCGGCTGGATCAGGCCCAGCAGTATCAGGGATCCAATGGGCTTCCCCTTCAGGGAAAAAGCAAACAGCGGGCGGCCCCGCAGTTTACCCACCAGCGCGTTGACACCGATGACCAGTGACATGGCGGCAAAGGCCGTGATAAACCGGAACGCCAGCAGCACCGTAGGCTTGGCCACCTCCAGCGCCAGCTTGGAAAACATAAAGCTCATGCCGAAGATGACCGCGGCCAGCAGCGCGAACACCAGCGACAGGGTACGTTTTTTCTTCTCCTGCATCGTCTCATCCTTCTTTCGTAGTGCGTTTCATTATATCATATCCCGCGCCTGATGGCAACAGGACAAAACAAAAGCCGGACCGACGGCCCGGCTTTTGTCATAAATGCCATAAATTGGAAACAGCCCATATTTTGTCTCGGCGCATGTGCTCTCATGCGTGTTACTTGGCGACCCGACTGGCGATACCCACGATCAGCAGTACGACGCCAATACCGGCCAGCAGCAGATTCAGTGCCATATACCGTCGCTCCTTTCTTATATGTTCCCGGGTTGACTGTATCATAGCACAGCAGACTCCATTTGTAAAACGCACCATTTTCATCAATCTCATGAAAAAATGTTTGAACCCCGCCGTGAATTTTGCTACAATACAGAATCAGGGGGGGATAGCATGAGTCTGGCCAAATATGAGATCCTGCTGAAGGTGGCGGAGTGCGGCAGCTTTACCCGCGCTGCCCAACAGCTGAACTTTACCCAATCCGGCATCAGTCACGCCGTCAGCTCGCTGGAAACGGAGCTGGGTACCACGCTGGTGGTGCGCAGTCACGGCGGCGTATCCTTGACGGCGGACGGGCGGGCGCTGCTGCCCTATTTCCGGGAGATGTGTGCCCTGCAGCACCAATTGGAGCAGAAGGCCGCCGACCTGCGGGGGTTGGACACCGGTCTTGTGCGGGTGGCCACATTCACCAGTGTGTCGGAAAAGTGGATGCCCTATATCCTGAAAAGCTTTCAGGAGCTGTACCCCAAGATCGAATTTGAGCTGCTGCCCTCCAATTTCAACAGCGAGATCACCGAGTGGGTCGCCCACGGACAGGCGGACTGCGGCTTTGTCAGTCTGCCTGTGGAAAAACATCTGGACAGCTGGCTGTTACAGCGGGATCAGTGGAAGGTCATTGTCCCCTGCAATCATCCGCTGGCGGGGCGGGATCCCTTCCCACCGGAGGCGCTGGAGCAGTACCCGGTGATCTTACTGGACGAGGGCGATGACTATGAGATCCAGGAGGTGTTCGACACGCTGAACATCCGGCCCAATATCCAGTATACGGTGCAGCAGGATCAGACCATTCTGGCCATGGTGTCCAGCGGCCTCGGCATCAGCATCATGGAGGAGCTGATGCTCCAGCGCTGTGTGTATCCGCTGGTGTCCTGCCGGCTGCCCCGGCCTTTCTACCGCAACATCGGCATCTGCGTCAAGGATAAGAATGCGCTGTCCCTTTCCACCCAGCGGTTTATCGACCATGTGCGCCACTGGGTGCTGGTCAACGGCGAGCTGGACAACCAATAAACCAATAAACAAACGGCAGCGGCCTGATGGCCGCTGCCGTTTCGTCTATTCAATGGTGCCGCCGCCCAGCACCGTCTCGCCGTCATAGAGTACCGCCGCCTGTCCGGCGGTGATGGCCCGCTGGGGCTCGTCAAAGGTCAGATGCAGCCGTCCGTCCGGCAGCGGCTCCGCCAGTGCCGGGGCCTCCGCCTGGCTGTAACGCGTCTTGGCGGTACAGCGGAAAGGAGCGTCCGGCGCCTGTCCGGCGATCCAGTTGACGTGCCCGGCAGTCAGTTCCCGGCGGAACAGCTTGTCGTTATCCCCCAGCACCACGGTGTTGTCCGCCTCGTTCTTGGCCAGCACATACACATGCCTGCCCAGCGCGATGCCAAGGCCCTTGCCCTGCCCGATGGTGTAGCAGGGAATCCCCCGGTGCCGGCCCAGTACATGGCCTTCCTCGTCCACAAAATCGCCCGGCTCCAGCGAGACCCCCTGAGAGAGCAGGAAGGACACATAGTCGCCGTCAGGGATAAAGCAGATATCCTGACTGTCGGATTTATCGGCGTTCAGCAGCCCGGCCTCCCGGGCGCTGCTGCGGATGAAGGGCTTGTCGTGATCCCCCACCGGCAGCAGCAGATGGGAGAGCTGATACTGGGTCAGCTGATACAGCACATAGCTTTGATCCTTGCGTCGGTCACGGCCCCGCAGCAGCCGGTACAGGCCTGTTTCCTCGTCATATGCCACCCGGGCGTAGTGCCCTGTGGCGATGTAGTCATAGCCCAACGTCACCGCCCGGTCCAGCAGCGCACCGAACTTCAGGCAGCGGTTGCAGTCGATGCAGGGGTTGGGCGTACGGCCGGCACAGTACTCGGCCGTGAAATGCTCCATCACGTCCCGGCGGAAAGCGTCGGTCTCGTTAAACACATAAAACTTCATGCCCAGCCGGTAGGCCACGGCCCGGGCGTCCTCGGCGTCGTCGGCACTGCAGCAGCGGCTGTCGCTGTTGGGGATCAGCTTCAGCATGGCGCCGTCACAGTCATAGCCCTGCTGCCGCAGCAGCAGCGCCGCGGCGGAGCTATCCACGCCGCCGGACATGGCCACCAATACCCGCTTGCCTTTTGTTTGCTCCATAGGTTTACCTCGCTGTGTTTCGGGATAGAATACCGGATACGTCGGAATAAAGTGTAACCCCGGCAAAAGCCGGGGTCAAGGAAAATTTGCAGTTAATCCAAATGGACCTCGCTAAATGCCCGGTAGGGAAGCGCATCACTGAGTTCCATCATCACATGGGGGAAGCCGCCGGCATAATCCATCCGCGTGTCCCGCACTTCACCGCCCCGCCGGACATGAGGCAGCGCCACCGTCACCAGTGTACCCTGTCCCTCGCGGCTCTCCAGCAGCAGCCGGCCACCGTGACCCTCCGCCACCCGGCGGCAGATCAGCAACCCCAGCCCGATGCCGTGGGACAGCGAGATAGGCCGCTGGCTTTGTGTCCACCGATCAAAAACTGTCTCCATATCCTCCGGTGGAATACCGGGACCTGTGTCCTTCACGCTCAATAGCACCTGCTGGCCCTTGACCTCCAGCGTGACAGAAATATGCCCGGACGCGGGAGTGAATTTCAGCGCGTTGCTCAGCAGATTCCACACCAGCCGTTCCAGATACGTCCGGTGCACAGCGGTGACGATATACCTCTCCCGACAGATAAATTCCACCTTGATACCGGTCTCCCGCGCAATGGAGTCCGCCTGACGGCACAGCTCATCCAGCCATACCACCAGCTCCAGATTCTGCGTTTCAAAAGGGGCGTCCGACAGCAGCTCCGGCCCCATGGTCAGATTGCTGACCATCTGCAGCATGCGGTAATAGCTCTGCTGCATAATGGCGCTTTCGGCAGTACCCTGCAGCTCCGGCGCCGCCAGCCGCTGTACCGCCATGTGCAGATTGTTCAGCGGCAGACGCATTGCCTCCGCGATATTGGGCAGGACACTGCCGAGGATCTGTTTTTCCTCCAGACTGAACTCCGCCATGGCGCACACCTCATTTCTCTGTCAGATTTTCCCCGGCACAGTGCCGCTATCCGAGGGAAATAGCGGCTGAGCATCCATATGATACCAAATGAACAAAAGAAAAACAAGGATAATGTCATATTTTGTCGAAACTTGTCGGAAAATTTTCAAAAAGGGGCTTGCATTTTCTGCGAGAATTGCATATAATTCTAAACATACCATACGTTTGATATATTCCATCAGGAAGGAAGTTTTGATTATGAGCATTAAAGTTGGCATTAATGGTTTTGGCCGCATCGGCCGTATGGTCCTGCGCTGCGCTATGTCCCACCCCGAGATTGAGATCGTGGGCATCAACGACCTGTGTCCTGCTGATTATCTAGCCTATATGGTGAAGTATGATACCATGCATGGCAAGTTCGATGGCGATATCTATGCCGAGGGCAACAATATCGTCGTCAACGGCAAGTCCATTCCCGTATCCGCCGAGCGCGATCCCGCCAACCTGCCCTGGGCCAAGGTAGGCGCCGAATACGTCATCGAATCCACCGGCCTGTTCCTGACCAAGGAGAAGTCCGCCGGTCATATTGCCGCCGGCGCCAAGCACGTGGTCATGTCCGCTCCCTCCAAGGACGACACCCCCATGTTTGTGGTGGGCGTCAACGATGACACCTATACCAGCGACATGCAGTTCGTATCCAACGCCAGCTGCACCACCAACTGCCTTGCTCCCATTGCCAAGGTGCTGAACGATAACTTCGGCATTGCCGACGGTCTGATGACCACCGTTCACTCCACCACCGCCACCCAGAAGACCGTCGACGGCGTGTCTCTGAAGGACTGGCGCGGCGGCCGTGCCGCTTCCGGCAATATTATCCCCAGCTCCACCGGCGCTGCCAAGGCCGTGGGCAAGGTCATCCCCTCCCTGAACGGCAAGCTGACCGGTATGTCCATGCGTGTTCCCACGCTGGATGTGTCCGTGGTGGACCTGACCGTGAACCTGGTCAAGCCCGCCTCCTATGACGAGATCTGCGCCGCCATGAAGAAGGCCAGCGAGGGTGAGCTGAAGGGTATTCTGGACTACACCGACGAGGCCGTTGTGTCCTCCGACTTCCTGGGCAACACCCACACCTCCATTTTCGACGCCAAGGCCGGCATCGCGCTGACCGACACCTTTGTGAAGGTGGTCAGTTGGTACGACAACGAGATCGGCTACTCCGATAAGCTGCTGTGCCTGATCGAGCGTATGTACGCTGTGGATCACAAGTAATTTTCCCATACCAAACTTTCAAGTTTTCCTTCTTTTTTGTTCCAGGAAAAATGCCGCCATTCCGGCGGCTTTTTTCCTATGTCGCTGAAGTGAAACAACAAATTTCTTCCTGTTTTTGTACCAAACAGCGAAAAAGCGGTTTTTCCCGGAAAACCCTCTTTCTTTTTCATGGAATGTATGGTACAATAGGTACAAGCGCTATGTGCGCGTAGGAAAGGAAACATCCGTCATGGAAAGCAACGCACTTTTGAATGCGAAGCTGTCGCTGGACAGTGACATTTCTCTGTATGCTCAACTGGTGGGCATCATCAAGCGCAACATCTCCACAGGCGTTCTGGCCGTGGGCGACCTGCTGCCCAGTGAAGCGGAGCTTTGCCGTGCGCTGAACATCAGCCGCAACACCGTCCGCCAGGCCATCGGCGAGCTGGAGGATGAGGGGCTGGTGGTGCGTAAGCGGGGCCGCGGCACCTTCGTGGCCGATCCCTCCACCAACCGGCGCGGCGTGCGGTACTCCTTCACCACCGAGGTATCCTCCATGGGCAAGGAGCCCAGCAGCACGCTGGTGGATTTCGAGATCACCACTCCGCCGGCCATCGTCTGCGAAAAGATGGAGCTGCGGGAGGGAACGCCGGTGTACTGCTTTACCCGTATCCGCAATGTGGACGGCGAGCCGCTGATCCTTGAGACCAGCTACTATCCCCAGTATATTTATCCCAATCTGACCCGTGAAATGGTGCAGACCCACAGCTTTTATTCCCTGCTGTATCATGTGGGCATCACACCTTTCACCGCCGAGGAGAGCTACGAGGCGGTGACGCTGGACAGCCACAGTGCGGAGCTGCTGGGCGTGGAGCCGGACAGCTGCGCGTTTTACCACCAGCGCCGTACCCGCACGGAGGACGGCCGGGTGTACGAGTATACCCGCAGCTATATCAGGGGCGACCGGGTCCGTCTGGACGTACATATGCAGAAATCCGGCATCCATTTTACCCGCAGCATCGACTGAGGGCCGGACATCTGAGCGACATCGAAAAAGAGCGGCATGTGCCGCTCTTTTTTGTCGGAACGTTCCCCGGCTCGTGCCTGCGGTCAGGCCGCGGCCCGGCAGCGCGGAAAGAGGAATTTCGCGCCATTTGTTCACAAATAATTCAACTCTGGAACTCTTGACATTCTCTTCCTGTGGTGGTACACTGATTTAGCACTCAGAGGAACGGAGTGCTAAATGGAGACGTGCTATGGAATTGACAGCGCGAAAAAAGCAAATATTGAAGATCGTGGTGGAAAGCTATATCGACACCGCCGAGCCTCTTGGCTCCAAGGCCATCGCGGAGCGGATGCCGGAAAAGGTCAGCTCCGCCACCGTCCGCAACGAACTGGCGGAATTGAGCGACATGGGCTATCTGGAGCAGCCCCATACCAGCGCCGGCCGTATCCCGTCGGCCAAAGGCTACCGGCTGTACGTCAACGAGCTGATGGAGCGCAAGCCCCTTTCCGACGAGGAGGCTGCCCAGATCAACGATGCCCTGCGGCAGGAACTGAAGGGAACCGATCAGGTGATCGCCAAAACCGGCCAGATGGTGTCCTCCTTTGTGGACTATCCCACCTATGCCGTGGCGGATCGTACCGCCGCCGCCACCGTGCGCCGGTTTGAACTGATCGCCGTGGACAGTGGGTCCGTCATCGCCGTGGTGATGCTGTCGGACAGCCGGGTGAAAAGCCAGCTGATGCATCTGAGCCTGCCGCTGGAGGCGGAGACACTTCCGGAGATCAGTCACCTGCTGAACACCCATTTCACCGGCATCAGCGCCGAAGAGATGAATGCTCATCTGATGAATCTGTCGGATCAGGTCAGCGGGCAGTGGTTCTTGCTGCTCAATCAGGTGGTGGAGTACGCCGCCGGGCTTTTGAAGGAGAGCCAGCAGCATGAGGTGTTCACCAACGGCGCCAGCCAATTGCTGAAATTCCCGGAATTCCGGGATGTCGACAAGGCCCACGACCTGATGCACTTCATGGTGGACAGTAAGGAGCAGCTTCCCGTGCCGGCCGGCGACCAGTCCATGCAGATCCTCATTGGCCCGGAGAATGTCAACGAGGCCCTGAAGGAGAGCAGTGTGGTGGTGGCCAGCTATGACATCGGCGACGGAATGCGGGGTCTTGTAGGCGTGGTCGGTCCGACCCGTATGGATTACGCTGCTGTGGCGGCCCGGCTCAGCTACTTTGCCGAGAGCCTGACCCGTATGTTCGGAAAGCACCAACTTCCCCCAAAGGAGAATGAGATACAATGAGCGATAAGAAGAAAAAGGATATCCCCGGGCAGGAGCCGGAAGCGGAAACCTCCGTCCCTGCCGCGGAGAATGCGGAGAATCCCGCTGCGGAGAACGCGGAGAATCCCGCCGAGGAAACGGCCCCTGAGACCTTCACCGTCACAAGAGAGCAGATGGAGAAGATGGAGGGTCTGGCCAAACTGGTGGCCGACGTCAACGATAAATACCTGCGTCTGGCGGCAGAGTACGACAACTACCGCAAGCGTACCGCCAAGGAGAAGGAAAACGCCTACGGCGACGCCAGGGCCGACACCATCAAGCCGTTTCTGGCGGTGTACGACAATCTGGAGCGGGGCATTGCCCAGTACGACGAAAGCGACGTCCACCGGCAGGGTCTGGAGCTGATCCTCCGGCAGTTCGGCGAGGTGCTAAACAAGCTGGGCGTCACGGAGATCGAGGCCCAAGATCAGCCCTTTGATCCGGCCCGCCACAACGCCGTGATGCATGTGGAGGACGAAGCCGCCGGTGAAAACACGGTGGTGGAGGTGTTCCAGAAGGGCTTTATGCTGGGCGACAAGGTGCTGCGCTTCGCCATGGTGAAGGTGGCAAACTGACAAAGTATTTTCCGGAACGGTATTCCGAAGTAATAACAGAAAATAATAATGATATGTGAAATATACAGGAGGCAACTATTATGTCTAAAGTTATCGGTATTGACCTTGGCACCACCAATTCCTGCGTAGCCGTGATGGAAGGCGGCGAGGCAGTCGTTATTCCCAACGCGGAAGGCAACCGCACCACCCCGTCCGTCGTGGCATTTTCCAAGACCGGCGAGCGTATGGTAGGCCAGGTGGCAAAGCGCCAGGCCATCACCAACCCCGACCGCACCATCTCCTCCATCAAGCGTGAGATGGGCAGCGACCACCGCGTTACCATTGACGGCAAGAGCTATACGCCCCAGGAGATCAGCGCCATGATCCTGCAGAAGCTGAAGGCGGACGCCGAGGCCTATCTGGGCACCACCATTACCGAGGCCGTCATCACCGTCCCGGCTTACTTTACCGACTCCCAGCGTCAGGCCACCAAGGACGCTGGCAAGATCGCGGGCCTTGACGTGAAGCGTATCATCAACGAGCCTACCGCCGCCGCGCTGGCCTACGGCGTGGATAAGGAGCAGGCTCAGAAGATCATGGTCTACGACCTGGGCGGCGGTACCTTCGATGTGTCCATTCTGGAGATCGACGACGGTGTGATCGAAGTACTGGCCACCGCCGGCAACAACCGTCTGGGCGGCGACGATTTCGACCAGTGCATCA
>CAMCSE010000003.1 GCA_945877515.1 uncultured Clostridia bacterium | reverse complement strand
TCCACCAATGTGGACGGCGCGTACCACGCCATTCAGGCGGTGCTGCCGGCCATGCTCCACGCCCACGAGGGCTGCATCATCAACATCTCCTCCATCTGGGGCCAGCGGGGCGCCAGCTGCGAGGTGACGTATTCCTGCACCAAGGCGGCGCTGATCGGCCTGACCCGTTCGCTGGCGGCGGAGCTGGCGCCCACCCATATCCGGGTCAACTGCATCGCCCCCGGCGTCATCCAAACGGACATGCTGGACGCCCTTCCGCCGGAGGTGCTGCCCCAGTTGGCGGAGGAGACGCCCCTGCGCCGTCTGGGAACACCGGAGGATATTGCCCACGCGGCGGCGTTTCTGGCGTCGGACAAGGCGGACTTCATCACCGGACAGGTGCTGACGGTGGACGGCGGCTTCATCTTATAAGGGGCGTCGGAAAACCGCACTGTGATTTACGTCATGGCCGCGTCATCACCCGATCTGTCGGAACACCAAGCGATATCCGGCAGATTGGTCATAACGACGAAGCAAGTTGACCGGATTTTGGTAGAAAAGCCGAAATTTTTCCGTTCAGCAAACAGGACGATTGACACGAAACGGACCGTGTGCTACATTGAATTTGCCCCAAAAGGGGGCAAAACAACTGAAAAGGGACACATCGGACGATGGGATCGGGAGAGACCGCCGCAGGCGGCGCCGAAGGGGAACGCAGAAGCTCTCAGGCAAAAGGACCGGTTCCGGACGATACTCCGAAAAGGCCGGGCGGCGACACCCGACCACCGAAGGTGCAACTCTCCTGAACGGGAGGGGAATCTCTCAGGTAACTCAACGGGGGCACAAAGCTGGCAAATGGCGGCTTTGTGCCTTTTTTGCTGCCAAAAAAGGAACGATTTTGAAGGAGGACAAAACGTATGAGCGAACTGAAGCGTACCCAACTGTATGACATCCATGTGGCCGCCGGCGCGGAGCTGGTGGACTTCGGCGGATGGGAAATGCCCATCCAGTATCCCAGCGGCATCATTGCCGAGCATCTGTATACCCGTCAGGTGTGCAGCCTGTTCGACGTGTCCCACATGGGCCGCCTGCTGATCAAGGGGCCGGAGCGCAAGGCGTTTCTGCAGCATGTGCTGTCCAGCAACGTCAGCGCGCTGGACCTGAACATGGCCCAGTACTGCATCATCCCCAACGCCGACGGCGGCGCGGTGGACGACGCATACCTGTACCTGTTCGAGGAGGACAGCTATCTGCTGGTGGTGAACGCCGCCAACACCGATAAGGACCTGGCCCACCTGCACGAGGCCCTGAAGGGCTTCGACTGCACCATCGAGAACATCACCGCCCAGTGGGCCGCCGTGGCGGTGCAGGGCCCCAAGAGCAAGGAGATGCTGACGGTGCTCACCGGCGGCGCACCGCTGACCGAGCCCATGAAGAACGCGCTGGGCACCGTGTCGCTGGAGGGCCATACCGCCCGTGTGGCCAAGACCGGCTACACCGGCGAGCCTCTGGGCTATGAGGTCTACGTCCGCAGCGAGGACGCCGCGTGGCTGTGGAACCGCCTGCTGGAGCTGGGCGCGCGTCCTGCCGGACTGGGCGCCCGTGACACCCTGCGTCTGGAGGCGGCCCTGCCCCTGTACGGTCATGAAATGGGCAACGCCCCCGACGGCAGTGAGATTCCCATTTTCGCCGTGCCCCTGTCCAAGTTCGCCGTCAGCTTTGCCGCCGAGAAGGGCGACTTCATCGGCCGCGCCGCGCTGGAGAAGCAGCACGAGTCCTTCGTCAAACATATGGACCGGGATTTCAGCGACCTGTCCGTCCTGCCCCGGAAGATCGCGCCCATCGCCCTGCTGGACCGCGGCGTCATGCGGGCCGGCATGGAGATCTACAAAAACGGCAAGCAGGTGGGCTGGGTCACCAGCGGCACCATGGTCCCCTACTTCAAGAGCGAGGGCGAGGGCCTGTCCACCGTCATTCTGGAGGCCAGCGGCAAGCGCGCCATCGGCCTGTGCTATATCGACAGTGACATTCTGGAGGACGAAGAGGTGGAGGTGGACGTCCGCGGCAAGCGCCTGAAGGCCGTTATTCCCGCCCGCCACATGAGCGTGGCCGCGCCTCCCTACGCCCGCCCCCTGATCTATGGTATGCAGGAGGAGGAGCACAAGGTGGCCTCCGGCGACCGTGCCCCCAAGGCGCTGGAGCTGCTGACCCGCGCGCTGGAGAACCACCAGTGGCGGCAGGAACAGTGCGTCAACCTGATCCCCTCCGAGAACACCCCCAGCCGCGCCGTGCGCGTGCTGTCCGGCAGCGATCCCTGCTGCCGCTACGCCGAGCACAAGAAGGTGCTGGCCTTCTATGACAAGGAAGTTTTCTACTATCAGGGCACCGAGTTCATCGACAAGGTGGAGCAGCTGCTGGTGGAGGAGATGCGGGCCTACTTCGGCTGCACCGAGGTGGAGACCCGTACCCTCAGCGGCCAGATGTCCAACATGGCGGTGTTCTCCGCGCTGATGGACTGGAAGAACCGCTTCGACCGCAAGGTGGAGCCCAGGCGTCTGGGCTATGTGATGAACAACCACATCATCAAGGGCGGCCACCTGTCGGCCCAGCCCATGGGCGCGCTGCACGACTACATCGCCGTGGACCCTGTCACCGAGAAGCCCGCCATCGTGAACTTCCCCGTGTGCGCCGACAACCCCTATAAGATGGACGTGGAGGAGACAAAGAAGCTCATCGACCGCTACCGTCCGGAGCTGATCGTCTTCGGCAAGAGCATGGTGCTGCATAAGGAGCCTGTGGCCGCCATCCGCCGATTTGTGGATGAGCAGAGGATCCCCACCACCATCATGTACGACATGGCCCATGTGCTGGGCCTCATCGGCGACCACTTCCAGAACCCCTTCGCCGAGGGCGCGGAGATCGTCACCGGCTCCACCCACAAGACCTTCTTCGGCCCCCAGCGGGGCGTCATCGGCGTCAACTACAAGGAGGAGGATCTCAAGTACGGCCTGTGGAAGACCATCGAGACCCGCACCTTCCCCGGCAGCGTCTCCAACCACCATCTGGGCACCCAGTTGGGTATGCTGATGGCCGCCTATGAGATGAACCAGTTCCGTGACGAGTACCAGAAGGCCGTCATCGAGAACGCCAAGTCCTTCGCCCGCAGCCTGAAGGCCGAGGGGCTGGACGTGATGGGCGATCCCGCCATCGGCTACACCGAGACCCATCAGGTCATCGTCTCCGTGGGCTACGGCGAGGGCGCGGAGATCGCCAGCCGTCTGGAGCGCAACAACGTCATCGTCAACTATCAGGCCACCCCCGACGAGGAGGGCTTCACCGCCTCCGGCGCGCTGCGCATGGGCGTCAGTGAGATGACCCGCTTCGGCTTCGGCAAGGAGGACTTTGCCAAGCTGGCCGCCCTGATGGCCGACTGCATCCTGCGGGGCAGGGAGATCGGCGGCGACGTGGCCAGGCTCCGTGCCGGCCATCTGGAGATGGGCTACTGCTTCAACGACGCCCAGTTTGAGGACGCGCTGGAGAAGCTGATCGCCAAAACCGTGTAAGCGTACATGGCAGCATAAGGGCGCAGCGCCCATAAACCCGAACATATCACAACACAGGAACAAAAACATATTATTGGAGGTAAAAGATCATGTTGTTTCCCGCTGAACTGAAGTATACCAAGTCCCACGAGTGGGTGAAGATGGAGGACGGCGTTGCCGTCATCGGCATTTCCGATTTCGCGCAGGACGCTCTGGGCGACGTGGTGTTCGTGAACCTGCCCGGTGAGGGCGACGACACCACCGCCGGCGAAGCCTTCGGCGACGTGGAATCCGTCAAGGCCGTGTCCGATCTGGTCTGCCCCGTCAGCGGCACCGTCTGCGCCGTCAACGAGGAGCTGCTGGATGAGCCGGAGAAGCTGAACAAGGCGCCCTATGAGGCGTGGCTCATCAAGGTGGAGAACATCGGCGACACCGAGGAGCTGCTGGACGCCGCCGCTTACGAGGCCTTCTGCGCGCAGGAGGGCTGATATGGGCAGCTATATCCCCTCCACGCCGGCGCAGCGGCAGGAGATGCTGCAGGCCATTGGCCTGTCCTCCTTCCGTGAGCTGTACGGCGATGTGCCGGCGGAGATGTATCTGGACCGGCCGCTGGAGATCCCCTCCGGCATGAGCGAGCTGGAGGCGGGCCGCGCCGTCCGCGCCATGGCGGCGAAGAACCGGGTGTACGACGTGATCCTCCGGGGCGCCGGCGCCTACGACCACTATATCCCCAGCATCGTCAAGTACATTCCCGCCAAGGAAGAATTCCTGACGGCCTACACCCCCTATCAGGCGGAGATGAGCCAGGGCCTGCTGCAGTCCATCTTTGAGTATCAGACCATGATCTGCATGCTCACCGGCATGGACGTGTCCAACGCCTCCGTGTACGACGGCGCCACCGCCGCCGCCGAGGCCGCCGCCATGTGCCGTGACCGCAAGCGCCGGGTGACGCTGGTGTCCGCCACCACCCATCCCGACGTGATCAACACCATCCGCACCTACTGCTACGGCACCGGCGACGAGCTGCGCATCGTTCCCGAAAAGGACGGCAAGACCGACCCCAACGCCCTGCGGGAGATGCTGACGGCGGATACCGCCTCCTTCTATGTGCAGCAGCCCAACTTCCACGGCCTGTTTGAGGACGCGGAGGCACTGGGCGCCGCCGTCCATGAAGCGGGCGCCATGTACATCATGGGCTGCAACCCCATCGCGCTGGCCATCATGAAAACGCCCCGTGCCTGCGGCGCGGACATCGCCGTGGGCGAGGGTCAGCCGCTGGGCCTGCCTCTGGCAGCCGGCGGCCCCTATCTGGGCTACATGGCCACCATCGAAAAGCACATGCGCAAGCTGCCCGGCCGTATCGTGGGCGAGACCACGGACGCCGAAGGCCGCCGCGCCTATGTGCTGAGCCTGCAGGCCCGGGAGCAGCACATCCGCCGCGAAAAGGCCAGCAGCAACATCTGCTCCAACAAGGCCCTGTGCGCCCTGACCGCCGGACTGTATATGGCCACCATGGGCCCCGACGGCATGGCGCAGGCGGCAAAGCAGTCCATGGCCAAGGCCCACTATCTGGCCGGCGCCCTGTGCGCCATCGACGGCGTGAAGCTGCGCTATACCGGCGCGTTTTTCCATGAGTTCGTCACCGATATGCCCCGGGTGGAGGAGGTCCAGTCCGCCCTGTCTCAGGCCGGTATTCTGGGCGGCCTGAGCGTGGAGGGCGGCATCCTGTGGTGCGCCACCGAAAAGGTCACCAAGGAAGCGCTGGACAAGACGGCCGCCATCGTGAAGGAGGTGCTGGCAAAATGAAGCTGATCTTTGAAAAGAGCGTTCCCGGCCGCCATTGCAGCCTTCTGCCGGCCTGTGACGTGCCGGAAGCGGCCATGCCCGCCTCCCTGTGCCGCGATACCGCGCCGGCCCTGCCGGAGATGAGCGAGACCGATATCTCCCGCCACTACACTGAGCTGGTGCAGCAGGTCCACGGCGTCAACTGCGGCTTCTATCCCCTTGGCTCCTGCACCATGAAGTACAACCCCCGCATCGACGAGGAGATGGCCGCGCTGGAGGGCTTTACCGCCGTTCACCCCTTGGCTCCCGCCGCCGATCAGCAGGGCGTGCAGGAGGTGCTGCACACCGCCAAGCAGTACCTGTGCGAGATCACCGGTATGGACGATATGACCTTCCAGCCCGCTGCCGGCGCCCACGGCGAGTTCACCGGCGTGCTGCTGATCAAGCAGTACCATGAATCCCGGGGGGACCACAAGCGCACCAAGATCATCGTACCCGACAGCGCCCACGGCACCAATCCCGCCACCGCCGCCATGTGCGGCTATCAGGTGGTGAACATCGCCTCCGGCCCGGACGGCTGCGTGGATCTGGACGCCCTGCGGGCCGTGCTGGGGGAGGATACCGCCGGCTTGATGCTGACCAACCCCAACACCGTGGGCATCTTCGACCACAACATTCTGGAGATTACCCGCCTCGTCCACGAGGCCGGCGGCCTGTGCTACTACGACGGCGCCAACCTCAACGCCGTCATGGGCGTGGTACGCCCCGGCGACATGGGCTTTGACTGCATCCACATGAACCTCCACAAGACCTTCGCCACGCCTCACGGCGGCGGCGGTCCCGGCGCCGGTGCGGTGGGCTGCAAGGCGTTCCTTGCGCCCTTCCTGCCCCACAGCGCCACGGCGGAGGAGCCGGGCCACCTGCAGGTCCGGGGCTTCCGGGGCAACTTCCTGGTGGTGGTCCGCGCGCTGACCTATCTGCTGACGCTGGGCCGCGAGGGTATCCCTGAGGCGGCGCAGAACGCCGTTCTCAACGCCAACTATCTGATGGCCAAACTGAAGGGCACCTACACCCCCGCCTATGACCGCGTCTGTATGCACGAGTTCGTGCTGGATCTCAGCGACCTGAAGAAGGCCACCGGTGTCACGGCGCTGGACGTGTCCAAGTCCCTCATTGACGAGGGGATCCATCCGCCCACGATGTACTTTCCGCTGATCGTCCACGAGGCGCTGATGCTGGAGCCCACCGAGACGGAGGGCCCCGAGACGCTGGATCACGCCGCCGACGTGCTGCGGATGCTGTACCAGAAGGCCTACGACGACGCGGAAGCCATGCATACCGCACCCCACCATATGCCCATCGGCCGTCCCGATGAGGTAAAGGCAGCCCGTCACCCGGTGCTGCGCTGGCAGCCGGAGGAATGAGCATGGACTATCAACTGATCGTGATCGGCGCCGGCCCCGGCGGCTATACCGCCGCCCTCCGGGCCGCGGCGCTGGGCCTGCATACGGCCGTGGTGGAGTGCCGTGAGGTAGGCGGCACCTGCCTGAACCGTGGCTGCATCCCCACCAAGACGCTGCTCCACGCCTCCCAGGTCTACCGTGACGCGGTGGACGGCGCGGGCATGGGCGTTCACGCGGCAGGCGCTACCTTCAATATGGAGGAGATCTTCGCCTACAAGCGCAGCGTGTCCGAGAAGCTGCGCGGCGGCATCCACAGCCTGCTGAAGTCCGCCAAGGTGGACCTCATCGAGGGCGTGGGCCGCATCGCCGCCCCCGGCGAAGTGGACGTGACCGCCGCCGACGGCACGGTGACACGCTACACCGCGGAGCGTATCCTCATCGCCACCGGCTCCGTCAACGTGCGGCCTCCCATCCCCGGGCTGGAGCTGCCCGGCGTTATGACCTCCGACGAGCTGCTGGAGGGCAGCGACCGGCTCTATGACTCGATGGTCATCATCGGCGGCGGCGTCATCGGCGTGGAGTTCGCCACCTTCTACCGCAATCTGGGCTGCGCCGTCACGCTGGTGGAGGGCATGGACCGCCTGCTGCCCAACATGGACCGTGAGCTGGGCCAGAACCTCCAGCAGATCCTGAAAAAGCAGGGCGTGGAGGTGCTGACCAACGCCATGGTGCAGTCTCTGGAGCAGACCGGCGACGGCCTGAGCGTCCACCTGCTGCAAAAGGGCGCGGAAAAGACCGTCACCGGCGAAAAGGTGCTGTGCGCCATCGGCCGCCGCGCCTATTGGGACGGCGTGTTCGCCGAGGGCATGACCCCGGCGTGCCGTGGCAAGAGCCTGCTGGTGGACGAGAACTTCCAAACCGGCATCCCCGGCGTGTACGCCATCGGCGACGCGTCCTCCGTGGTGCAGCTGGCCCATGTGGCCGCGGCACAGGGCACCGCCTGCGTGGAGCGTATGTGCGGCGTGGCCGATCACGTGGATCTGAACGTGATCCCCAGCTGCATTTACAGCACGCCGGAGATCGCCGTGGTGGGCGTCACCGAGGCGGAGGCCAAGGAGCAGGGGATCCCTGCCGTGGCGGGCAAATGCACCATGTTCGGCAACGCCCGCACCGTCATTGAGGACCCCGGCCGCTGCTTCATGAAGCTGGTGGCCCACGCCGAGACCCACGAGATTCTGGGGGCGGCCCTCATGTGCCAGCACGCCAGCGACATGATCAGCCAGATCAGCGCCGCCATGGTCAACCAACAGACGGTGGAGGATCTGCGCCGGGTCATGCGGCCCCATCCCTCCTTCGAGGAGGCCATGACGGAAGCGCTGGACAATCTGGCCGGCAAACTGGCCTGATACGGCCCGCGGAGCGATTCCCCTTTGCGGGATAACCGAAGTTTTCTGACCCTTTCAAAAGAACACCGCGGCTGCCGCCGTGGTGTTCTTTTTGCCCAGGTCATGGGCAGGTTTGCTTTGCAAAACGGGTTTTCCCTGTTGCGGAAACGGGAAACGTCGGCTATAATTTTCATAAGACCCGGCGGAGCTTACCGGCTGCGTATGCAGCAGCGGTTTTCCCCGGTTCTTGCCAAGGAGGGATACCTATGAGCAAATACGTCCTGATTCCGGATTCCTTCAAGGGGACCATGTCCTCCCGGGACATCTGCCGGATCGTGGCGGAGGAGATTTACGCCCAGGAGCCGGATGCGGAAGTCTGCGCCATCCCCATGGCGGACGGCGGCGAGGGTACGGTGGAGGCGTTTTTGACCGCCGTAGGCGGACAACAGGTGGCTGTCGCCTGCACAGGGCCTTACGGCGAGCCCATCACCGCCTGCTACGGCCTGCTGCCGGACGGCACCGCCGTGGTGGAGATGGCCGCGGCGGCGGGCCTGCCCATGGTGGGCGAAAACCGTGACCCGGAACGGACCACCACCTACGGCGTGGGCCAGCTGATCGCCCACGCGGTGTCCCGGGGCGCCCGGCGCATCGTGCTGGCCTTGGGCGGAAGCGCCACCAACGACGGCGGCTGCGGCGCTGCCGCCGCGCTGGGCGTACGCTTTTTCAACGGGAAAGGGGAGCCCTTTGTCCCGGTGGGCGGCACGCTGAAGGATATCGCCCGCGTCAGCACGGAGGGGATGGCAGAGACGCTGCGGCGTACGCCCTTTATGACCATGTGCGACATTGACAATCCCCTCTGCGGCCCTTTGGGCGCCGCCGCGGTGTTCGGCCCCCAAAAGGGCGCCGGTCCCGCCATGGTGCGGCGGCTGGACGAGGGGCTGCGTCATCTGGCGGAGGTGATCCGCCGTGATCTGGGCCGGGACGTGCTGGAACTGCCCGGCGGCGGCGCGGCCGGCGGGTTCGGCGCGGGTGCGGCCGCCTTTTTCGCAAGTCCCCTGCGGATGGGGATCGACGTGGTGCTGGAGCTGACGGCGTTTGACGAAAAGGCGGCGGACGCCGACCTGATCATTACCGGCGAGGGGCGGCTGGACAGCCAGAGCCTGCGGGGCAAGGTGGTCATCGGCGTGGCCCGCCGGGCCAAAGCGCTGGGCGTACCGGCGGCGGCGCTGGTGGGCGCCAGCGAGACGGATATGGCCGCCGCCTATGGAGAGGGAGTCAGCGGCGTGTTCCCCATCAATCCCGCACCGGCGGTCTTTGAGGAGGTCAAGGCCCACTGTCAGGAGAATCTGCGGTTCACCGCCGCCAATCTGGTGCGGTTTTACCGGGCGGTGCGCCGGCGGTGATCCGGTGATTCGCCAACTTCACCAATAAAAGTGCCGCGACGAAAGTCGCGGCACTTTTTGTAACATCGCAACACGATAGATGCCCATCCTGACAGCTGCGCCGCGTGGCACGTGACAAGCGTTTTGCCGCAGGCAAGACCTTGACGCAGGGCGAATTCGTTTCGCCCGGGCATTTCAATCACTGCAGGGTGGAATCCAATGAAAAAACCACGACATTTGTCGTGGTTTTTTCATATGTGAAAGACCCCCTAAACGGAGCAGAAACAAGGTAAAAAAGACCAAAAGTACACTTTTAGTAGCAAATAACATCCTTCTCAACAGCCATAATAATATCTTTCGGAACTGCGCTGGTATCTAATGTATAAACAGTATTCAACCGTGGATTAAAAATACCTAATCGAGTTATGTTACGAAATTCTTCTTTTTCTGAATGCTGCCCCATAATCCAATACATAAGCAATTGGAGTGTGTGTTTGTTTGTTGGCTTGGTTTTCGAAACTTTAAAATCCCATAATGTATTTGCTGTTAAATAATCTCCGTCTCCGGAATCAACTGTAGATGTGTATCCTTTTTCCTCAAATGTAAATCCATCCACAGTTATAGGTCCATATTTTTTCCAGAAGCTTACGCTACGCTCAACCATAATCTTAATGTTCTCTATCGTTGTATCATCTGGGGTGGTTTCGTCTGCACCTTTTGCAAACAAAGCTCCAGTGGGATTCCTAAACCACACATCATACGTACAAGCTTTACAAGCTGCAATAATCGAGGCGTTATCCAAAGATATAATCTGCTGGAGGAGCGACTCAATGTCAATTTTCATCTTTTTATCACGAGTAATTGCCTCTTTTCCTGCCAATAACATTCGCGTGCGGTATCCCACAATTGGTATCTTAAACGCTTCCGCAACAGGTGCACCCATCACAAATCTAGTTAAATAATCTACGACCATACCTAATACAGAAGGGTGCAGATTTTCCTCTCCTAGCACTTTGCCGTCTTCTATTGTTTCGACTTTAAATGCCGAAGGATTAATATATCCTCCCCTAGGTTGCTTTACATCTTTAATACGATTGGTTACTGAACTCATTTGAACACCTCTTTACTAAAGCGATTTGAATTTGCACTTGTCTGCGCATAATACTCTTATTAAGAGTATCACAATTTATATATTTTTTCAATGACTTCGCGTCACTTTTTCGCGACTTATTCTAACTTTTTCGTACTTTTTTCATTCAAATCCCGTAGTCTGCTGTTTTGCCAACTTCTTTGCTCTGTAAAGAAACGCGAAAAGTAATACGCTTGTTTGACCAGTGAAAAGCAAAAACAGGGGCTGGCACGGTCTGATCAACCGTACCAACCCCTGTTTTGAGTCGTTTTTGCTGTATTTCGGGCTATTTTGCCCCATAAACGAAGAAAACCCTCTCTTGTCGTGGTAGACAAAAGAGGGATTTTTCGTGAAGACTAACCCTAATTTTAATACAAATGCACCCCCTTTTGAAGTTAGGGGGTGCAAAGTTATTTTAGGGGGTGCAAATTGGGTTTGAGGGGGGTGCATTTAAATCCATCTGTCCTTCGGATGGGATTTATACCACTCCTTTAACCACACTTTTTCACCAAAGCCATACGCCGTTTTATCCGTCCGCACCATACTACGGATTTCCTTTAATGCGTTTTTTCTAAAAGAACACTCATAGTTCATATGCTCAAGAATATGGTGTGCAACCCAAAGGCGGATTTCTTTGTTTTCATTTGCTAGCAATTCATAAAAATCATTCTTAAGTTCTGGGAAGTTTTGCTCAATTTCCGTTGCAATGGCACTCATTCTTTTCACTTTGCGATTGTGTACTTCTGCGGTGGCACCATTATATACAGTTTCCCTATAAGAAACCACTTCATTTACTAACACAAAATATTCTTGCACCAAATTCATCTAATCACCGCCTTTTCTCCATTGTACCATAAAAAGAGAGTAACCGCAACCTTGTATCAAGATTGCGGTTATTCTTTGGTGGACCTGAAGGGATTCGAACCCTCGACCTCTCGGATGCGAACCGAACGCTCTCCCAAGCTGGACATATCACATCCACACCGCAAAGAATTGTTGCAAAAACAATAAAATATCAAGGATAACAATCGAAAATGTCTGTATAATGTGAGGGGCGGAATTTATGCTTTATGAACACCTTGTCAATTATCTCGCCTGCATCTGCTATTTAACGTCTCCTCAGAATGTTGGACATTACTGGCTTTTTGTTCTTTAAAAAGATGAATTGCGGCTATAATCATGCCTTGGCATGTTTCACAAAATAGAAAGCCTGAAATCATGAACTATGCCGAAAAAGAAAGTTCGGTTCTCTCTCGTTCGGATCCGTGGAAAGGCTGCTTATTATATTCAAGTTTCTGTTCTTTTCTGTTCTAATGATAGTATCCAATAGTGCTCCGGCATTTCCGAATCCCATAAAGCCCTCGGACCAATCAAGAAATATCATGAATTTCCAAAGAAAAGATGCTGATATATTGCTCATGAAGATTTGTCTACCGGCCACATTGTCCGCAGCCGTTGCAGGGGGCACCTGTCTTGCAGGGAGGCTGTCCTCCCAATAGATGTAGATAAAACTCCTGACTCAGATCAGCGTTATCACCCTGTTGAGCCTTTTTGGGGTATATAGGCGATGATGATGTTGGTAGTGTTTTAGAATCGTGAGGCTGGTTCGTAGTCATATCAAATAATCTCCTTACACTTCTTTTGGCGTTTTTTCGGTGTTTGCATTTGTTTAGAGTTCCAGACATGCAGGAAGACTTTCGATAAGCTTCAGCGTGGCAGGATTTGTTGCCTCTTTGTGCCGATAAACGCAGAAATCCACCGTTTTTTCTTTTAAAAGAGGGATATAGTGGATGTATGACTCATTAAAAATTGGTTCCTTATTCATAATGACAAAGCCTTTTTCCATAATAAGCCAGTTGTAAAGCGTAAGATAGCTTGGAGCGTAGTGGATATTTGCCGGGCTGAAGCCGTTGGCCACACATTGGTCAATGATCCAACTGGTTACATTGGGGACAATGCTCCATTCCACCAGCATAAGGTCCATTCCGTCAAGTATTTTGAGGCCTTCCGCCGGATCTTTGCACTTTGCGGCCGGATGATCCCGACTGACCAGCGCGTAGCTCTGTTTTTCGGCCAGATGCTTTCGCTCAATGTTTGGATAGATGTTGTTAGGAAAGTCAAGGGAAAAGGCCAGATCAATTTTGTGAGAATTGAGTTGGTCAAACAGCTGGTTGTAAACGAGACTTACCACATTAATTTCAATGCTGGGGTTGTGGATTCGAAAATCTTTCAGAGCCTGCTTTATGGATGCTGTAATGAGGTGACCTTCTTGAATGCCGATCACCAGCCGAGAATCCATCCCGCACGCGGCATTTTGCACTGTTTCTTGGAGAATACGGTTGGCCTGTTGGACCTGTGGATAATTGTGAAGAAGGGCAACTCCGGCACTGGTAAGGTGCACGCCACGCTTGTTGCGAACAAAAAGCGGAGCATGGAATTCCTCTTCCAGGTTTGAAATACAGCGGCTTAATGCGGGCTGAGAAATGAAAAGGCGCTCTGCGGCCTGACTGAAATTCAAGGTCATTGCCACTTCGTAAAAATAGCGGTATTCCAAATCGTTCATATTGTCCGCCCCCTTCTTTTCACTGATGATTGCCTGACGCTAAAAATAGTATAGCATATCGGCAGAAGGGTTGGCAAGGTGTACAGCCACATCCTGTTGACAAGATAACTTTTTATGCATGTTCTTATAAATGACTTGGCATTTCTCAAAGGGACGATTTTCTGCTAAACTATTTTTGCCGGCAAAGAAGACCTGTCCGGGCGGAAGAGGACTCTGTGCCCATTTCCTCCTCTGGACGTAGTGTTCTTCATAATACTTTGAGGGGAGTGCTTGAATATGAAAGTAAAAGATAAAAAAGTCATGCACTTTTTTATTGCTATCATTCTGGACATTTTAATTAGCGTCTTGATACCCGCAGGCAACGGCTTGACTGACATTGGTGTGCGCGCCATTGGTGCCGCTGTTGCTACTGTTTACCTATGGACTTTTGTCGCCACAGACTGGACAAGTATACTGAGTGTTCTACTGTTTGCTGTAGCAGGGGTGATGCCGTTTGGTAAGCTTCTCACAACCGGAGCCGTTCCGGTTCTGTTGATCATTGTGATGAGTGCCGTTACGATTCCACTGAGCCGGACTGGCTTTATTTCTCGCGTGATTAACTGGGCTGTCACCCGAAAATTCCTGAAGGGTCGCCCGTGGTTGTTCTTTGCATTCTACTTTGCTGCAATCTATGTTATCGGATGTTTTCTGGATGTTGCTGCCTGCGCCTTGATCGCACTTCCTGTCGCCAGAGAGCTTTGCCGGGAGATCGGCTACGAGGATGATTCCAAGTTTGCTTCTTGTATGTATCTTGGTGTTATTTGGTTCAGTATGTGGGGCTACGCTGCCACACCGATTGCCCACACCGTATCCATTATTATCATGGGCTTGATTGAGACATATACCGGCCAAGCTATCTCTATGCTGGACTTTATGATGGTTGGCATTCCTAGCACCATTGTTCTGGGCATTCTCAGTTTCCTAGTATTCCGTTTTGTTGTTAGACCCGATGTGAGCAAGTTTGTCAACTATGATCCTGAAGCCCGTGCCAGCAATCTGAGCCGAGAAATGGGAAAAGGCGAGAAGAGCGCTGTGATCATCTTCTGCCTGATTATTTTGGGTATCTTGTTCCCTGATATTTGCCGTGGTTTCCTGCCTGAGGCCGCCGCATTTGTTTCTGGCCTGACCATCAACGCTCCCGCTGTGGTGGGCATTTCGCTTTTGTATATCTTCAAGGATGAAAACGGTGAGCGTCTGCTGGACTTCAGCAAGTCCATCCATGAGATCCCTTGGGGCGCGGCGTTGCTAGTCATGGGTATGTTCGTTGTGGCTCCCTGTCTTACGGCAGAAAACACTGGCATCCCGGTGTGGATTGCCAATGTTCTTAGTCCGCTTACGGCAAATATGACTTCCTGGATCCCCATTGTTCTTCTAGTAGCAGCTTTCTGCGCAATCTTTACTAATTTTATGTCCTGCAATGCCATTGCCAATATTGCCTTTTCTCTCATTGCACCGATTGCTGTAGCACTATCTCCGATGGTCAGCGTTACTGCACTTGCTGTGGTGGTAGCCATTGCGGCCAATATTGGCATCATGACGCCTGCAGCCTCCGCTGCCAGTGCGATTGTCTTGGGTAGTGGTGCATCCAGAAGTCATGCAATGAAATACGGTGCCGTTATGATTCCGATTGCTGTTATTCTTTGCCTGGCTGTGGTCTATCCTCTGGGTGTGATCCTGTTGCCCTTCTAATCCAATTAAAAAGGAGAAAACGATATGTCAACTGCTTTTTATCAGGAACCGTCAGCCAGTATTCCGGTCTACGCCTCCTGTGACATCCTCGTCGTGGGCGGAGGTGCTGCCGGACACGCCGCAGCACTGGCAGCAGCACGGGCCGGAGCAAAAAATATCATTCTTATGGAGCGATATGGCTATATGGGCGGTGATGCCACTGGCGGCTATGTTATTATGGTTCCCAATCTCAGTTGGTATGACAAGGCCTTTGTCAGAGGCATTCAGGAGGAATGGTTTACCCGTCTGGAGCATATTCCCGGTGCGGTAACCGGCCCATCTCTCAAGGAAATTGGCGGCCACGATCCAGCAAAACTTTATCGCTGGTCATCATTTCTGGATTGCACCAGCCGCAGCGATTATGAGGGAGCCAAGGAAAAATGTCTGGTGCGCGCCGTCCATTATGAGCCCAATGAGTTGAAGATCGCCATGGATCAGATGATTTATGAGGAGCGGGATGCAATTCAGGTTTGCTACCACAGCTGGGTGACCAAGCCCATTGTAGAAAATGATGTAGTTAAGGGCATAATTTTTGAGAGCAAAGAAGGGCGAAAAGCCATCCTTGCCAAAGTGGTTATCGATGCCACTGGAGATGGAGACATTTATAGCAAGTCCGGCGCCCCCTATGCCAGTTTGGCGGACGGGACGTGCCGATCTTCTACCACTGCACTGGTGTATCGTATCGGGGGCGTGGACTGGGACACCTATCACGAGTGGCAAAAGGTTCATCCCGTGGAGGCCGCTGCTTTTGCAACCGGCCTTTCCAAGACTGCAGGTTTCCGCGTTGTTCCCTTCCAGTCCAGCCGTGACGGTGTCTGCTGGATTGACAACTGGCATTCCAACCGAGACTGTACAGTTATTAAGGACCAGACTGCTACCGAGATCAACACCCGTATGACGATCCATGCTCTAATCGATTATATGCGGGAGTGTGTCCCCTTTGCTTTCAAGAATGCGTTCCTGTATGACATCGCGCCCCAGTTGGGCTGCCGCTGTAGCCGTCGTTTGAAGGGCGAGTATGTGATGACCGCTAACGATTTTGCTTTTGCTAAAAAGCATGATGATGTTATCGCATGGCACTCCACCATTTGCCAGATTAACGACTGTGGTCCTGTTGAGATCCCTTACAGAGCCATTCTGCCTCAGAAGATCGAAAACTTGCTGGCACCCGGACGCCATCTGTCCACAGACGATGTGGCTATCGACTGGCTGAATCTGATCCCTCAGTGCGTTGGTACCGGTCAGGGTGCTGGCGTAGCCGCCGCTGTTGCGGTCATGGACGGGACCACCACCCATAATGTAAATATCAGAAAAGTTCAGGATATCTTGGTTGACCAGAATGTACCTCTGCCCAGAAACAGTAAGTTTGAGGCAAAGGATCCCTCCTATCAGGAACTGGTGGAGGAAAAACAGTATGGTTTGTATACAGCCGCGGCTAAGGCCGCAGCGGAGAAAAGCCTTGATACCAGAAGTTTTCGCCAGGATCACAATTATTCCTCGGACGAAGATGACGGGAAACTAGTCTGATTTTGAACGAGCTATCATCAATGCCTTCTCCCACTTTGAAATGATTTGAGATAACCAGCAATGAAGCTTTACCGTTTGTGGTACTTCATTGCTGGTTTCTCATAATCGTCTATGGAAAGAGGTCAACAATATATTCCTGTTGCTTCTGCGTCGTGCCACTGGCTTCATGGACTCACTTGATAGAAAACGCATAGTCTCATTTAGTGTGTTGTAACAATGTATCCCAAGAATGGAATGAGCCGATCATCACATCGATATCACTTAGGGAAAGGCAAAACACTGTTAATATTTAATTTGATCGATGTAGTGAAAAGACTAGCAGTGTAATAGCGTTATCGAGCGTATATTTCACCCCATCTTCATCCCATTCAGATACTGGGCCTCGGAAATGTTGAACTCGATTTGCATATCATAGCCGCGGCTCAGTGTGACAGCTTTGATGAGCTGTGAGGCAATAAGTTTCCTCTCAGCAGAGCTGGCGGCATCGAACATCTCCGCCCATGATAGGAGTTGCTTGTGTTGTGCTGCCAGCTCTTTTGCGATTTGTTCGCTATCATGTAGCCGTGCTTCTAAAGACTCAACATTGGCGGACAGTGATGTCATCGCCTCCTGTACAGAGTCCATTCTGCTTTTGACTTGTTCTGGTGTAAATACGCATTTACCATCCAAAGAGTCCAGCATGAGACCCTCCAATTTCCCTAGCTCTATGCGTTTCCTGGAAAGCTCCAGTTTGGACTGCCTTATTTGCTGATTCAGATCTACAGCGGTTGCCCCGATCTGTTGGCTTACGATATCAGACTCTCTGACTGTACCGGCCTTTTGCAGTACATCATGAATGATCTTGCTGACCACAGCGTCAACTTTCTCCGCCCGGTATGTAGTTGGGCCGTCACAGCTGCCTTTATGCTGGGTGCGATTGTAACATTTATAAATTGCAACGCGGCCATTGGTCCCGTCCACTGGGTGATGCGTTTTTCTCGCCGTTGATGCAAAAAGGCGGCCACCGCAGTGACCGCAGTACACGTTGCCGGAGAGGAGCGCGCTCCCCATATTCTTTCTCGGGTAGCTTCGAGACGGACGAGAGACGTCCATTTCGCTGCCGTCCTGCAATTGAATCGTCTGCAAACTTCCTGCTGCCTCGCACTTTGCAAGATATTCCGCTGACCGCTGTTCGCGGCCTTTTTGAACTCGTTCAAATTGTTCCGGCGTAATAATCTGCAGTTCCGGAAAAACTTCGGAGACGCTCTCGCCACTTCGCAGCACGCCGGTATAGGCGACATTGATGAGAATATTTTGGATAGAAGAGTAGTGAAACGGTTCCCCGGTGCGGAGATTAATGATGCCTTCTTCCTTGAGGATGGTAGAGGTTCTTCGTCCACCATACCCATACTGATCCGCCAAATCAAAAATGCGGCGAACTGCAGCTGCTTCCAGCGGATTTACCTCAATGTCAAACAGTTCTCGATTCTTTTTTCCGATGCGACCTTTTTTTACCAGCTGATACCCGTAAGGCGCATAGCCCCCGCGAAATCGACCTTCCATGACGATTTGACCGAGTCTTGTCTTTGTGCGGATGGAAGTTTTAATGCTCTCACCGGAGGCTTGCCAGTAGCGGATGTAGTTGAGCAGCTTGTCCACATGGTTATCAAATCGCTGCTGACCTTCCTCTGCACTCCAGACCTCAATGCCGTTATTGACAAACCATTCCACGATAAATGGCGTTTCATCATCGCGGCGGCCCAGCCGGTCAAACATGAAAACAAGAAGAATATCGAAGGTATTCAGCGCCGCTTCACGCTGGATCTCCTGTATGGCGTCACGCTGCTTAGCAGAGACCTTAAAGCCGGACACCCCTTTTTCCGAAAACTCCCGAACGATGTCCCAGCCCATTTGGGCGGCAAACTCGTGGCATCGCTGCTTCTGCATAGGGATGTCATCCTTTTCAACTTGCTTCAATGTAGAAACGCGATAAAGACAGCAAACTCTTTTCCTCATGACCATATCCCTTATACATCCAGCGTTCGGACATAGCTGTTCTTCAGAATAGTCCGAACATTGTTGCAGACATCATCATTCGGAAACGGTGTAAAAGTCAGATACACGTGGATGCCATTCACTTCCGTGATGATTACATTATTTCTTTCATCCATCGTACCGGTCTCCTTCCATGTCACAAATTATTTCAGCCAACTCTGGTAAGATCTGCTTGGGACTAGTTGACAGCTGCCCTGTGATTTCATTTGCTGCTCTCAGCTGGCTGATTGCATCGTTCAATTCCCGCAGATTCAGATTGTCCTCTTGAGTAATGATTACTGCGCCATTGATGCAGATTATCTGAACATCACCCCCAGCTGCGATTCCTGCGTTTTCCAGTAGTTGCTCCGGTATGGCGATATGCTCAGAGGTATCAAGTTCGGCAAACGAAGTCCCTGACACCAAAAATTCGCTGTAGCAATTCGTCAGATCATCTTCAGCAATATAAGCAACGTATACAGATTGCCCGGCAAGCAGACCCATTTCAGCCAGCTCATTTGCCGGGATGACAAGTCGCCCATCTGGCTCTATGGTATAGGTGTGCTCTGATATTCTGATAAGAACTCCTCCTTATACATAAGATGTCAACTGGTGAGTTTTGCTTCCCTACATCTTGAACTTAAATGCGCTACTGATGGCACAAATGCGGGCACTGGAGATCAGGCGAAAGGAGAGCAGGGAAGAGGTAAGAGTATTAAAGAAAGCACAAGGTAAAGTGAAACAAAAGCAACAGTGCCCGCATTTCTGCCATCAGGTGATCTGTATGGCGGGGCCGTTCCGGTTGTGTTTGCACATGTTTCCGGAACGGCCCCTGCCGTTTCTGTCATTTGCTCAGTCCTATTCGACACTACTTCCCGGACTGTCGGGCGGTCAACTGGACTGCGGCTGGCACCGCACATGGGAATTGCACCCCTCCGAGGATCTCTCCGAGCTGCACCGATTGCTTGTGTCTGTCGCTATGCAGAAGTACCATTGTAGGCAGATGGGATCATGGCGAGACGGCTTGCCAAAGCCGTTTTGAGATGAACGGGTATCGCTCTGCACCTTGCGTTTGGAAACGTCATTGACACGGGGTGTCCCCGTGCAGGTGGTCATGGCGCGTTCTCCGAATCGCTGTCCTCTTTCTTAGGGAGGCCCATCTGCTGAAGTGATCCAGTTGCCGGATATGGCCGCGTGAGCAGCAGCGTTTTTCAAGGAGCAGAGAGGACGAAAGAGTCCCCTCACTTGGTAGCCGACAAAAACGCAATTTTTATAGCCACTCTGAAAAAATTATTCAAAAAACTTTTTTAGGCGGCGGATTCGCTTGAAAATGCTGTTTTGCGAAATGCCCAAAATATTTGCCATATCCTGCTGAGTAAGGTTCGTACAGCACAGCCATGTTAAAAGGAGAAGATCTTCTGCACACAGGCTTTTTACCACTTCCACAAAGGCGGGGGTATCAATTTCCTCTATCCACCAGTAAGGGGAATGGTCCTGCTCACGATCGATGGTATATGTAAGGGCAGTGGGAAAAGTCCTCAACAAAGGAGACATTCCATCTTCCGCTTGATTCTCACTGGTGAGCGGCTGAGTGTGAGTCGCATATCGGCGCATACTGTTAAAGACCTCCAGGTCAAAATCGAACATCGCCTTGATCTGTGCTTCACTCATGCCCACAGAACGATACCATTTGGCTTGTGCCCGTTGTCCCTGCAAGAACTTTTTCCATTCTCGACTTTTGTTGAAGCTCATGTTGAAGTTACCTCCGTTTTGTATCATTTGTGAGAGATTCGCAAATGGCAAAAACGGCGGGCTTCTACAGCGCAAAAAAATCTTCCAGTTTGGCAGAAGTACCAACTGGAAAAGCATATGACAAAGGGAGCGACACAAAAATGTGTCGCTCCCTTCAGCCTGTCGAGAAACCCGGTACACATTAGGAGGCGACCGGGTTTTCGGCATATAGTGGGTATAATGGGGAAAGCAGCAAGGAAAAGAGGAAATGAAGAGAGTGATTCCATAAGGGCGTATGCTTCCGATATGTTTTTTTGCGATTGAAGAAGAAAATGACCGCGAGTTCATGACAAGAGTCTTTACCCAATACCAATGGCTGATGTATGACACAGCCAATCAAGTAGTCAATGACCATTGGCAGATGGAGGATCTCGTACAGGCCACCGTGGAGAAGTTAATCGACAAGTTGAAGGTGACAACCGGATTGGAATCGCCGTAGGAAGGATTTGCGCTGTGTTATCAAATGCCGGGAAGCGTTACAAATAAAGAAGTAGTATTAACGTTCCAAGCAGCGCGATGATGCCGCGGAGTGTTATCTGATTTGACCGCGATAAGGCTAAATTTTGTGGCCGCGCGGGATGTACCAATACCCCTCGATAATGAGTCAATTTATCCAACAGAAGCATCAAAGGAAAAATGAGAGAATTGACTGGGGCAGCATGGCCGAGCATCGCCAGATTAACTACATCGGTTTTCAATCTGCATAGTATGCGTACTCGGAACTGATATCTTCATTGCTGCGGGAAATGAAGTCCTCTAAAGCGTACTCCTTATAAGAACTGAGCCAATTATGTGCCGTGTGTACCAGAATACTAAGGACACCAGCACCCAGAATGAATTTCACGATGCTCATACACTTGCCATGTTTTCTCTGGCAGCAGTCCTGATTCGTTTTTTTCATATTTTCACCTCCGTTCAATGTTCTTCTGTCCACAACTTGTCTGCTTCTGGCCTCCAGCAGTCGGCATAAGACTTACACTTCTCGCACAGGTGCTCGGCACTCTCCGGCGCTTCCAGATCCGTGGAATGCGCGCCGGATTCCGCTACCATTTTTGGCAGCAGCTCCGGGTTTTCCAGCATAGGGCAGGGACGCAGATGGTTGTTATTGAATGGCTGTCCTTTACGATACAGTTTGAACAGCGGCTGCTGCAAGCACTCCAAGAAGCTCTTTTCCCGGATGTTGGCACTGGAATAGTGAATGAACACGCAGGGTTCAACGTCGCCAGCGGCGTTGATGTGGCAGTAGATACGTCCACCCGCCACACAGCCGCCAGCAAATTCGCCGTCGTTTTGGAAGTCAATGCAGTACAGTTCCTTGCCGCCGGTAATGCCACGGATTTCGCGGACACGATCCTTCATATAGGCACGTTGTTCCGGTGTCAGCAACAGAGAGGTATCTGCATTGATGCCTACCGGCATATAGTGGAAATACCACGCAAAGATGCAGCCTTTGGAGATCAGCAGATCAAGAAACTCATCGCTGGTAACGACTTGATAGTTTTTGCTGGTGTAGCAGATAGACACACCGAAGGGTATCCGATGGCTGTGCATCAGATCCATGGCATCCAGCGCCTTCTTAAAGTGTCCCTGACCACGGCGGCCATCGTTGGCCTCCTCAAATCCTTCCACACTGATAGAGACAAAGAAGTTGCCCACCCGCAGCATTTCCTGACAGAACTCTTCATCAATAAGAGTGCCGTTAGTGAATGCATGAAATGCCATATCGCGGTGCTTTTCGCACAGGCGAATGATATCCTTTTTCCGCAGCAGCGGTTCGCCGCCGGTGAACAGGCAGGCATGGGTACCCAGCTCCTTGGCCTCGGTGAGGACACGATCCATCTCCTCAAAGGTCAGGCTCTGCTTGTGTCCGTATTCTGCGGCCCAACAGCCGGTGCAATGCATGTTGCAGGCGGAGGTGGGATCCATCAGAATGAGCCAAGGCACATTGATATCGTACTTTGCGGCATTTTCCTGTGCCGTCTGATAGCCCCGGAAGCCACCCTCATAGGCCACATTGGTCAGGAAGGTCTTAAGAATATAGGGATCATTCTCACGAATAAGCCGCTGGGTATAATGTGCCCATTTGCCGTCGGGGTTTTCCACGATCATCCGCAGCGACTCATAGGATTTGTCGCTCCATGTATCCTTGTGGATCTTTTGGATCATGTCGATCAGCTGCTTGGCCAGATCGCCCACGTCTTGTGTCTGCCCCTTTTTCAGCATGGAATCAAGAATTTTTTCAAATGCCTTACGTTCCGCCGCATGAGAGATTTTTTCGGTAATACTCATAGGTCACACATCCTTTCTGTTTTATGTGATAATTCTTCTGTCATGAGAGAAAGTCTCGTTATAAAAATATATTTAATTCGTCAGTATTGCGCTTAGTTCCCGTAGGCTTTGGTGTACCACAATGCCCGGTTCAAGATACAGCGCCCTGTCCAACGCTCTGATCATGACGGTTGCTCCCCTTCCTGTTTTTTGGTGCAGTGTTTCTTTCGATAGAAATGAAACACGATGCAGGAGAGCAGCATAGCCACAAATTCAATACCTGCCGCGATAAGAAATTGAGGAGAATGCACATCTGAGAGACTCATGCCCATGATGGGAAACAATACACAGGGGGGCAGGAAACCCAGAATACACGCAGGCAAGTAGTCCCGGTACTTCACTCCCACCGCGCCCATATAGGCACTGACCACATCCGCAGGCAGGATACCCAGTAGCCGGACGATCAGGACGAAAAAGAAATCGCTCCCGCTGCGAATGTCGCGGAGCACAGATGCCTTGGGATACCGGTTTAGAATATACTGTACCGCCTGGCTGCCCAGCCGCTTTCCCAGCCAATAGGGGATGCTGACCATCACCGCAGTCCCTGCAATGCTCACGGCAATAGCCGCAGGTAACGGAAACAAAACACCGTTGGCCGCATACAGCAGTCCAGAATATAAAAAGATGCTCAGACTTTTGACTGCAAACAGCACCAGCAGCACCAGCGCCGCCAATACCGGTTGACGAGGAGTATCGTTCAGGATGCCCTCCAACGTAAACTCATCCTTGTGCAGCAGGCACACTGCGATGATCGTGAGCCACACCAGTCCCAGTACACACTTTGCCAGCCGTATTCGCCGCTCATCTGGTGAGATATTTCTTTGTTTACGCATGAGCCGTCTGATTCCCTTATCCCCTGAGGAACAGCTGCAAGAGCAATGCAACGACAACGGGATAGCAGCTTCCTAAGAGTAGTTCCTTTGGTGTATGGCGGCCAAGCCTGACCGAACTGATCCCTACGGGTATCATCAGTAAAAGCCCGAACAGGAACCATGGGCTCACTCGCAGAGACAGAATCATGACAGGGCCTACAACCCCCGCAGCATGGCCGCTGCTCTTGATGTGAAAGGCATAAGAGGACAGTGCGATCAGCGCACCGCAGGTCACATAGCACAGATACATGAACAGCTCTGTCTGGCTGCCGTTGGATGTGATGCAGTACACCGTGCCGAGCACATATCCCACCACAGAAAAAGCAATCGCCAGCTTCCTTTGGGACTTCCGCCCCTGCTCACGCAGTTTCGGCGTTATTCTCCAATATAGATAGGACAGTAACGGTAGTATACATAAAAGAACAATAGCCATTCCATCGTGCCAAACCGGAATCTGATCTCCCAAAAGTAAAATCAGAAAAAACACCATAACTTGCGGCAATGTTACGATGCGAATCGCTTTTGCCAGATCTTCACTCATCAGGGAAGTCCTCCTTTATAAAAGGCTGCGGCGGGTGGCATGCGCCCGCCGCAGTCCCAAACACGGATAATCGCTTTTGACAAAACTTCCTGTGCTAAGCTGCCAATCTTCACATCCACACATGGCAGCGTCGGTCACACTAGCTTTTCCTCAAAAACAGAATACCCAGTGTATTTGGCCCACAATGGGAGGTGATCGTCGCACCTGCAGTTGTTTCCAGAATTTCTTCAAAATCCGGTACAATTTCCAGTATCTTGTCGCGCACAGCCCGGACTGCTTCTTCACTGCATTTGGTGTGCGTAATAAAAATGCGGTGTTTATCAATGTCACTTCGGCCGCTGAGACGATCCTCCACATATTGCAACATGACTTTTTCAATCTTCCCCCTGTACTTTTTGCTGGGGAGCATTTTGCCATCCTTAACTTCAATACATGGTTTCAGGCGAAGCAGATTTCCACCAAAAGCGCTTAAAGCAGAACATCGTCCACCTTTATAGAGGTAGTCCAGGTTATCTATGACAAAACTGGCTTCCACTTGCTTTGTGAGCGCTGTACAGACTTTCCATATTTCCTGTGCATAGTGACCCTTGGCCGCCATTTCTGCTGCATGAAGTACCAGCAAGCCTTGCCCCGTTGACAGATTCCGGGAATCCACGACGAATACACTTCCGACTTCCTTTGCAGCAAGGCAGGCATTTTGATATGTGCTGGAGAAATCACTGCTGATGCAAAAATGTACGACGCAGTATCCCTCGTTCACCCATTGATGAAACGCCTCTATGTAGTCGATGACATTTACGGCACTGGTCTGCGGCAGTTCTCCTTTTGTGCGTACAAATTCGTAGATATCCTCCGGCGTGATCTCTGTTCCGTCTGCACCGACCTTTTCGCCGCAGCAGACCGATAAGGGGGTAATGGAAATATCATAGTGCCGCAGCAATTCCGGCGACAGGTCGCAGGTGCTGTCCGACGTGATCTTCACTTTCACAGAAATATTACCTCCTGACAAATTTACAGCTTGATCTGCAGATCGGTCTTCTCCCACGGCATCAGGCAAGCATTACTGCCAAAATGCCCATAACAGGATACATTGGAAAAAATGGGACGTGTCAGGCCAAAGCACTGGATGATCGCAGCAGGGCGCATATCCACGCTGTTGATAATCGCACGACTGAGGATTTCCCGATCCACCCGTTCTGTTCCAAATGTCTCGATCCGAACGGATAAAGGCTCCGCCAAGCCAATTGCATAGCTAAGCTGTACCTCACACTGGTCAGCCAACTCCTGGGCCACAATGTTTTTGGCAATATAGCGGGCCATATACGCACCGCTGCGGTCAACCTTGGTGGCGTCCTTCCCGGAAAATGCGCCGCCGCCATGACGAGCATAGCCGCCATAGGTGTCTACCATCAGCTTCCGCCCGGTCAGACCGGAATCAGCGGCAGGGCCGCCGTACACAAAGCGTCCGGTGGGATTGACAAAGAATTGCGTGTTTTCATCCAGCATATCCGGCGGCAGTATGGCTTCCATGACATGGCGTCGTACTTCACTGCGTACCGCCTCGATGGATACATTCTCCTGATGCTGAGCGGATACCAATACGGATGCAATGCGAACAGGACGGTTTCCGTCATACTCGACAGTTACCTGCGTCTTGCCGTCCGGCAGCAGAAACGGAAGTTCACCGGTACGGCGCACTGACTCCAGCCGCTTTGCCAGTTCATGAGCCAATTCGATGGGCAGCGGCATCAGGCTATCTGTCTGGTTGCAGGCATAGCCAAACATCATTCCCTGATCGCCCGCGCCGGCATCCATCCGCTCCGCATCACGGCCGCGGCTGATCCCGCGTGCGATGTCCGGTGACTGACAATGCAGATCGACTGAGATACCGCAAGTAGCGGCATCGAAACCTCGCCCCGGTTGCGTGTAGCCGATCTCCTCAATGACCTGCCGTGCCACGGCGCGGTAATTCACTTCTGCTTCAGTGGTTACTTCTCCGAAAATATGCATCTGGTTTTCGGCGCAGGTCACCTCACATGCCACACGTGACTGGGAATCCTGTGCCAACAGCTCATCTAAAATCTTATCCGCAACTTGATCGCAAACTTTATCCGGGTGCCCGCAAGTCACGGATTCGGATGTAAACAGCAGTTTGCTCACAGTACCGCCTCCCGTCAGGATTTTTTAGCCATCTTCCCGGTATACTGCGTTCCCTTTTTGTTGGGCAGCGAGTTCCACAGCTCATCCGCTACCGGCGCCCATTTCTCCGCGGCAGGCACACAGCGGTTGCAGTAATCGCAGGCGCGCTCAGGACTTTGCAGGTCGGTGGAGTGTGCGCCGGATTCGTCAACCATCCGCGTCAGGCGACCAGGATTATCCAATACCGGGCAGGGCCGCAGCATATTCTCATTAAAGGGCTGGTTGCGGCGATATGCCATAAACAGAGGGGATTGGTAACATTCAATGAGGGACTTCTCCTTGATGTTGGAATCTGAATAATGGAT
Source organism: uncultured Clostridia bacterium (assembly GCA_945877515.1). Taxonomy (GTDB): domain Bacteria; phylum Bacillota; class Clostridia; order Oscillospirales; family Oscillospiraceae; genus Vescimonas. The sequence goes on along the minus strand of CAMCSE010000003.1, from coordinate 34,841 downwards.
AAAGGCACAAGGCTCCATATCACCATTTGCGTTGATGTGGCAATATCCGCGCCCGCCTGCGATACAGCCGCCAACAGCATCGCCGTCGTTCCAGAAATCCATGGTGAAGATGGGCTTTGTCTTGCGGAATTTGTGGATTTGATCATACATAAACTTGCGCTGCTCCGCTGTGGCGATCAGCTCCGGTACGGCTGCCGCGCCGATGGGCATATAAGTAAACAGCCACGCAAACTTTGCACCCATGCTAATCATGGAATCAAAATATTCCTCGCTGCCGATGACTTCGACGTTCTTGCTGGTGTAACAGCAGGAGATGCCGAACAGAAGCTTGCGTGCTTTCAGACGCTTCATGGCCTCGATGACTTTCTGATACGTTCCATTTCCGCGCCGGAAATCCGTTGCCTCTTCAAAGCCCTCAATACTGATAGCAGGAACGAAATTCTTGACACGCAGCATTTCATCGGCGAAATCATCATCGATCAGTGTGCCATTGGTAAAGGCAAGAAACGCACAATCACTGTGTTTCTCGCAAAGCCGGATCAGATCGGCCTTCCGCACCAGAGGTTCGCCTCCGGAGTAGATGTATACATAGGTGCCAAGCTCTTTTCCCTGACGGATCACATCGTCCAGCTGTTCAAAGGTCAGATTCAGCTTGTTGCCGTATTCCGCTGCCCAGCAGCCGGTACAGTGAAGGTTACAGGCGGATGTGGGATCCATCAGAATCGCCCAAGGAATGTTGCATTGATATTTATCCTGCATTTTCATCGTTGCGGGGGTTCCAATCAACGTGCCGTTGATCACAACAGTCTCTACCAGTTTTTTTCGTTGGCCGGCATCAATGTCAGTCCACAGGCTTTTTACCAGCTTTGACCAGTTATTATCGGGGTCTGCCAGCGCTGTGCGAATACCCTCCGCTTGCGAGGTTATGGCCTCGCCGCTCTTGTCATACTTCTCCAGCATGTCCAACAGCTTTGGGATATTGGCATCAGGATCTTTATCCAAATAGCCGTAAACTTGCTTCATAGCAAATCCTTTTAGTACTTCAGAGGCATTCATAACAACAGTTCCTTTCTGTTTTATTGGATCGGGTTGACTCTATCTTAACGGAATCTACACACATGTTCCATGGCGAAAAAAGTCGTTTTCTCTGAAATGCAATAGATTCAGTAAAGTGTGTGTTTTTGCGCAAAAAGGGGAGTTTACGCAAAAAAGGGGACTGTTCTCATGAACAGTCCCTTACCATCTTTGATTATTCAGCAGCATGGATTGCGCCAGTTAGAAAGCTATCAAAAAGGGTTGCCAAACGATCAACACTTTCGTCAATGTCATTTGTCATGTGGTTCCAAAAGAACTGCATAACAAAGCCAATATAGGCGTAACGGCAAAATGAAGCGATACTTCGCAGATAAGCATCAGTAAGTGGACGCTCTCCCGCAGCCTGTTGTACCAGCCGATAAAAAACGTCGTCTGTCAGCGAGAAGATATATCGCTCCAATCGGTCACGGGAAAGACAATCAAACACATGATAGATGGTTTTGGGATGCGCCTTGCACTGCTTTAGGACAGCTTTTGTGGTACTTTTCCACTCTATTGGCTCTCCGTTAGGTACAAAATACTCAACTTTTTCTCGAAACCAAGCGTCCAACAGTGCGTAAATATCCTGATAGTGGTAATAAAATGTATTATTACTAATGCCTGCCCTGCGTACTAATGACGATACGGTAATTTTGTCGAAAGGCATTTCTTCTAACATATTCTGAAATGTGGTCATTATCAGTTTTTTTGTATATAAAGCCACTTTGTCCCTCCCTGCAACTCAATAATTCATTACGATCTACAATACTTTCCTGTAATTATATTGGAAATTTGAACAGAATGCAAGAAGTACCTGCCTTTTCCCTCAGTGCGCTATGTTCTACACAGCTTTCCCGGGCTATCGTACAAGAGCGAGCGTAAGAGTTGGCAAGGGAGAGGCAAGCTCCCGCCCCTGTATGCCGCAGCCAGAGTGCGGCGCCGGTCATGCAGGGTTCGCATCCCCGATTCGTTGCCGGGCGGATCACAGGACATCGGCGGAGCCTTCCGCAGCCGAGTTCAGCGGCATGGTGTCCGCCACCGCTCCATCGGAGCATGGTGTATTTACCCCATGTGGCATCGTACTGACCCCGTACAAGTAAAGAGAGACAAACATACAAGCAGGCCGTAAAAAGTGCGTAACAGCAAGGCTTCCCGGTTATTGTAAGCCCTTGTTCCTGCGGAGAAGCACCGGAAACGGCGCTCCCTGCCAACGGGTAAAGTGCTTCCATCTGAACATGATTTTGAAAGTATCAAAGGCATCATAACGAGTCAGCGCAAGACACAAAGTGACGTGAAACCAGATAAGCTGAGAGTGTGCCCAGAAGAACCGGCATGCCGGACATCGATCTCATCAACTGTAGAGACGATGAAAATGAAGAAGAGATTTATTCGCGCTCTTTCGCCTCCACAAACCAGCGGCCCTTTTCAAACCAAAGATACCGCTCCTGCCCTCGGATGCGGCAGGTATAACGGTCTCCCACACCGCCCACGCTCTGGCAGGCAGCCCGGCGGACATCTGTGATCCTATCGATCCGATATCTATGCGCCTCATCGAACTCAAGCTCGATGGGGCGCATTTTCCCTTCTGCGTCAAAGCGCACGGTTACGGGGATATACCGTTTTTCCCGTTCCATTTACTGCAAGCCTCCTCCTATCCTGCAAAATAGCCTATGGGATGTACCGTGTGGTCATCCTTGGGGTTGATACCGCTCAGCAGCGGGTCTGCCATGGTGATGGCACGGCGGACACTCATATAGCCGTATCGCCGCCGCAGCTCATCCACGGTCACGTCGATACGCTCCCAGGCACTGCGCCGTTTGTCATTATCGAATAGCGAAGTTTGGATGCCAACCGATCCATCCACCAATCCGGCACCCCGGACGCCTATGCTCCGTACCGGCTGCGTCCAGGGATAGCTTCTGCGAAACAAATCAAAGGCCACCTCTGCGATCTCCGCACTGGAGCAGGTGGGAACAGCCAGCTTGCGCTGACGGCTGTACCAGTGCAGTTCGCTGTCCCGGACGCTGACCTCCACGACCGTGCACTTGGACGCCAGCTCCCGCATACGGCAGGCCACGCTCTCAGCCAGCAGGTACAACATCAGGCGTACATCATCATCGTTGACCAGATCACGGGGCGTGGTGGCGCTGTTGCCCACCGACTTGATGGCCCGGATATGGTCGCTGCGCTGGACGGGAGATATGTCAAGACCGTTGGCAAAGGTATGCAGGATCATCCCCATCTTGCCCAACTTGTATTCCAAAAGCCCCGGTGAGCTCTGCGCCAATTGCCCGATGGTTTTGATCCCGATACTGCGCAGCTTGCGCTCTGTGGCCGGACCTACATACAGCAGATCTCCCACCGGCAAGGGATAAACGATATCCTTGTAGTTGTCCCGTTCGATACGGGTGATGGCGTCGGGTTTTTGATAGTCGCTGCCCAGCTTGGCGGTGATCTTATTATCCGACACGCCGATGCTGGCCGTGATGCCCAGTTCGAACTTGATGCGGTCGCTGATCTCCCGCGCGATATCCATGGCTGAGCCGAACAGTTCCGTACTGCCGGTCACATCCAGCCAACTCTCATCAAGGCCGAACGGCTCGATTTGGTCGGTATATCTCTCGTAGATCTCCCGTGCCATGCGGCTGATGCGGATATACTCACCCATATCGGCCGGCAGTACTACAAGGTCAGGACACACCTGTTTTGCCTGCCAGATGGCCATTCCTGTTTTGACGCCTTTCGGCTTGGCCACATAGTTGGCGGTCAGGACAATGCCGTGCCGCGCCTCGGGATCACCGCAGACGGCTACAGGTTTCTGCCGCAGCTCCGGCCTCCGCTGACATTCCACGGAGGCGTAAAATGCGTTCATATCAACATGCAAAATATGCCTTGCCATACAGAAACCTTCTTTCCTCACTCGCTTTCAATTAAGCCGGACGCGTTTATCTTATAGTAGAACAAATGTTTTATTTGTGCAAGCGGTAAATCATGGGGCGGCTGTGCTGTCTTTGACATTTTGCACATACCAAATGTAGGGCAGTGAGCATCTGCAGTTTGACAGGGATGGTATTTCTTTGCTCCCGCGCATAATGGTTTCTGCGGATATGCTGAAGAAAAATCTGTGGTTTGCACAAAGCATATCGGCGCAGACCTTGTTCTTCTACAGGAAGTCTGGTTCTATTCTTCTCTCTGTACTGATACCTCCGATAGAGTGAGTCCTTCCGGGAGGTCCATATTGGACCCCTCCTGGGTCCAGTGAACAGGCATAGTCGCCCCTTGGCGGCTATGTCCGTTTTTTATCGCACGGTGTAGAGATTGGAGGTGCTGCTGCCGTTGGGCCGGAAACGGGGCAGGCGTTCCAGATACCCATGCTGCTCCAACTCGCCCAAGGCCCGCTTGACTGTGCTGCGGGAGAGATTCAGGTCAGCAGAGATGGTGCGGATGCTGGGCCAGCATTTATGCTGTGCGTCACCCCGGTCACGGAGGTACATGTAGACGGCTCTGGCCCTGTGGGGCAGCAGGTGATCGGCGTAGATGGTGTCAAAATAGCTCATAGCGTGTCCTCCTCGAAACTGTTAAAGGATCGCTCGCCGGAGATCTCATGCTGACTGTACTGCTCGGCATACACGTCGCTGCTTTTGCAATAGGCAAGCTGCACACTGCGGAATAGTTCCTCCCGGCTGGCATAGGCCACCGGCCGGGCTGCGTGTTCCGGTGTGGCATACGGTTCGTCAAAGGTGATGCCCCAGTCTGAAAACAGCCGCAGCTTCGTCTGCATGGGATGGGCGCCGGTTTTCATCACCACAAAAGTCCCTTTGGGCAGCGATTTCAGTTCATCCGCCGTCATCAGGGGACGCTCCATCATCTGTAAGCTCTGGCTCTGCTCGTTCTTGCCCTTGCTGACGGAGCCGGACAGCACCGTGCGGCTGCCCAATGCCTGTGACAGTCTTTCCGCTGTCTGGCTGTTGGGCGCAAAGCCGCCGAAAATGGTGTCCTGACAGTTATCCACCAGTGTTTCCGCACCTTTCTCTCCATAGTTCTCATCCAGCTGTGCCAGTGACTGTATGATGGGTACCATCGTGATCCCGCGGGACCGCCCCGCACTGAACAGAGATCTTACGTCGAAAGCCGGCATGGTGCCAAACTCATCGCAGAAGAAGACCACCCGGTTGGGCAGCCGTCCTCCGTGCGCTTCGGCGAGGGTGAGCAGCTCGTGGGAGAGGCCCTGGATCATCAAGCCTGCCATAAAATTCTTAGTGCTGTCCTCCTCCGGCAGGATCAGAAAGATGGCGGTCTTTTCCGCTGCAAACTTCTCTGCGTCCACGCTGCTGTCGAAGCACACCACCTGCTCCAGCGCCGTGTCCAGAAAAGCATTCATTCTCGCCAGCGCCGTGGACATAACGGAGGCCATGGCCTGCTCTGAGGTATCCAATGCCGACGCCGCCAGATTCCGTGCTCTGTGGGCGACGGGCAGCATATCCATCAGAAGCTTGAAGTAGGGCTTTCCCCGAATGCCGGAGGGCGCCAGCATCTGCTGGATCAGCAGGAACACCGACACGATGTGCCGCCGTTCCGTGGGGTGGCGGCTGTCCGGCGGCAGGAACTCCGCCAGCAGGATCGTCACCGCTGCCAGCAGTCCTTCGGCGGCCTCATAGAAGTAGGCGTTCTGCCCGCGATCCTCACTGCCGTCCGGCGAGATGATACTGCTGGCCAGGATCTTCGCATAGTTTTCCGCTGTGGCGTAGGCTTTGATGTTGCCGGGGTCGTTTCGGCCAATGTCCATATAGCGGTTGATGAGTGTCATGAGGTTGTACCCGTCCGAACGTGTAGGGTTGCGTAAGTCCACCACCGACACATGGTAGCCATAGTATTTCTGCGCCACGGCACCGTAGTTCCGGGCAAGGTCACCCTTGGTGTCCAGAGCAAAGAAACTCATGCCGCAGGCGCAGGCATACTCCAGATTGGGATACAGAAAATAGGCGGTCTTGCCCACGCCGGAGGCACCGATCATGAGACAGTGGATATCGTCGCTGTCCACCAGCGCCGTGGTGCCGCTCTTTCCCTTGCGGCTGCCCAGCACCAATCCCTGCGCTTGGGGGAGATTTTTTCCTTTACGCCAGTCCTGCACACGGAAGGGCACATGGGTGTAGCTGCGGCGGATCTCCTGCTCGGTAGCCCAGCGTGCGGTGCCGTGCTGGCCGTCGCCTACGGTTTTGGATTTGATGTGATCAAGATTATGGTTGTCCGCCAGCAGCGACAAGGCGATGATGACCACCGTCACCACACCGCCCACCGCCAGCAGGATCCAGAGATTTTGGCTCATATGATTCCTCCTGTTGTGTCAGATCGTCGTTCCAGTCCTTATGCACCGGTACCAAGCGCATGGAGACGATACCCTCTGCCCGGAGATATTCCTCCATGCGCTGCGCTGCCTTGTGGCCGGCCTCATCGTTGTCGAGACAGAGGGACACCCGGTCGATTTGAGGATAGGTGCGGAACATCTGCTCCACCGGCGTGAAAGCCGTGCCGCAGCAGGCCACATAGTTCTGCGTCTGCCAGTTGTCCGGATGCAGGGTGATATAGGACAGCAGGTCGACAGGGGACTCGAATACATAGAGTGACGAGCTGCCGCCTGCGTAGTGAAAGCTGTAACGCGCGTCGCTTCCCTCCACCGTCTGACGGAAAGGCTTGCCCCGGCTGGCGGTACCGCGCAGATGGGCATGACGCATGACGCCCTGAGCATCCCGCCCTACGAACACGCAGTTGTGGTGTACCGCATCCTCGTAGAGGAGACGCATGTGGGCAAAAAAAGAAACCACCTCACGGTGGATGCGGCGATGTTGTACCAGATAGGCAAACACATGGCGCATAGTTCCGTTGGCGGCCGGTGGAGTAAATTCTTTGGGTGGTTCTTTTTCTGGTTTTACAAGAGCATGGCCGCTGCACAACAGCAGCGACACAGCGTCGGCGTAGCCCAGATGGCAGAACCGCTGAACGAAGCTGATGGCATTGCCGCCCTGACGGGCGGAGTGATCATACCAGCGATTGCCCCGTATGGTAACGCTGTGGTCACTGGCAAGACGCTTGTCCCGACCGGAGGGCAGCAGCGTTTCGCCGCGGCTTTGCAGGAACGATTCCAGATCTGTGGCTGCCGCCCGGTCTTTTTGTCCTTGTGTGAAATGAATGTATGGGGACATAGGTTCCTCCTCAGATAGTCAGATGATTGTTTTGATGCTGCCGCTGTTCCTCCTCATGGTCATCCCGCTTGTGGCCCAGAGCCATTCGTTTCTCCTGCAGCCGCTTGCGGCGCTTGGAGTCGATGCGCATCGTCACAGGGGATATCTGTGCGTCGTGCTGAAAGATACGGCTCATGTGGTGCAGCAGGCGAAGGGTGGCGGGGAGCGCGGCGGAGTCCTGAACCGGAGTTACATTCTGCGGCTGCCCCGCTTCTGTGGTGGGTCGCGGAGGAGACGAGCGCACAGGTATTTCTGCCGCGGCTGCTTCTTCTGCCGGTAAAGGCAACGCGATATCCCGCCGTGTTTCGCGGGTGCGGTCTGCCTCCCGGATCACCATATTCTGAATGACACGGAATTCCTTCTGCTGTGAGAGCGGCAGATGCTCGCGGGGATTCTGGTTATGGAACCGTACCAATTCATCCTTCACGCAATGCCACTGCTCGTAGCAGGCAGCCACCTCTGGCAGCACAGCCAGCCGGTCTACGATGGCGTCCACCAGTGCCTTGGCAGGCTTGGGCAGATAACCGTATTGATGCTTGCCGCCCGTCTGCGCCAGCTGTGCGGACAGTTTCTGTATCAGATGCTCGATCTGGCCGTCCGGTGCGGTGCGCTGTTCCAGCTGCTCCGTCAGCTGGCGCAGCTTTTCCTGTGCCGTTTCGACACTGCGGCGATAGACGGTTTCCTTGCGGACGTAGAGATCCTGCAATTCCTCCTTGAAAATCGTGCCGGTGAGTTTGGAGCGCATGGCGGAGATCCCTTTTCTGGTGAGATACCCTTCCTTTGGATCCTCTGACCACACCATCATGTGTATATGGGGATGGTGGCCCTCGTCATGGAACGCGGCGTACCAGTGCAGCTTATTCTGCGGGATGCGCATAGCGTCCGCCAATGTACCGGACTGCTGAAGCAGCAGACTGCGCCATGCCGCGGCGTTGTTATAGCCGGTCTGCACCGCATCCTCCCGCCGCAGGGAGAAGATGAACGTCCACACATGGCCTTCGTGTGTCTCCAACTCCGCCACCGCCTTGTCCAGATCGGTGACGGGTGCGGCGCTGAACAGACCGTGGCCACCGTGCTTTTCCGCCCGTGGCCGCTGTGCGATATACTTCATATAGCCGCTCTCCGGCGCTATCCGGTGCAGGTTGGTATCCAGCGCCGCAGCAATAAAAGCAGAGGCAGTGGCCCGGCCAGGCGTAGCCAGATAGTCCTCATACTCAAACAGATCCTTGGCATCCGGGAAATCTTTCAGCACCTGTACTACCAGCTTCCGCTGCTTCTCCGTGACAGGGCCGGTGTCTGTGAGGATCTCCACGCCATCCCGTTGCGCGATATATTTCAGGTATCCTGCAGCGCTGCCGCCTTTGAAGTAACCGCTTTTCTGTATGAGCCGCGCCATCTGTTACCGCTGCCTGTGGAGCCGCAGCGCATCCCGGAAGGAGAAGCTGCCCTGGGTCTCCGTTACCTCACGGACGCTGTAGCCACGGAGCTTGCGATATGCTTCGGCGTTCAGATCTGCATCCTCCGCCATCAGGTGGTTGGTGATGCTGTGCTCCACCGCAAGATTGAACAGCAGCTTCCCCATCCGTCCGCAGAACACTCCCAGAGAACCTTCCAGCACATCCAGCAGCACCCGGGGCAGGAAGGCACTGGCCCTGTCGGTGTGCAGGTAGCCGTCATAGAACCGGATGGCCTTCTCCACGAACTCGCTCTGACTGCCGCAGTTGTCCGCGTGGGCATTTTCTTCCACCATAGCTTTTGCCTCCGGCGTCAGCCAGAAAGCGTGTTTTCTCTTATTCGTTGCCATAGGTATTTACCTCCCTCAAATCGCGGTACGACCCCGCTGTTTATCTTGCAATTACGCGTTTTTTTCGATCTGTGACTCCTTCCGCGCCGATTTTTTGTCCGTTTGACCCCTGTGCATCCCTTGTGAAACTGCCCGCACTGCGGGCAGAAGTGACCGGCCCGAGGCGTTTACGACCCCGGGCGTTTCACCTGCCCCAAAATATCCCGGCCCAAAAATGGCCGCAACGCCTCCAGACCCCTGGGGCCGCTATGGTTACCCTCCTTCGTCCCCGCGAGGCCACACAGCGGCTCACAGGGGCAACCACGGGGTGAAAAAGCGAGCTGCCCGTCATCCGAACAGCCCGCGCACTCATGTATGAGTTACATATTCATTTGACCGAAACCCAACTGCTGCTCCTGCCGCATCAGTAATTCGAGACTGTAGTCCAAAATCTTTTCCTTTCGCTCCGTCAGCATGGTCAGATAGAATTCTTTTTGTACCGGTTCCAGTACAGAAGTGTTCTCCAATAAATTCTGGATCGCATTCAAGTCTATTCGCGGACAGATCCTCTTGAGCGCTTCGTTACACTCTGCGTTTTTTAATGAAGAGATAAATTCAAAGTACGATATTTTTATGCCATTTTCCTCGATAGCAGATGCGGGGAACGTATAGATACGGCGATCGATCTCTGCTCTGTCACAAAGAACAGAAGGCATTCGATCCAAGTCCAACTGCGGATATAAGCATGAGCCACAATCATAGACCGGTGCCAGCTCCGCCTGCTGTTTTTCTTCGTCAACAAGAAAACCCCAGTTGCCGTTATGCCTGTCAAAGTTTCCGAGGAACGCATCTGCAATAAACATGTCCCAGAAAAAATCCCGGAGCCTGCCGGATGGAAAAATCGCCTGCTCATTGATGGCTTCCAAAATGGAAGAAAGTTCCTTACCATACCCGTTCTGCTCACTATCCACACATGTGTTTTTCAAATGCGCAAACTCAATGAGCCGCTTACCATCTTCTGTAAAGTCGCGGCAGGCAACTACCAACTTCGTTTTCCCGCGGCTGTCCGTGTAGTTCCCCAGAAGTGTTTCCTGCGTCTTGAAACCAAGCATTTCGAAGATGTGGCAGGCAATATATTCGCTGATGCAGCCGTTAGTATAGCTCATTTCTTTATTTCGGCTGGGGCGAGGCGGAAACTTGAGCATGTAACTATGCCCTGCATAGGAAATGTTGATCTTATTCCCATTTGCACCACCATAAGCGCGGAAGCGGTTGATGGGACAGCCAGTAAAATCAATCACGGGTATTCATCTCCTTGACATTACAGATATTTTTCGCGCAGGTAATCTGCCTGCTCCTGTGTAATGGCGTTGCTCCATTGATTTGAGTTGATTGCACCATACAGTTCTCCCCACAGGCAGTCCATATAAGATACGTTATCCTTCTCCCCCTGAATATATTCTCTGAGTGCTTTTTCAAGACTGGGCGGCAGACCCTTTTCCAAATAGCTGCGATCTTTCGGTTTTCCAGATGGCGTTTTGCTATCGTCAACAGAAAGGGACATTAGCTGCTCCATCGGTATATCCAATGCTGCGGATAGCTTGAGAAGTGTTCCGGCACTGCATCGGGAGAGAGCAGTCTTGCCGGAGCAGATGTCCGCCAGCGTTGCCCAGGGTACGCCGCTTTTTTTAGAGAGCTGATAGCGGGTGATATTCTTTTCCCGCAGCATGTCTTGAATCGTCATATGCATCACCAACACTATTATATCGGTACGCCGATAACACGTCAAGCCTGAAAACATAACCGACAATCTCACCTCATATTTGCAACTGGGGGGATAGTTCCTGTTCCTCCCGTATCTGCTGGCTGTAATCGTGTAAATTCGCTCCAGTATGATCCAGACAGAACGCATCCATCTTGCGGAGCAGAACTTCCTGCTCCGCGGCATTGAGCGTATAACTGAGATCCTCCTCAGAGCCGTCGCCCTTGCAGAGCGTCAGCTCCAGTGTGCTGCACAGGGTGTTCCGTTCCATATCGTAGTTGGCATAGATGTTCAGCCAATCGTCGTTTTCATCCGTGAGAACATGTGTCCCGAAGGCTGCGTCCACATCAAACGCCGCCTGCACATAGAAGTTGAGTTTGCCGTCCATCTCAATGATCTCATCGCCGAAGGTAAAATTCCGCGCAGAGAGGTGACCTGCCGACGTGATCTCCTTGCCGTCCAGATGCTCCAGCAGCTTTTGCAGGCGATCCTCACTTTCCATATACTGTGTCTGTCCGGCGCGATAGGCGGCCACGGACACATCATGCATGGCCCATGTTTTCCAGCCGTCCATAATGTGGACGGCAGAGAATTCCCGCTTATCGAAGTCTACGTCAAAGACACCGACCACCTTACCGGTGTTCTCCATGCGGAGTTTCATCATTTGCTGATATTCCACCGGAGAGATCGGACGTCCCCGCAAGAATAGACTGACAAACTCATTGCCGGTTTTATCTTTGGCAGTGAGATAACTGCGCAGCTTCTGTGCAGCACTTAGCAACACTTCACCGGGGGAAGTCTTGAAGTAGTACTCCTTGCCATTTTCCATCACATGATAGGCAGCATAGGTGCGAGCCGCTTCCGCCGCTTCGCGTTCAGCACGCGCCTGTTCCTGAATCTCACGGCTGATGCGCTCATAATCCTGTTTTGGGAGCTGATCGCACAGCTCATCCAGTACGTTTTCCAAGTGCTCCTCCAATGTCTCGTTCTTCAGGTGGTGCGAGAGAGCGTCATACCACCGTTCCTCCAGCCACAGTACGATCTCTCTGTCAGCCATTCTCTGTATCCTCTTTCACCGCAGGGCGTGCTGTACGCCTTGGCCGGGCAGGGGGAACCAGCAGGCTGTCCACATATTCCCGGATGGGCTGGGGCACCTCTTGGGCATAGAGCTGGCGCAGCGCCTCGTCCATACGTCGCTGGACGGAACTGCTTTTTTTCTTAAGGGCAAATTCCAACGCACGGAGCCGCTCGGCCTCCATGCTTACCGTGATACTGATTTTTTCCATGTCAGATTCCTCCTTACTCATACGCAATATACGGTATCTCCAGCCAGTGGGTCCAGCCCCGGCCTTGCAGTTGGGTCATGACCACACCGTATTTGGTACCCATGGCTTCTATTACCTCGCCGTTTCCAATATACACGCCGATGTGTCCCGGCTTCCATACCGCCAGCCCCGGCGTGTCGGGGATAGTATCGATGGTACCGGAGTGCCGTGCGTTGTAGTACATCTGGTTGGCGCCGATGTCCGGCATGCCGTTGCTGCCGTATTCTATCTCCATGGTCTCGTTGTTCAGCCAGCCATACCCCTTGATGAGTCCCACGCAGTCGGCGGTGCGCTTACCAACCCAGTTGGCGCGGATGAAATCGGCGTACTGTCCCACACCCTCCGGGTATTGCGTCAGCTTGTATTGAAACAGCTCCGGCGTCAGCACCTGACCATAGGTGCCCCACACATATCCCCAGCCGGACTGCCATGCGTTGGTGACGTAGACCACCAGATCGGCAGCATTTTTGCCGGCGGGATTGGTCAGGTCAGAGACATCCAACGCCGCGCCGCCGCCACCGGGGATATAATCGCCGTCAAAGGTATCGCCGCCGCCGCTGCCTGTCACCATGGCATAGATGTGGGCGGCGTTAACCTTGTCCTCCTCCGTCACCGGTTCGCCCTGCCACGCAGACAACTTTTGATAGACCGTCGCCAGCGGCAGCGGTACCGCCACATAGTAAACGGTTGTCTGCACCACCACCGAGCCTTCCTCCCTCTCCGTCGTGGTGGTTTCCACCCGCTCCTCCAGACGGTAGAAGCAGTCCACGAAGTGGGCGGCGGCGCGGCGGGTAGGCGCCTCCTCACCGAAGCACAGGGCATAAAAAACGGCCTTGATCTGCAAGGGGTCAAGGCCTCCGCGTTCCGCTTTGGCATTCACTGCGGCTGTCGCCGAATCCAGAAGAGCGAACGCCTGCCGCATCCCGGCGATGTGGTCTTTGTATTCATTTGGAATCTTGTCCGAGAACGCCGGACCGTAAAAGGACGCGGACACGGCGAAATTGTTGTGTTCCACCGCAGCGGTGCCGAAGCAGCAGAGGAACGCCGCCAGCAGGATCACCGGTGAGAGGACGGCGGCAATGACCCAGCCCACCGTCCTGCGGCCTTTTTCGTTAGATAGCACGGCGGCCGCCAGCCGCGCCAGTGTTGTTGACATGTAGCACCTCCTTGGACATAGAAAAGCCGCCGTATGAATGAATCATACGGCGGCTTGTGGAAGTGGTTTGATTTTGACGAATACGAATTTACCTATTTCTCCATAACAAAATTCGTGAGTGCTATTCCATTTCTAAAGACTGTTTGTTGTTGGATAACGTGGTAGCCTCGATGCTCGAAGAATGGTCTGGCAGTAATAGATGAATGGGTGGTAATTGCCCTTCCGCTTACTGCCTGCTCCAATTTATCACATATTGCAGAAGCAATACCCTCCCTTTGATGTTCTTTGTGAACAAATAACCTGTTCAAATAGCCAGATTCATCAATATCCCCAAAACCAACAATTTCGGCATTCTCTATTGCAACAAATGTATGGTGTTTCAGAAATGATTTATCCCATTCTTTCAAATCGACTGAACCAGTCGCCCACACATCTAACTGCTCTTTTGTGTAATCCTTCGCATTTACACTGTGAACAGTGTGAAAAAACAATTGTGCTAACTGTTCACAGTCAGAAGTCATATATTCTCGAAGCTGCATTTTATTCCTCCACAAATCCCGTTATGCGCAACTCACTTCTGCCGCTCATTATACCATTCACCCATACCACTTGCAACCTTACTTCCCGCCTGCGGTGCCGAACAGCGCTGCCTTATACTCCGGGGCCTTTACCTCCAGCATGTACCGCTCATTACCGCAACGGAACAGACAGTTGCCCTTGTCCGCCTTGCTGATGAGGCTGCATTCCGTCTCCTCCAGCTGGAGCATATCCATCAGGAACTGCTTGCTGGTGGTGCCGGGATGAAAGAGAAACTGATGGGGCGGTATGGCGAACAGTGGCTTGGTCATCTCCCGCACCCCCTCTTGATTGAAGTCCTCCAGATTCTGGCTGGCCATCATCAGGGCAGACTCCCGCTTTCGCACACGTTTCAGGCAGTTGCGGATGTACTCGATGGCGATGGGATTGGACAGCCACAGATACAGCTCGTCCAGCGCCGCCACCGTATTGCCCTCCACCAGCAGCTTATCTGACATGTAGGACAGGACGTTGAACAGCAGGGCGTTCCGCAGGCTCTTTGCCGCGTTCAGCACACCGCTGACGCCGAACACCAGAAACCGCTCAGAGGTGATATCCGTATGCCCGTTGAAAAAATGAGCGTCCGCACCCTTGCAGATGGAGTGCAGGCCCAGCAGCACCTCCTGCAGCAGCTCCTTGGTATAAAGCGGATGTGCGGTGGGGTCGTAGTGGAGATATTCCGCCTCCATCAACTCATAGAAGTCCGACAGGATGGGATAGTCCGTGGCTGCCAGCTGCCGCAGGTCGGTGCTTTCGGTAATGCCCCATTTCTCGTAGAGCCGGGTCAGCAGGATCTCAATGGTGTCGATCTGTGCGTCGGAGAAATCTTTATAGGCACGGAAGAAATCCTTCAGAAAGGAGATATGCCGTGCCAGCAGCGTGCTTTTCCGAAAGGCATCCGGTACGGACTCGTCTGTCTCTCCGATATTTCCCTCGTCCCAGCATTTTACCTCCAGCACGTTGATGTGCCTGTCACCGGCCATCAGGTCGATGAAGCAGCCGCCCAGATTGCCGCACAGCTCCTCCAGTTCATGCTCCGCATCCAGCGAGATAATGGATTTCCCCGCCTCCAGCAGATTGCAGATCAGCAGCTTCATCAAGTAGGATTTGCCCTTGCCGCTGTTGCCCAAAATGAGGATATTGGCGGAGGTCTTATCCGCCGAGCGCAGGTCGAAGTCCACCACCACATTGCTGCCGAATTTGTCCTTGCCGATGTAGAAGCCGTTGGGATCCGACTTGCCGGAGTAATTGAAAGGATACAGGTTGGCCACAGAACTGGCGGGCAGTACCCGGTCGAACTGCGGAGCCAGCACATTATGGCCTGCCGGATGAACAGACAGGAATCCCTGCTGCTGGCGCAGCAGGAGGCGATCCACCGTCAGCTTACACCGCAGCAGTTCCGACTGGATAGAGGTCTCCAGCAGCTTCAACGCTTCATAAGAGTCGGCGCTCATTTCCAGATAGACGGTGCAGCGAATGAGAGGCTCATGCTCCCGGTCCAACGCCCCTACCAGAGATGCCATGTCCTGCAGATTGCTCTCTGCCGTGATGACCCGCCGCAGGTCGTTGGTATTGGAGCGCTCCAGCTTATTGCGGTTGGTAGCGTTGTGGATGATCCTGTTTTCCTCACTGGTGCTCACCAGCCGGCAATAGATCCGCAGCGTCACGCCGGTCCTGTCGCCCAGCCGCCGCAGCAGTGCCTGTGATTCCGTGCTGGCGGGATACTCCCGCAGTGCCCACACGCTGCGCCAGGTGTTGCCGCAGATATAGTGATCTGTTTCGAATTTCAGCACGCCCGGCGCGATGCAGTCCAGAAAGGACAGGACGGGCGTTTCCGCAGGGGCTTTCCTTTTACGTTTGAAGATGTTTTTCATCCGTTTCACCATTCCGCCACCTCACAGCCAATAGAAATCCATCCGGGGTTCCAGCTCCGGTTCCGCCCCGGTAAACTGTTCCGGCTCACGGAAGTATTCCGTGTACCGCTGTATCTGCTGGTGAGTAAGGGAACAGAAGCCGCCCTCGCCATCATCGCCCACCAGGAAAAAGGGACCGCAGATGATGTCGCCGGGAATCCTGCGGTTGGGCTGCATTCCGATGAGTTTTCCCTCCTCGTTGCAGCACAGGATGACGTCCTCCTCCATATATACCGGCTGGAACAGGCCCTCCACCTCCTGCTGGATGGCCTCCAGTGTATCCGGCATATCCTTTTCAAAAGGGAATCGGCCGGGTTCTATTTTCAAGATTCGCATGGATCATTCCTCCTATTACAGAAAAAAGCCACCCTCATAGGTGGCTTTTTTGCTTGTTCTTGTTTGTATTCTTACATCAGCTGTCGATGGATCTGCGCATCAGGCGACAGAACGTTGACATATTCTTCCAGTCGATCCAGCATGGCGATGATCTGAATTCACCGCAGTGAAATATCAAATAGAATTGCTTCATACATATAGGTACCGTTCACATAAGGACAAAGAGAAATTGTTACATGAACATTATCCCCTTGGTTGACATCGAAGATGGTAAGATCAGTAGATAACCCCTTAAAATCCTCATCCTTAATTGTAATTTGTGGCCCAGTGTAGTCCATGTTGTAATCAAAAGGCTCTCCTGCTTCTCCAGGATAGTCCCCAGACCATAGTAAGAAGCTTGCTTTGCTTCTGTCTTTATTGTACTCCTTGTATGAAATAAAGCAATCATACTCAATTAACCCGCTGCGCCTGCTGCGGTACTTGTCGTAGAAGGATTGCAACATTTCTTCAGATGGGTACTGTGTGGAGATAAGATTTGCGAAATCAGCATTTGTTTCAGCTGTAATAGGTGAGGAGTCATCTTCGTCCGTTATCTCATCCTGATCATAAGCATCCTCGGTATCTTCCTCTTTTTCCGGGAATGCATGATAGTAGATAACAACGCTTGCATCTGAGGGATACCACACTCCGGAATCAAAATCAGCACTTCCGTCAATGGTGATTTTATCAACATCCCCCTCATCATTGAGCCAGCCCAAAACTAAGTCCTCAACCTTTTCTGTGGTAATATTTGTAAAGCCAGCATTACCAAATGTCTCAACTGCTTTTTCATAAGCTTCACCCCGCATATCCTTGGATGTACAAGGCGTTTTTGACATATTCTCATGGGATTTGCCACAAGCACAGAGAGAAAACACCATAATAATAGCCAGTAATAAAGCAAATTGCCGTTTCATCAAACAGTACCTCCATAAGTGGTTATTTCAAACATTCCAAAGTATTGCTACAAGGCTTATGGATATTTTACAACGTCAGACCGATATCTGCAAGCTGTTTTTGTTGTTCAATCGTTTGAGTTCCTAAATGATTACATAAATGGACTGCCAATTACCGGCCGTAATTCTTCTGACAGCGGCGGATTTCTTTTCACCACGATTAAGATCAAACTCTGACATCATTTTACTGTAATGGTCGTATTATGTCACATACCGTTCTCCGTCCACGCGATCATAGACTTCATGGGAAACGTCCTGCTCGAAATACACTGCCAGCAATTCCCGCAGTTCCTGTTCACCGGCCCGGTGGACGGTGAAACCGCTGTCGGAGATCTGCTTTTCCACATTGGCAAGGTATGATTCGCTGAAGCTGCCATCCTGCCGCTGCCGCAGCACGAGACCGAACACGCGGGCCGAGGCCATCAGAGTCTGCACATCGTCCAGATGCCGGCTGTCTTGAACGAGCAGGGCACGGAGAGCCGGATGCGTCTCCTGTTCCAGCCGCCGCTGATAGAAGCTGCGGTTATCCTGAAAGGACTCCTTGGAGTCCAGCGCCAGCAATTCCACCTCCGCCGTGCCTTTCAGCACGTTCAGCAGGTCTGTGATCCGTCGGCGGACATAGCTTTCCGGCAATACGTTCAGATTGCTGGGCCGGAGAATGAAGAAGAACAGCTCTCCGTGAGGCGTTTTGATACTCCGCTGTGTTATCTGGTCGATGCCCAGCAACTGCCGGGTAGAGGGTGGTTTCCTCTGAAAAATACTCATGGCTCAAACCTCCAGGTAAAATGCTGCCGTCCGAAAAAGAAAGCGCCGGCATAGCGGAGGAAGTCCAGCATGCTGACACCGTCATGGCGGATGGCGAGAAAGGCGTAAACAGCGGTGACCACCAGCGGCACGACAAGACCCGCCTGTGTCAGCGCCAGTGCTGACAGCAGCACGCAGACGCCGATGAGCGCCACGTCCCGCAGCGCCCACAGCCACAGCATGGGCCGCGCCGTCAGGTTATCAGGATATAGATACATATATGGTTACCTCCCAAAAGTAGGAGCCGCAGGGCTGTGCCTGCGGCTCCCGATGATACTTATGCATCCTCGGCGTCATTCAGCTCCCGTTCGATGAGGCCCAGGATGAACTCCTTCTGCTTGAGATCATGGGCGGCCAGATAGTCCTTCAGACGGTTGAACAATTCTTCCGGCACCTGAAAGGCGATGGTACGGGTTGCGGTATTCATAGGTCTAAGTCCTCCTTCAAAATGTTCGTTCAGTATTTCGGTGATGTATTCACCCAGAGTTTGTCCCCGCTGCTCCTGTTCCTGCCGTACTTTCTGATGCAGCGATTCCGGGATCGGGGCGCAGAGATTTTTCTTGGATTCCATATGTCGGCTCCTTTCCGCCTCACGCGAGGCAAGCAAAGCATACCCAAAAGCTGCGGCAAAAGCTATTGACAAGTCCAACGAGAAAGCGGCAGTAACAGGAAGCATAACAGACAATGCTACTCAGTATGCCCGATCCCCTCGCTTTCCCGAATGGCGTCCGCCATGCACTTCATAACGAAGTCCACGCAGGAAATGGCTACGCTGTTGCCCAACGCTTTATATCGCGCACTGTCAGATGCACCGGGAATATCCGTCCATCCGTCAGGAAATCCCTGCAGCCGTTCGCATTCCAACGGCGTCAGACGACGGATCAGCAGGATGGGCAGGTCATTGTCGCCAGCCGGCTCACAGGTGTACAATGCATCCGGCTCACTGTCAATTACCAGATCAGTGGCGTCCTTACTCTGTCGTGCGCTCTGCGTACCGGCGATCTCATCGGAGGAGAACCGGTCCACACGCTGGCGGCGGAAAACGGCATGGCGGTCCATGGTGTTGAGCGTATAGGCCACATCTTCCTGATACCCGATGCCATTACCGCCGTTTTCCGGCTGCCGGTCTATGGCATTGCCGGTGATACAGTAGACTTCCGGCTCCTGTTCCACCAGCGGTATATTATTCCCGCCCGTTCCGTAACGGGCAGAAATGGTGGGAGCCGCATTACCCATTTCACGGTAGCGTGCGTCTATCCCGTGGTTTTCAAAGACCAGCGGCTGGTGGCCGTGCTGCTGGGCGCGGAGGGTACCGGACACATCCGCGGAAGTGTCCATTGCTTGCCCGCCCTGATCGTTAAGACACAGGATAGAAGGCATACTGTTGCCGCTGCCGCCTCCCTTCAGCGTGGGCGCAATTTCTTCGTTATAACCAATACTGCCTGCACTGGCTCCCGCGCCGGCAGAGAAACCGGCCACAAAGGTCTGTAACTGCAAATTCGCTGTCGCCATAAGAGCACCAGCTTTGTCATCCAGATCGATGCCCTCATCACGTTGATTGATATGATATGCTTTCAGCAGCCCCAACTGCGCCAGCGTCAGCAGATCCGGCAGACGCAGCCCGCTCTGGAGCTCCAGCGCCAGTTTCAGCGGCGGCGGCAGTTCTTTGCCCCGTTTCCGTGCCCTGCGCAGTATTCCCAGACAGGCCTTCCGGGACAAATAGTATTTGCGATGAGGATGGACTTCCAAAATCTGCCACAAGGAAGATTCTCTTACGGCTCTGGGGGACACCCCAGTATTGAGCGTCAAGGACTCTCCAACATAGGGAGATAAGATCTCCCAATATAGCCGCCCCAGGATATCGCCAGCCCCAGGGGTGATTTTCAGGAACATGAATTCCTGATAGACCAATTCGGAGCGTTTCCTCCAGCACGATCCGGAAGTCCTCACCCTTGGGATGCCCTGAACTGAAGGCTCCCGGGACATTTTCCCAGCACATGAGACGGGGGCGAACATGGATGCCTGATCGTCCTCGTAATATATCTGCATCTCGCATCTCCTTTACGATCCGGATCTGCTCCCAAAAAAGGCCGGAACGTGCGCCGGCAAGTCCCGCACGCGCTCCGGCGATCGACAGATCCTGACAGGGACTGCCGCCGCAGATGATATCCACAGGCGGCAGTTCTTCCCCATGCAGCTTTGTAATATCGCCAAAGTGCAGCATACCCGGCAGTCGCTCTATTGTGACCCGGATGGGAAACGGCTCGATCTCGCTGGCCCACAGCGGCACCACGTTGTTGTGGAGCGCAGCCAGGGGAAATCCGCCGATACCGTCAAAGAGGCTGCCCATCGTCAGCACGCGCTTCACATGGTTTTCTCTCATTTCACGGCCTGTATCACCGTGCGAGTCATGTTGACAGCGGTCTGGGCCGTATAGACGGCGGACATGATGTTGGCCCGCGTGGTGGTATCCAGCCCGAAGGCACCGGCGATACGGGGGATCTCGCCGGCAGAGAGCATCAGCCCCAATCCCAGCAGAGCGTGGCTTTTGAACACCATCAGGCCCGCCACCAGAATGGTGGCCTGCAGAAAGGCCGTCAGGCACAGGCCGATGATCTGCTTGCACCATTGGAGGAAGCCGTCCCCATAGCCGCGGGGGACGGAGAACATATACAGGCTTCCCACCGCGATCTGGATCAGCAGGATGCCGCCCCGCTTGAGATTGGCAAAAAAGACTTTGATGACGGCATAGGCCATGAGAATCAGGCTGAACAGCAGCATAAGGCCGCTGGTCGGGCTGCTGCCGAACCCGCCGATGGGCGTCGGGTTTCCCAGCTCCACAATGCTGTCCACCACACGATAATCCGTCAGAGCTTCTTTGGCCGCCTCCCCTATGCTGGTGGAGCCGTAACCGGTGATACCGGCTGTCAGGTCAGCCTGCAAAGAGATCGCCAACACATACAGCCGCACCGGTACCTGCGTAAACAGGCTGACGGCAAGAAAGCCCTTGATAGCACTCAGGACAGTCTCGCGGACATTACCGCGTCCGCCGGAATACTCCACGCCGTACTCGAAACAGGCCACCACCAGTCCTACGCCGTAGAGTGCCCAGCCCAGATAGGAGAAAAACAGCACGATACTTTGTACCCAGCCCATCTCAAACAGTTCTGCGCCCATGCCGCCCATCTCGGAAAAGAAATTGCCCAGAAAGCCCACGATCTGGCTGTAACACCAGTCAAGGATCTGTCCCAGCACCGTGTTGGCTACAAAATCCCAGATAAACAATGTTTTCACCTCGCCTTCTTTATCTCAAGTCGGTATGATACTCAGATCCCGATGATATCCCACACATACAGCGGGGCGGTGAGGGTGAACACCAGACAGGCAAACAGGATGGCAGGCGCCGTCCACTCGAACTGGCCACTCTTTCGGTAGTCGAAGTACGACATTCCCAACTTGGCGAAAAAGAATACTGCCAGGATCAGATCAATGGCGGGGAACACTACGTTATTGACCACCGTCTTGATCTGGCCGGACGCCGTTTTCCATGTATTCTCCACCGCACTGGCCACATCACCGGTGCCGGTGGCCCAGACAGGTACGCAAAGCAGACAGCACAGGAGTACCGTCAGGCACAGCGCCGCTGCCGCGTGTTTAGTTGTTCTCATATTCGTTTCCTCCTACATCGTTACTTCATTCATGACGGGCGCTGCCTGTTCCTGCCGGAGTTGTGTCAGCCGGTCCACCGCCCAGTCCGGCAGGCACTCGTCCTTCAGGATCCCCACAAATTCCGAACGGTTCCAGCGTGTCGTTTCACCGTCACCCAGACAGGTACAGCGTATCGAGCGCCCGATCGCGTGGGGTCTGCACCCGAACCCGTCCAACGCCAACCAAAGCTGATTTTCCGGCTGCCAGCAGTCCTCCCGCAGCGTATCCGGGGAAAGCACCAGCACCCTATCCATATACTCCTGCTCTCCGGAATCGGGTATACAGTGGGATGCATTAAAGAGATGCAGTTCCTCCGGCGCTGAGCGGTATTCGTTCACGAAGCCGTCCAGCACGGCGGGATGGCTGCCGATGAGAAACGTGTACCGGTGGTCACCCTCAGGCGGGATGTAAATGGTACGGCTCCACGCCTTGTTGCGGGGACTGTACCGCCCATCGTAGGAATGCTCCTGCAAGGTATTGGCCAGCACGAAGCCCACCCGCCGATAGCCGTACAGTTTGATGACACTTTTGGCACAATCCTCTTTCAGGTGCATCCCGTCGAAGTCGCGCTGGATCGCCAGCTCGATGGCGCCTGCACAGGCGCAGTTGGCACGGAAATTCTCCCGCCATGCCTCCAGCTCGCCGCGGGCCTTCGCCTCTTTTGCCGTGTAGGGATACATCGGCTTACCGGCCATAGATGATATCCTCCTTGCCCAGATGGTACGCCAGCGCTGCCGGGCAGCAGCCGTTGTCCATCAGCAGGTCATAGAGCTCCTCCGACACCTGGGAGAAGTCATATTCTCCCTCGGCTGTCTCCGGACAGTCCCCGCCGCAGCTGTGGCGGCAGGCACTGATCAGGCACGACATCAGCAGGTCGACGGCATTCTGTATCCCCTCCAGCACGTCGATGAGCTCTGCCGCTGTCATGTTCTCCGGCATCAGCAGCAGAACATGCCGGTTCATATGGGCTTCCAATGCAATGTCCGCAAGGCCAAGACCTGCCAGCACGGCCCGCGGGATCTGAAGCCCGGTTCGATTCAATTCACAATTCATAGCTATCTCCTATTCCACTTTCAATGGGTGGTCCGGGATATGCACCAATTTGCACGCCCGGTCATCTCTGCCAAAATCCCCGTACATCGTGATCTGCCGGGCAAAGACCCGGGGATCGTAGTTGGTAATGATACACTCCTCATAGACGCTGCCCTTTTTCCGCGACTGGCTGTTGGGCCGTTCCAAATAGTAGATGAAGCACTCCTTATACAATTCCTTTATGAAGTCGCAGTAGTTATAGGACACCATAAAAAAGCCTTCATGCACAATCAGCACGTCATGAAGGCGCTGGTGGTCGCTGCGGGGAAACTCCACGTCGTAGCAGCGCTCCGCTTTATAGTAGGGCGGGTCACAGTAGAGTACCGTCTGAGGTTCATTGTTTTTCTTAATGATACTCTCGAAGTCCCGATTCTCCAGCACCACATCCTTCAGCCTGCGGGAGACCTCCCAGATCTGATGAAAGAACTGGCGGATATCGCAGGAAGCCACGGCGTAGTTGTTGCCCTGGCCGTTGAAGCTGTAGCGGATCATCTTGTAGTAGGCTGCGGCACGGCGCACATCGGGCGGCACCGAACGCTGCAGGAGAAGGCGGGAGATCTCCTCTGCCTGGGGCTTGTCGAACAGCACCTTCGCCAGCGCCAGTTCCTCCTCCAGATCCCTGTCCCCGTATTCCTCCATCTTCAAAAACCGGCATACCTCGTCAAAGGTATCGCGGGAGTTATCCGGCAGAAAGCCCAGCTCACGGGTCAGCGCCAGCGTTTTATTCTTGGTGCAGTACAAGAGGTTATAGAGGTCGTGGTCCAGATCGTTGTAGATCTGCAGGCAGTTCTTTGGCAGTTGGAGATTCAGCGTCACAGTTCCGCTGCCGCCGAATACATCCACGAACTTCCGGAAATGGACAGGCAGCAGGCTTTGAATGGCCCACAGGAGCGGTGTTTTACTGCCCACCCACGGAATCAGTTTTCTCATGGGCTGCTCCGCTCCTCGCCAAAGGATCCCAGCGAACGCTCCAGCCCCGCAATGGCGGCATCCAGGCCATCCCGCATTTTCTGCAAGCTGCGGATGGTGGCGTAGACTTCACCCGCCGTCTCCGCGTAGTAGTACCCATGCTGATCCGCCGCGATGGGGATGGCGCGACGGCGCAGAAGATTGATCTTCTTACGCAGTTCGTTTCCGCTGATGGCCAGCATACGCTCCAGCTCGCCGCTGCTGACGGCGTTTTTTTGCCCCATGCAGCCATTTTGGAGATACCACGCAATGGTCTCCATTTTCATCGAATGTCTCCTTTCCGAGCGGCCGGCTTGCGAAAAAAGGGAGCAAAAAAGAGGAGCCGAAGCTCCTCCCGGAAACCGGCCCCTCTGATATTTTCAATTGTATGCGGCGGTCATTTCGTCAGCAGACCACCTACCGGCACCAGAGAGACGGAAAAGACCTCCTTAATCAAGTGTCATTCCCTCTCTCCGCTGCACAATGTCCTCGCAGTTGGCGGGGTCTGCGCCGGGGACGTCCCAGCCGCACAGGCTGCCGATCTTCATGGCCTCCTCCTGAGCAAGAGAGACACCCAGACGGGCGTTCTGCTCGTCTGCGATACGGCGGTTTTCACGGGCATCGTCCGTAGACCAGTCGCTGGGGTAATAACCGCTCTCGCCCCGCTTGATGCAGATGAGCTGTCCGCTGCCCGGCAGCAGGGAGAAGCACATCTCCGGCAGGCCCTCCGCCAGCTTGGGTGTAAACTGTTCTTCCTCTGTCTGAATGTCCCAGTGCTCCGGCTGCCAGAGATGGACGTACAGCGTGCCGTTGCCCACCTCGATCTCCCGCTGCTCAAAGCCTTCGCCCCAACCGTCTGAGGCCTGACCGGTGATGTATTCTTTCAGGGTGGACAGTTCCTCAGGGGTGAGCGCACCGACCACACGGCACTCTGCCACGCCCCACAGCCTGCTATTGCGCTCCTCGGCGGTGAACGTCACCGAGCGCACCTTTTCCGCGATGCTGTCATTTCTGTCATACCAGTGCATGATGCCGCTTTCCGCTTCCTCCGGCATTCGATTTCGGATGAGTGCTTTCAGGATCGCGCCTTCGTAGTCCAACAGTTCTCTGCCGTCCAGCTCTGTGCTGTCCTCTTCTGTGTCGCCCCATTCGTTCCGCTCACAGAAGTCGGCGGTCAGGGGCATATACAGCTTCAGGACGGCGGGTTCAGGCGGCAGGACGGTGAAGCTGTCCTCACCCACCACCAGCCCCAGCGTTCTGCCGTTGTCCCACTTCATGTGGAAGGTGCCTGCGTCATCGATGTACGTCAGTGTTCCCATCGTGCCGGGTGGGAGCGGGGCATAGGGGCCTTTCATTTCACGGAGCTTAATGCGGCTCCCTGCGGGGTACTGTTCCCGAAGGAATGCCAGCCATTCTCTGCTGATATTCATATCAAAATCCTCCCATCTGTGCATAGTCTGCCAGCTCACGGGGGTTTTCCTCCCCAAAGAGATCGTACAGGATGTCATCTGCCGCCTTGCGGACGGTGAGATCGTCTGTCAGCACTTCATAGTGAAACCCTGTGGTATCCCGGTAGAGCAGCTCCTCCCGGATGCAGTCCAAAAAAGCCTCCGCATCGTAATAGCGGATAACGTCTCCATTGGCGAAGGTCGCCTTGCCGATCAGTTCCATGCTCACATCTCCCCGCGGCCACGGGGCCGGGAGCGGCGGAAGATGAGCGCTGCGGCGACAACCGCCGCCAGAACGAGATAAATCGTTTTTTTCATAAAGTTCTCCTTCTATTTTTCATTCTGAATATCTGTTCTTTCACAGTACACCACATATCGCTGCCGTCCGCCGCTGGCATAGGGGTGACAGGTCAGCAGGGTCAACAGATCGCGGTTCGGTTGAATTTTGATCTTGTCCACCTCGTGGGGCTGGATGATCTGGATATCTGTCACGGTGTAGGTCAGCTTCTCCCACAGGTTGGTCACAGTCACCTCATCGCCTACTTGCAAGAGGTCAATGTGGCGGAAGTAGTCCGCACCCTGCCAGCCCCGGTGCCCGGCAATGACGCAGTTGGTGTTGTCGCCGCCGATGGGCGCGGAGGTGTTTCCAAGCACCGCCGCGCCTGCGGCCAGATGTTCGTCACTGGCACCCAAATAGATGGGCATGGTCAAATCCATGGTCGGGATCTCCAGCACACCAAACACCTCATCCGCAATGCCGTAAGCGGTCAGGTCTGCGGCGGGTGCCTGACAGGCCGCCAGATCCATAAGACCGGACTGTTTCTCCGCATAGAGCTGCCGGTTGTACTCCTGCAGCGCCGCCAGCAGTTCGGGATACTGCGGCGCTTCCGCCTGTTGCTCCAGAAAGCTTTGCGCCGCGTCGGCAGCCTGGGATTGCAATCGGCTTCCGTGGAGAACCGGCCACAGTATGAGACATGCGCCCAACACCGCCAGAAACGCGGCAAAGAGAAGTGGTTTCTTACCCATGTTGTTTCCTCCTCTTTATTAAGTAATAGGCACCACCGGCCACAGCCAATGTGCCAAATCCGGCAGCAAGCCCCGTCAGATAATGCCGTGTCCATGAGGAGGCCACCGGCTGCGCGGCAGCTTCTGTTGCCTTTTCTGGTTCGTAGGGAATCCGATGCCCTCGCACCAGCAGCCGGTGGGTGTTGATCCCGAAGGGCGTGCAGGTGACCAGCGTCACATAGTCCTTTCCGTCCTCGATTTGCAGCAGGGAAGTGTCTGCGGGCAGTACCGTGGCGATATTGTCTACCTGATAGGCCAATGTGTCACCCAGCACATGGATGTAGAAGATATCGTCCGCCTCCAACAGTTCAATATCGGAGAATAGCTTGGCGCCGGACATGCCGCTGTGGGCGGACAGTACTGCGTGGGTACTTGCGCCGCCCACCGGCAGGGAGGTGCCCACCACATGACCCACGGCATGCTCCAGTGTTTTTGCGTCGGTACCGTGCTGTACGGGGAGATATACGTCAATTTTGGGGATGTCGATGTAACACATAACACCGCCTACGGTGAGCAGTTGGTCATACGCCAAGGGAGGGGCTGAAGCCCCTCCCGTAGAGAGAATGGTAGAATTGGCCAACATAGCGTTGTACTGCTCTGCCGCCTGCCGCTGTGCGGCCAGTTCGGTATCGTTGGTTGCTTCAATGGCTGCTGTGTACGTTGTTTCCACGTCGGAGTGGTATTTCTCGTTCATCCATTTGCCCACCAGCGGATAGAACAGCAGCCCCAGCGCCACAACACCGCAAAACGCTGCCAGTATCCAGCGTTTCACTGGTTATGCTTGCGGCTGCGAAGCACGATGAAGGCCGCGGCGCCCAGCAGCATCACGCCGCCCACGGTGAACATCCATGTACCGTAGCTGCCGGTCTTGGGCAGATCGAAACCGGGGTTGTTGACCACAGTCAGAGGGACAATGGCGTTGCTGTCGGTCATGGTCACGTCCTTGTCGTTAACGGTGGCGGAGGCGGTCAGCAGTTGGGCGGAACATTTCTCACACTGCCCGCTCTCGGTGGTCTTGATGACCATCTTGATGTCCTCCTTCAGCAGCACATACCCCTTGTCGGTGGCAGTCTCGGTCAGGGAGTAGGCATCGTCCTCCAGACCTTTCACGATAACATGGCCGCTACTATTGGGAACAAAGGTGGTAGCATCGGCCTTCTTGCTGGTAAAGCCCTTGGCGTAGTACACGCCGTCCTTCTGCTCGGCCACGATGTAGCAGTCGTCGGTGTCGTTGTGCAGCAGGAACTTCACGTTCTGGGCGTTGCCTTTACTATCGGAGAAGGTTTTCAGCACGTCGATGCCGTAGCTGTAGACGTGGCAGCAGTCGGAGAGGGTATCGGAATAGGCGGTGTTGGTGCGCTTCCATGTCAGCACGACCTCATTGGGATTGTCCTTGTCGCCCAGCTGGGCATCGGAAGTCAGGGCGGCGGCGTAAGTGATGCGCATGGTGCAGTCGCTGTAGCCCCGCTGCACACTGTTGGTGTAGACGGTGGCCGATTCGTTGATCTCCGCAAGGCCGCTCTCCGTCATGGCGATGGTCATGGTGTTGGCATCCTCGTCATAGGCCACGGTGAACTTACCGGAGTTTTCATCCCAAGCGGTGATCTTATCGGTGCAAGCGGCGTCGGAGAAGAACTCAATGACCACATCGTTCTTGTGATACCGGATGCCCTTGCTCAGCGTGTCCACATAGGTATATGCGGTCAGTGCGGAGGACTTGGAGGTGATGGTGGGTAGGGTGCTGATGATCTGGTACTCCACAGTGTCGCCCACGGAGGCAGTAGCCGTGTGGGCGTAGCCATCGGTGATGTCGCTGACGCTGCCGTTGTTCTTACCGGTAGAGCCCATGCCCTCCCGGACGGTTTTCTCCAGCGTGGGATTGCCGGTCTGGTTCTTGGGGTACACGGTGACATCATAGTTCCACGCCGCACCGTCAATGGTGGTCATGGGCAGGCTGACAAAGAAGGGGTTGCAGGTGGAAGTCACATTTTCAGGCACACGGGTCTCCACCACCAGATACAAGCCCTGCTCCATGTCGGAGGCGGCGGTGTGGCCGGCTGCGTCAGTTTCGGCCATGACCACGCCGCCATTTTTCACAGCAGTTTCGAGGGCGTTCTTCACATCGGTGGCATTGGCCGCCAGCGCAGCGGACAGCTTATTGTTCAGCATATCGCTGGTGTAGTAGCTAACGCTGCCCTCGGTCTTATGGGCGTCTGCCGCCGTCAGGCCAATGGCGGACAGGACAGCGTTGCTGCTATCAAAGCCATACAGCACATTTACTGCGCCGGCTTCATTGTGAGTCACCATATCCGCCACGCGGAGATAGGTGAACTCCACACCCTGCACGGCGTAGGGCGAGAGCGTGTCGATGACGGTATCGTCATGCAGACCGGTGGAGACGTAGGATTCCGCATCCCACGCGCCGTCCGCACCGGCTTTGGTGATGTCGTACTTGTAGATGTTCAGGGACGCCTTCCTGCCGGGGTCGATGGTAGGCGCTGCGAAGGCTGTGGTCATCAGGGCGAGGGCCATGAGCGCTGCCAGCAGCAGCGCTAGTACGCGATGGATCTTTTTCATGTTCAGTGGTTCTCCTTGTCTGTTATTTTTGAGTTGAATTATTTGCTTTTTGCGGGTATACTGGTGGTATCAATGCTGAGGAGGTGTTTGCAGATGGTGTATTCCGTAGAAGAAATCGCACAGCGCATTTTGCCTGTCGCGCAGAAATACGGCTTAAAGGCAGTCTATTTGTTTGGTTCCTATGCCCGTGGAACCGCGACCGAATCCAGCGATATTGACCTTTTGATCGACACCTCCGGAACGAACATCAAGAGCCTTCTCTCCCTTTCTGCTGTTTACTGTGATTTAGAAGATGCGCTCCACAAAAACATTGATCTTATTACGGTCAGCTCTTTGGAGCAGCGTCCGCAGATGGAAAATGACGTCCGCTTCCGTGATACCGTGTTAAAAGAAAGGGTGAACATCTATGCTGCCGCCTGATGCCCAACGTTTGGCTCACATTCGCGATTACTGCCTTGAGATCAAAAAGACAATAGAGCGCTATGGGGCATCTTTCGAAACTTTCGATAGCGATCCTGATTATCAGCGTTCCGTGTCTTTCTGCATTTTGCAGATCGGAGAGTTGAGTGGAAAACTCTCTGAAGAATATCGGCTTGAGACAACGAAGCAGATTCAATGGGGACCCATCAAGGCGATGCGAAATCTTGTCGCTCATAATTACGGAAGTATGAGCCGTGAGATCATTTGGGAAACCGCTATCACAGACATCCCGGTTTTGTGCGAATTCTGCGAACAACAACTACAAGCATTTCAGAATTGAACCATCAGCCTGCCGTTTTTCGGCGGGCTGCTTTTTTGTAAAAATAAACACCCATGCCGAGCATGAGTGCTGCCAACAGAAGAGGTACGATAAAACCATGGCTGCCGGTGAAGGGCAGGGCGAAATTGGTATTATTGCAGGCGGTGACGGTGATATCGGGGCTGGCGGCTGTCAGTGCGCCGGTGGTCAGCGGCTCCGTCAGGAGACTGTAGCCTGCGGGCGCTTTGGTTTCGGTGATACGGTACTGTGCGCCAATGGTCAGCTCCTCCCACTTGGCGATGCCGTCTGCGCCGGTGGTGAGGCGGCTTACCTCCGTCCACGAGTTGCCGTCCGGGGAGACCTCCAGCAGCAGCTCCGCACCGGAGAGGGGACTGCCGGTCACATCCACCTTGTATACGGTGATGCTGCCTGTTTCCTCCACCACCGTGGCCTTGATCTTGATGTACGCCTTGACCGGGTCACGGCCCACACCGGTGTAGCTGGCCAGCGACTGGTACTTACCGGTGCTGTCATACCAGCACAGCACCGCCGCATCCGGATCCATACCGTAGGCGCTGCCAGTGGCGGAGTAGGTCTTTTCACTGCTCAGATTCTTGGCCGCCTCCGCCGTGGCCGTAATGGTCAGGGTATTGCCCTGCTGAGAGAAGGTAATGCCGCTGCCGCTGTTGCTGCTGAAATCGAAGTCGCTCAGCACGCCGTTGGTGTCGGTGACGCTGGCACTGTAGCTGCCACTGGGATCCTTTGTCAGCTCAATGGGGGTGCACCAGCGGGAGGATACCGCCGCAAAGCTGGGGATATCCATTGCCGACTGCATGGCGGCCGCAATGGCATCGTACCACAGGGCGAACGTGGGATAGCGGGAGGTATCCACGCAGGTATAGAAAGGGCTGGTTCCCCAGGAGCGGTAATCATAAGGACTGCGGTACTCGCAGATGAGATCCCAGATGATGGCCTGTGTCGCCGCCCATTTCTCAGCGTTGATGATATCGCTGCTGTTTCGGTCACCGGAAGCAGTGCCGTACTCCGCGCTGGGATAGCCGCAGGCCAGTGCCAGCGCGATGCCGCTCTGGACGGCGGCGGGCAGGTTGTACCAGCAGCCGCTGGAGCCCTGCACATAGTTGCTGCTGTCATCGGAGCGGACGCCCGGCTGGATGCAGTAGGCCACGGCGCCGTTGACGTATTTCATGTGGTACAGGGCGCTGCCGCTGCCGAGACTGCTGTCTGCCAGAATGGTCAGGTTTCTTATGTTGGGTGTGGTGCTGGTGCTGTAATCGTACTGGGTAAAGGTCAGCTGGTCGGTGTAGACGTAGACCTTGTACTTGACCACCACGGTGGCGGCATAGGCGGATACCGCCAGCGCCGCCGCCATGATCAGCGCCAGCAGCAGGGCCGTCATGCGTTTGACTGTGTTCAATTGAGTTCCTCCTTTTCTTGGGTAAGAGTAAAGCCTCTCTGTTGCCAGAGAGGCTTTCGCTATGGGTATTCACTTGTCATCCATCGTAGAGGACGTAGATCAGCAGGCTCCCGCCGTCCTCCATGATACAGACATTGCACCGGAATCCCGCATCTGCCAGGGTGTCCACCCCTGCCTGCATCATCAACTGGCGGAAGGTGAAGTCCACCATGTCCCGCGCCTTGGCTTCCAGCGTGGCCTGTGTTGCGTCCGTCGGCACCGATGCCGGGAAGCGGTAGGCGCTGTTGTCCAGCGTAAGGCTTCCGTCCGTCTCCACGCTATATGCGGTGACGGCGTAGGCGTTGGCGGCATCCATGGCCGCCTGCCGGTCCGCGGTTCCCACAGGAGCAGGGTCAGGCTCCGGTGTTGGTTCCGGTTCCGGCTCCGGCTCCACATAGCCCGTCTTGGCATGGACGGTAGCCGAGGGGATGTCCTGCGGTGCGGCAGGCGCTGCGGTGGTCGGTTCAGGATTCTCTGCTGCGGTATCCGGTAAGCTGGCAGTCTGCACTGCCACGGCTTCCCGAGTAGCTTCTGTCGCCGTGGTATGCGTCTGTTGCTCCTTTGCTGGTTGTTCCTCTAAGACGGTCTGCATCTGCGTGTCGGCATACATGGCTTGTCGTTCCGCCTGCATGGTCGGTGGGGGAAGTGCCGTCTGATTGTCCGGTGCGCTCTCTATCTGCCCGCAGGCGGTCAGGAGCAGCAGGGCGCTGATCGCCAATGGTGTGAGTTGTTTCATTTGTGCCACTCTCCTTTCTTTTGGTAGCACAAACAAGTATCACACAACCTGCCACAAGTCAACGGAAAGACGCGAAACGGGGGAAACAAAAGCGGGAGGCCCTCTGGCACAAGCGGGATGACCGCTCATACCATACATCCCATTCTCGGTTCCACCTGCCGGCAGCGGCTCATCAACTCCTCCAACGGCGTTACACCGCAGTAGGCCACATAGCCGGTTTTGGTGAATTCACCGCCCTCGGCCAACATCCGGTCCAAGCCGTAATCGCCGAATTGATAATAGCCCTCCAGGTTTTCGTCGTACGCAAAGTGGCCGGACTGCCGGATCATGTACTGCCCATATTCCTCCGCCGTTTGAATGCCCGGGCAGAACGTAAAGTCCTCCAGATTCTCCGCCAGCCGCCAGAGCTGCTCCGCGCCGTTCGCTCCGCACCATTCCGCCACGGCTGAGAGCTTATGCAGTTCTTGTTTGCCCAAACATGCAATGGCACGGCACATATGATTGATGTCGGAGAGCGAGTCCTGTTCCAGGTCGATGGCCGCTGCCAGTTCTCCGGGCAGGTCATAGTGGGACAGTCGCAGCCGCATGGACTGCGGATCGATACTCGCCCGTTTCAGGGCGTGTTCGATTTGATCGTCGGAAGCCGGGAGATACAGCCATACCGGCATTGCTTCCATCTCTGCCTCTGCTGCGGAAATAGCGGCGATCTCCAAGAGTGCATCTCCCATAGGTTCCGGCGGCAGACGATGGCCATCATAGTGCTGCTCCAGCCTCATACCGTTGTCGAACACCACACCGTATGGCGTAACGGTTCCGTTTCCGTTGCTGAGAAGCAGCAGCGCCGTCTCCTTGCCATCCACACTTTCCCATTCACTTTTTACGGCGCACCCGCCATGGGTGGTCAGATAATGCCTGCGGCCAACGGCGTCCAGATCGGAAAAGTCCGTGATCACCGTTGCCTGCTGACAGCAAAAGGTAAGGTCGATGAAGTCCTTGACGTCGTGCAGATCCAGCTTGGCCGCCATAGCCTGATACGCGGCCAGTTCATACTTGTCGAAAGCATCCAGCTGCACGCCCAGCCAACGCAGCTCGTCGAAGGCCACGCAGGTCCCTTCCAGCTGCTTGAGTACCGGAACGCTGCCCTCGATCTCTCGGATGCAGCAGTCTCTTGCTCCGGCCTCACCCACGTCCAGACCCCGCAGCATCTCCCAATCACTGTCGTAATCACCGTCCTTCACGGGAAAGGGCAGCGTTACCACACCGTAATCCTCGTGTTGCAGGTTCCCGATCACTGCTTTGAACATCATTTTCTTTGTCTCCTTTCTTCGATTTCCTCCATATCCGTTCGCAGGCAGCTTCCATCCCAGTGCCAGCAAATGGCGCCGTGGCGGGGATAGGGGCAGCCGCTGCATTTCTCTGATCGGCGGCAGCATACCGGTTCCGGAGGTTCTCGCTTGTATTTGGACGGGATGTGCTCATCGATCTTGTATTTCAACGTATCAAAGGGGCCTTTCATAGCGGTTCCTTTCCGGGCATACGCCCTGTTTGATTTGTCTTGAAAACGCAAAAAGGCGCCGGTTCGATGGTTTTACGAAACCAACAAACCGACGCCCGAAATTCAAAGAATATGAAAAGACTATTTTGGAGACATTGTGCTATGCCATTTATCATAGATGGCATAGCTTTTTTGTATTATCCGTTATGATTGTTTTCCTGGTGTGTTTCAGACGGATGCGAGGATGCGAACCGGTTGCGGCGCCTGGTACGCATCCCTTGAACAATCTTTATCAGGCTACTCAAATAGTCTAATAAAGATAATCGTAAAAAAGATAATAAAAAATCCGCAAATCATATAAATTTGCGGATTTTTGGTGGACCTGAAGGGATTCGAACCCTCGACCTCTCGGATGCGAACCGAACGCTCTCCCAGCTGAGCTACAAGCCCGAATATAAAGTTGTAGTGGTTGCGTTATGACCACTTCGGGCTCCCAGCTGAGCTACAAGCCCGTACCCTTTCATTATACACAGTTTTTTCGAAAAAGCAAGAGAAAAAACGTTAAGTATAACTTATGTCGAGCATTAAAATTAAGTATTTTACTTATGGAACCGCATTTGCTATAATAAAATGCAAAACGCAATTGACCGACTGGGAAAGGAAGAAACAATATGAGAACGCTGGGAACTGTTGTACGGGGCGTGCGCGCGCCCATTTTCCGTCAGGGCGACGACGCCGTTGCCGTCACCGTGGAGACCGTGCTGAACGCGCTGCGGGAAAACGGGATCGAGGCACATGACAAGGATGTGGTGGCCATTACCGAGTCCGTGGTGGCCCGCTGCCAGGGCAACTATGCCACGGTGGAGCAGATCAGCGCCGATGTCCGCGCCAAGACCGGCGGCGAAACGGTGGGCGTCACGTTCCCCATTCTCAGCCGCAACCGTTTTTCTCTGCTGCTGCAGGGCATTGCCGGCGGCTGCAAAAAGGTGGTGCTGATGCTCAGCTATCCCTCGGACGAGGTGGGCAACCATCTGGTCAGCATGGATCAGCTGGACGAGGCGGGCATCGATCCATGGCACGACGTGCTGGATCTCAAGCGCTTCCGGGACGCCTTCGGCGCGGTGATCCACCCCTTCACCGGCGTGGACTATGTGGACTACTACAAGTCCATCATCGAGAGCGCCGGCGCCCAGGCGGAGATCGTCTTTGCCAACCGCGTACAGACGGTGCTGAATTACACCGATACCGTGATCTGCTGCGACATTCACACCCGGGCACGCAGCAAGCGCCTGCTGAAGGCCGCCGGCGCCAAAACGGTGCTGGGCCTGGACGATCTGCTGACGGCTCCGGTCAACGGCAGCGGCTATAACCCCCAGTACGGCCTGCTGGGCAGCAACAAGGCCGACGAAGAGCGCATCAAGCTGTTCCCCCGGGACGCCATGGCTGTGGCGGAGGGCATCGGCAAGGCCATGAGCGAGGCCACCGGCAAGCACATCGAGGCCATGGTCTACGGCGACGGCGCCTTTAAGGACCCCGCCGGTAAGATCTGGGAGCTGGCCGACCCTGTGGTGTCTCCCGGCTATACGGCCGGTCTGG
>CAMCSE010000002.1 GCA_945877515.1 uncultured Clostridia bacterium | reverse complement strand
GATTTCTGCCTGTCTCGTGGGCTCGGAGATGTGTATAAGAGACAGGGACCGCACACGATAAAATATCTTTTCGTATGTCAGCTTTTGCACATCGGTCAAGGATGTTTCCTTTAAGCCGGTCCTGACACCACGCGCCGCGCTGCATGGGGAATCCTCTGAGCTGCCCAACGTGTTTTCCGCGTTCGTGCTGTTCGTAGAAGGTACGTTCATAAGTCCGCACCCCCCCCCTGCAAGTGGCATAAACGTGTTCAACCTCTATGCCCCAGCGGTATTTGATTATGGCGTCTGCCTTTTTCTTAAATTCAACCATCGGCGGTAGGTCTGCGGGAATAGTATCCGTTGCCCACACCTCCGCGTGGATTATGCGATCCAGCGGCAAACCGAGCTTATCTATGGCCCCTAAACAGGCAAGGGAATCCTTGCCGTAGCTCAGAGATAGTATGTATTGGTCCACGGGTTTACCTCCTAATTGATCCACTTAATCACCGTGTCGCCTGTGTAGCCTTTCTCCCACACGTACCATGCGTAGCAGATGGCGTTCGATTTTGCAAATTTTTCAAAGTCTCCGTTCATGGCGCAACGCAGACGGCTTGAGCTGACGTATATGGTTTTGGGCGGGTATTTCTCAAAGAGCGCTCGCCGTGCCTTGCCTTCAAGGAACTGTATCTTGAGGAACATAGCCACCTTGCAGCCGTCCACCGAGATGTCAAGAGCGTGTTCGACAAACTCCTGTGCCTTTGAATATGGTGGGTTCGTAATGATGTCGAATCCGGGGACGGGGGGGGCTTGACATTTCAGGAAATCCTGCTGACGCCCAAAGCCCCGGTCAATCAGGTCTGTAGCGTAGACGTGATAGCCCGCCCTCTCGAATTCCTTTGCCAAATGCCCTTCACCGCAGGCGCACTCCCATATCATCGGGGCAAACTGCTCCACCTCCATGAGAAGCTGCGCGGCTTTGGGTTCGGTTGCGTAATAGTCGTTGACCTCGCGCTCATTCTGAGCGTAGTTTCGTGCGCCCAGAATGGCGTGGGCCGACCGGCTGTTTCCGGTCCAGTCACTCATTCATACCCTCCTCGCAAATGCGGATCAGGTTGTGAATGCCTCTCTGTGTGTAGCCGAGGATTTTGCCGGTGCCCGCCCAGAACTGGACCAGCGCGTCGTCAGATTTACGGCGGCAGTGGAAATGGCCCGTGGCGTCGTTCTTCAGGACGTATTCGATGTTGCGGGCTTCAAGCTGCCGGATCGCATACTCAATACGGTCGGGATTCTTTGCTACCCGCTCCTTGTGATTCTGCCGGGCGTGCTCCTTGAGAGCGTCCCAGCATTCATCTCTCGCCATGCGGATTACCTCCCAAACAGTTGGGGCAGACCTGCCGCCCCTCAGGGATTTCAGCGCCGCATGAAATACAGGTGTTGACGGGCGGGGCCTTCGGCGTCTCCGTGGCAATCTCACCGGCGCAGGCGGCGTAACCGGCCAAGTCAACAAAGCTGTCACCCTTGACGCCGGTCTTGATGCGGGCCACCTTCAGGAGTGCCAGCATCATAGCAACGTCTTTCGTGCTGTAGTGCATTCCGGTGTACGCCTCCCACAGCTTGCCGATAAGGGCAAAGTTGTTTTCGGGCCTGCCGTACTCGCGCTCACGCTCTCCGCAGACGCATTTACGCGCCTGTTCCAGAATTTCAGCTCGTTTCATGGTCAGCCTCCTTCGGAAGAATGTCGTCAAAGCAGACGGGAACGATCTGCTGCAACTCACGCAGCAGTGGTGTAGCTATCTCCCGAATCTGCGGATGCGCGCCAGTTGAGGTGCGGAGCCGCAGGAAGTGACGCCACTCGCGGATATTGGCTGTCATAACGACCTCCGTTTTGAGGCTGTTCGGGAGCACTGCGCGTGCCTCCTGCGGGGACAGGCCCCAATTTAGAAGGTTGAAATAGGCGGTTTCAGCACGGCGGCAAGCCTCTTTCCACTCGTCGTAGGCGAAGGTATTCTCGTTCAGGTAGCACGGCTCAATGACCGTAATCTCGCTGCCGAACTGATCCTTGCCGTAATTACAGTAACGGGTGCTCTCCTGACAATAGGACGCCAGCCGGTGCCTGACGATCTCATGGCTGACGCCACGGTCGCAGACGATTTTCACGGTAAAGCTGCAATGCTCTAAGACGGCCTCGTGACCGCGCTTAATGATACCGGCAACGAACTTCGGGGCGCTGTCATCCGTAATCTTGCTCTCGGATTTGTAGCAGACGCGCCCGCACTCCTCAAGGCGCTTCAGAATTACATTGCCGTCAATGGGCGTGATGAACTCGAATCCGGGCTTAATAATCTTCATCGTCGTCCTCCGTTTCGTCGTCTTCGGTTGCGGCCTCGTACTGGTCGTATGTAATAGCCCTGACGCACTCGACGGGAACGCCGATCAGGTCAGCAATGCTCTTGCGATTGGTGTAGAGAAAGTCTTCGCACTGAACTGAATCGGTGATGATACCGGCGAGCTGATTGGCAGCTTTGGAGTGTTCCAGCGAAACACTTGTGTAGCCAACGCTCCCAGCGCCGCCGAACATTTCCGCGTCCTTGATCTCGAAATGGCAGGTCAGTGTAATATCAATTAGGCCGATATTGTCGTTTTGCATAGGGTCTTCCTCCATTATTGGCGTTTTCTTCATAGCTGTAGCGGACGCAGTAAAGTACCATATAAAGGATAATGAGTAGATAACCGGCATACAGGAACAGCCAGTACCATGAATAGAACATAGACAGAACCACAGGAACGGCCAAAGTACCGATTACTGCACCGGCGATAAAAAGGATTAGAGCCACCGCAGCGGTGGTTTTAATCAGCTTTTCGCATTTCATAATGAGCTACCTCCACAGATTTTGAATTATTGGGTTTTGGGAGGCCCCACAACCGGGGGCCAGATTTCAAAAAGAAATCAGATTAAATACAGAAGCCCGGCGCGACGCCGTAGGAATTGTACGCATAGCTGTTGCCGGCGTAGCCGCTGGAGGTGACACCTACGAAAGTGTAGGAAATACCAGAGTAGGGCGAACGCAGCCACCACCACCATGTTCCGTCATCGCCGTGTTCCTTTACACGGTCTTTCTCGCGCAGGAAGCACAAGAGCTGCGTATCCTCCGGCTCACTCTCCGACCAGCTACCCTTGCCGAACACCTGCGTCTTTGAAAGCAAGAACAGCTTGTCTTCAGTTTCCACGCGCTCACCGTCCACAATCTGGACGATTGTTGTCGGCACAATGAGCGCCTGAAGCTCGTCCGGCAGAAGGGCGAACACGGTGTTGTTGAGATACTGCCGCATATCGCAGGCAGCCCATGCGCCCTTGTTGGTTGCGCGCTCGTTCATGCAGTGCTTGTCTGTGAGGCAGTCTTCAAAGACGAAGAACCACTTGCCTTTCTTGTCCTGTGTAGCTCTCACGGCCACTTCCTCGCCGTTCTTCAGATTAAAAACAATCAGGTCGCCCTGCGCGATGGTGCCCTCATTGACCGCAGCCTTCAGTGCGGCCCATGTGGTGTCATTGGTAGTAGAAGTCTTGATAAACATAAAAAGTTGCCTCCTAATCTTTTTTGAAAAATGATCCTACCCAGCCGTCAGCGCCGAGGGGCAGGCCCTCCGCCCACGGGATCGGGGTTGACATGATCTTGACCACTTTGTCAAGCATGGCATCGTTGGTGTCGAATGCGGCGGTGTCGATGACCACCTCGTCGTGGATGTGGAAAACTACAGGCAGCCCAGCGGCTTCAAGGTGTTCGATGGCCTGCGCCAGACAGTCGCGGGCGATAGCCTGAACAACGTTCTCGACCAATTTCCCACCGTAGGTTTCGATGCGGCCCCACTTGTTTTTGTCGTTCACGCCCATATAGGTGATGGACGGACCGCCCCAGCGGTTTTCACCGACAGCAGGCTCCACATAATAGAGCTTGCGACCGGACGGAAGCGAGATGGTCATGCAGGTCGTACCACGGATGCAGTCGCATTCCCGCGCGAAGGTGCAGCAGCGAACACGGAGAGAGCCGCCATTCTGGATGACACGGATCGCCGCGTCATTGAAGCTGTACCAAAGGTTGCGGATTTTGGGGTTTGTGTTGCGCCACTTGTCCACAATGTCTTTGATTTCCTCGTCCGGCAGGTCGGCAAGCAGCTTGCCGGTGTCCATCTGCCGCATGGCAGGAACGCCGCCCTGATAGCCGAGGGCCAATTCCGCGACCTTGCCGCGCTGCCGGAGAGAGTATTCAGGGTTGCCTTTTTTGATCCGTTCCAGCGGGACACCGAACATCTGAGATGCAGATGCCTCATAGATTTTGCCGTGCGTCCGGAAAACCTCAAGCCGCCACTCCTCGTCGGCCAGCCACGATATGACGCGGGCTTCAATGGCGCTGAAGTCGGCGTCGATCAGGACGTTGCCGGGAGCAGCCACAAACGCGGTGCGGATAAGCTGTGACAACGTGTCATTCGGGGAGCCGTAGACTATCCGCAGCGCGTCGAGCTTGCGGCCCTTGACCAGTTCACGGGCAAATTCCAGCGGCTCCGTGTAGGTGCGCGGCAGATTCTGAACCTGCACCAGACGTCCGGCCCATCTGCCGGTACGATTGGCACCGTAGAACTGAAGCAGCCCACGGACGCGCCTGTCGTCGCACACAGCGGCCTCGATGGCGTCGTATTTCTTGGTGCTGGTTTTACCCAGCTCCTGCCGGATTTCCAGCATCCGCTGAACATGGTCGGCGTTATCGCGGCCCAGCAGCTCTTTGATCGTCTCCTTGCGGAGAGAGGTAATGTCGTCGCCGGTTTCAGCGGACAGCCAGCGGGCAAGCTGCTTGACGCTGTTGGGGTTTTGCAGCCCGGAAAGCTGGACGGCCTCGTCGGTGAGCTGCGCGCGGATGGTTTCGCCCAGCTCCAACGCGCCCTCGCAGAAATCCATATCGACTGCCACACCGCGCGCGTTGATAAGAAGATCCGTTTCCCACTGCTTCTGAACGAAATCCGGCACAGGAAACACGGATAGACGGCGTTCGATCTCCATTTCTGCCACAACGTCTTGACCGTTGTAGGTCTTGAATAGCTCCCATTTTTCGGGGTCGTGGTGCGGGTAGTTTCGTGTCCTGCCGCCGTTCGACTTCGTGGGCTTGCAGGGCACACAGAAATAGCGGATCAGGGCCTTGCCGGTAGCCAGTTTCTGTTTATCCTCCGGAATGCCCAGCGCCCGGCCTGTCGCGTCCAGACCTGCGGTGTAACCGGCATACAGGCCGTGCAGCATCGTGTCACGCCACTGTGAAGGCGGGAGCTGTGCGCCCATGTACTTACTGAGGCAGTACCATTCAAAGGCCGCATTGTAGGCGTGCTTCAGGCACTGCGGGTCTGTCAGTGCGTGAATAACTTCCAGAGGGATTTTTTCGCCCTGCGCCATGTCAATGACCTGAGTGGGCGCACCGTCGAAGCTGTACGCGAAAAGCAGAATCTCAAAGGCGGGGCTTTGCACATAGCGGTAAAGACCGGCCTTCTTCAGGTTCACGTCCGAATACGTTTCGAGGTCGATACTGAGGTGGATCACGTCGCACCTCCTTATCGCTGGAAGGCTTCAGAGCTGGAATAAAGGCTGAGAACGTTCTTGGTGTTGACACCGCGCTCCTGAAGCTCCTCGATCATGGACTTGAACAGCGGGGTTGACTGCACATACTCGACCAGCTCCGCGTCGCTCAAGCTGGTTACGTTCTTGAGGGACTGCTTGCGGTCATCAGCGTTGAAGGGCGTCCAGACCGTATCAGAGAAGGTCGCGTGCTCAATGTCAGCCACGAGGATGGAAAGCGTCCGAGCGGGCTTCTGAACGAGCATACGCACTGTGTTCAGCAAATGCGACGTCTCCATGTTGCCCACGGGGACAGCCTCGCCGACGCCGGTGATCCAAACGCCGGAATAGTCAAAACGGGTTTTCATATTTGCCTCCTTTGTGTCCTTGCCGGGCAGGCGGTCACTGTGTAGCCGCCTGCCCAGCGCTGTGGTTTACATGGGCTGACCGGTGATGGGGTTGATCTGGCCGGGAGTGTAACCGGCCTGCGGCTGAACGCCGCCAGCGGGATAACCGCCGTAGCCGGGGACAGGCGTTGCGGGCATGGCCGCGCCATACTGGCCGGTAGCGTAGCCCTGCGCGGGGGCCTGCGGCTGAACGCCGCCGACACCGGCGAACTCAGCGGCGGTAACAACGGAGTTGCTGAGCGGTTCGCCGTCGCGGGTCTTCATCACGGCGCGCAGGCCGCAGCCGACGCCGCGCTTGCCAGCAGAGTTGTAGGCATAGAAGTTGATGGACACGCGGGCGTACATACCGCTGTAGATGTCCGTGGGGGCCAGTTCGCAGTTCACGTTGTCTGCGCCGCAGACATAGGGCTTGTTCTTGCTGGATGCGGTCACGACCCAGCAGCCACGGCATTCCTCACCAAAAGGCTCCCCGGAGGGACGCACACCGTCGCCGTCATGCACGACGGATTCGATGCGGGCGGGGCGGACGCCGTTCCACTTGGCGTTGACGCCAACCTCGGCAGCGGCGTTCATGGCCGCGTCAAGCTCCTGCTTGATATTCGGGTTGGACTTGGGGATCAGCAGCGTGACGCTGAACTTCGGGTCGCCCACGCCGTTCTGCGGCGCACGGGCGGTCACGAGGTTGCAGTAGGACAGGCGGCATTCGGGGGTGAGAACTCTTTTCGGGTCATTCTGATACATGGTTTAATTCCTCCATAAAAATCATTCGGTTCAATATGTTCAGTCCTGCGTCCGCAGGTGGGGTCAAAGGTTTTTGTAGATCGCGTTTAAGGCGTTTCGGGTTACGGATTTGAGCGCGTTCCGGTTCAGGCGGGGTGCTTCCAGCAGCTCCATAATGGCGGTGAAGGATTCGCAGGCGTCGCGGCACATATCCAGATAGCCGTCCGCGTTGCCCTCATAATCCTTGACCAGCTCCTGCTGTTCTTGGATTTCCTCCTTCAGCTCTGCGACACATTCCCGAAAGCAGCGAGCAACATCATCTCCGAGCTTTTCACGCAGCAGCCGTTCAAGGAACACATCCTTGTCCTCGAAAATAACCTCCGTGCTGCCATCATTGAGATATACCGTCTCAGCCATCGGACGCACCCGCAAACTCAGCGGCACCGACGCAATAGGCTTCGCGGCGGTCACTTGCCAGCGCAAGTGTAGGTTTGCCCTTTGGCTTCATGACACACTCGGAAAGCAGCTCCGCGAATGTCTTTTTTCCGAGCATCTTTTCAAGCTCTGAGAGGGTCTTCGGCTTGCGGTCGTAAATCAGCGCCTCGTCATATCCGGCGTCAATTAGCTTCTGGACAGCGGCGTCAACATCCGTAAAGGTGCGGTTACTGCGGCCCTCCACCAGCTTCCAGCCGGGGATTTCGCCGCCGTCAAGCATTGCGCCGGTAGCGTAGTCCTGAAGGTCCTTGTACCACTGCACCAGACCTTCAGCCTGAATCAGCAGGTCGCCAACTTCGGCGTCCGACAGGCACGGATTTTTTCCGATCTCCCGGCTGCCGTTCGCAGGGGTGAGATTCTTGAAATCCTCAAAGCCGGTGAAGAACGCGGCTCTTGCGGCGCATTGCGCCTTGCCCTTGCAGAATCGGCAGTGCTCACCGGGGCAGAAGGTTCCGGGGCCGTCGTAGGCTTCCTTTGCAAGGGGTTTGATGCTCTCACCCCATGCAAGCAGATCATCCACGCTGAGGGCGTCCTCGCTGGCCTCCTGTGCCAGGCGGGGCTGACAGATACCCATTGATACCCGCTTGATTTGGTCGCCGTAGATAGGCCCGTAGAGCCTAAGAGCGCCCAGCGCGTACAGCCGCATTTGCGGGTTGTGTTCAGCCGATACGGGAACGCCCTTGCCGTGCTTGTAGTCGGTGATATGCAGCGTGTCGCCGCTGATCATAATGCAGTCGCAGGTGCCAAAACCGTCCGGGATATAGGCAGTGAGGTCAACCTTGACCTCCATTGCCACATGGGGCGGCGTAGCATACTGCATGGCCTTCTCTGTGAGATAGTCCACATACGCTTCGGCGGTCCGCAGCATTTCATCGGAGTACAGCGGGCGGGCTTGCAGCTTCTTCAGCTCAGAATTGAATTTGCGCGTGGGCAGGGCGGTGAATTTCTTACGGGCGTACAGTTCGCAGATAGCGTGTGCCAGAGTGCCTTCCTCCGCATAGGAGCTTGTCCCGTCCGGAAAGTTCTCCTCGAAATGCGGTGCCGCCGTACAAGCCAGCCAGCGGTGGGCGCTGGATGCGCTCAGAAGGGCGTGTTGTCTGGGGGTAGGCATTGTCCCACCTCCCGTTAAAGCTGCGCTCCGAGGGCTTTCAGCTCAGCACCAAAGGCGCTGTATGCCTCCTTCGGCAGCTGCGTCACGGCCTGCACACCGAACTTGCCCAGCAGGGCGAGAAGCTGCGGCATCTTGCCCGCGTCGATCAGCGCCGCACCCGCGCGGCTCAGTTCCTCCACGGTGTAGCTCTCAGCCGGAGCGGCGACCGGCGCAGTCGGGGCAGCAGTCGTCGGTGCAGTTGGCTGAACAGGGGTGGGTGCAACAGTGCCGGTAGTTGGCGCAGGCTGAACAGGTGTCGTAGGGTTTACGACGGGAGCCGCAGGAGCGGGCGCGGCGGGGAAATCAACGTTGACAACGCCTGCGTTGTCGATGTGGTGGTTGTTCCCTCCGTGCTGATGGCAGACGAATTCGGGCTGCTTGCCGATGGCACCGGCCAGCGCGTTCAGCGCTTCCGGCAATCCGGGGATTTCGATGGTCATTTTGATCTCAAACATGATTTGCCTCCTAAATGTTCTTCAGATCGTCGATGATTTGTTGCCAGCTTTCAGAAACGTTCAAGACGTGCCTTGAGTATTGACTTGAGTAGTAGCCTTGCTGCCAGAGCTTCGCAGCGCCGCCCTCGCCACAGTTATAGGCCATGAGGGCTTTGTGCTGGTCGCCGTACTTGTCCAGCAGCTCACCGATCAGGAGGACACCGGCAACAATGTTGCCCTCATAGTCGGTGGGTTCGATCCCAAGTCCGCGCAGGCGATCATAGTTAATCGGATGGACTTGCATCAGGCCCCAGCAGGTGCCGTTGTCTGCATCGAGGTTGAAGCTGCTTTCGCATTCCGCGATTGCCAGCGCCAGTGCATAGGGAACGCCGTAGTCCTCACACGCCTGCTGCATTACCTCTTGAAGCTCGTAGCTCAGCGGAATGTCGTCACTGTGTAGGAATCTCTGCCCTTCTGTCTCCTGCGGTACGGCTTCCGGCTCTGTGACCGGCTCGTCCGGTGTGGAGGCGGTAGGGGCTTCGGTTTCCGGCACGGACGTTTCAGCCGTGGGAGCGGGTGCGGTTTCCTCCGGTGCGGGCGCTGCGTCTGATGCGCAGTTGACGGCAAAGATCGTGATTACGACCGCCTCCAATACTGCCAGCACAAAGAGGCCAAGAGCGATACGGCGCAGCCTATTGAACTGCTGGTGCTGCCGTCTGCGTGTCGTCGTCATAGAACTTGCCTTCCTCTCTGCATTTCTGTAGCCACGCTTCGTAGCGGCGCAAATTCTCCGGATCGGAGTAAAACCGCTCAATGCCTGCAAGCAGCGTCCGGCAGAGAATATCCATTTGTACTCGCGGAATCTGCGTGCAGTCGATTTTGACGTTGGCCATGATGCTTTCCTCGTTTCTTACTGATTAACTGTGGGTTCGCTTGCCTGCCGCTGCTCAAGGCGTTCAAG
Source organism: uncultured Clostridia bacterium (assembly GCA_945877515.1). Taxonomy (GTDB): domain Bacteria; phylum Bacillota; class Clostridia; order Oscillospirales; family Oscillospiraceae; genus Vescimonas. The sequence goes on along the minus strand of CAMCSE010000002.1, from coordinate 59,653 downwards.
CGCATCAATGATGCGCTGCTGGGTCGTGGAGTTGCCTTTCTTGTTGTGGAGAACAGCGGACAGGTACGAGTTCGTCAGCCCTGCTTCATCCGCAAGCTGCTTGCCCGTGATCGCCGCCATGTGCATACGCCCGACCACTTCAGCGGTCCAGTCGAAATTCAAATTTTCACCTCCAAGTTCAAATATTTTCGCAAAAGGAGTTGAAATATTTGCACTGTTGTGGTATCATAGAAAAGGTGTGTATCTGATACCCTTTCGACGGCTTCCTCCGTGCCAGCGGAGGGGGCTTGCCATGCTATGGCTGTCGTTCGTTCAAATATTTGCTCCACGGTTTACATTATAGAGCAATCATTTGAACTTGTCAAGGGGGGTTGGAGCAAATATTTGAATTTTTCCTCGGAGGCAATATGTTTTACGATGTGTTCAAAAAGCTCTGTGATGATCGGGGCATCAATCCGACGCGCGCAAGTGTAGAGATCGGCTTCAGCCGTGGCAGCGTGTCTTACTGGAAGAAGCGCTATTTGGAGGGCTTCGACGCAAAGCCCGATTCTTACACCGCTGAAAAGATTGCGGACTATTTTGACGTTTCAGTGGATTACCTGCTGGGAAGAACGGACGATCCGATTGACTACGACAAAAACGGGGACGCACTTGCAGAAATCCCGCTCACCTATGTTGAGGCTGCGAACGGTGATATGAAGAAAGCTCGGCAAATGATGCTTGCCGTCGATGCCGACGCGCTGCGGGAGCGTGACGCCATGCCAGAGGTGTATCGTCAATACCTGAAGCTGGACGAAATTGACCGCGCGAAGGTTGAAGCGTATATCACCGGTCTGCTGTCGTCCGATAAGTACCAGACGGTCGCTAAAGCAAAGAATGCCTGATGCGGCGTGAGGGAAAAATCCTCTACGTCGATTTCAAACGCTTTATGAGGTGAAGGGAGGTCGTGGTCATGGATGGACACGATTACGAATATCTGGTCGCAAAGTACCTTCGCGGGCACGGCTACACCGGCGTTAAGGTGACAAAGGGATCAGGTGATTTTGGCGTCGATGTTACGGCCCACAGGGCCGGGCACAAATACGCCGTACAGTGCAAATACTACTCAAGCCCTGTGAGCCTTGGCGCGATACAGGAAGCAGTAGCCGGAAAAGCGCTCTACAACTGCGACCGTGCAATGGTTGTCACCAACAGCACATTCACAAAAGCCGCACGCGAGTTGGCAAATGCGAATAACGTTCTTTTGCTGGAAAACGTCCGCAGCGCAGGAGCCTTCCGTTTCTCGCAGTTGCCGAAGGGCGTGAGAATTTTTCTGCTCGGCGCGTATCTGTTCGCAGCGTCCGCTCTCTTTGTTGCCATGCTGGACATCAACAAAGAGCAACCCTTCTGGACAGCGGTGTATAACGTGGTAACAACGATGACGTTCATGCTGTTCCCACTGTGGATAGGCCCTGCAATTCGCGGTGTCAAAAAGTTGTTTCAGCTGATTTACATTAAGGGCAAAATTAGAAAAGTTGAATCGACGCTCGATCAAATGGCAGTTTCCACACAATCAGTACAGCCCAAAATTAACGCTTCCGCATTACAGCCATTTCTGCCTATTGAAGTCCGTGATAATCGAGACGAATTCGCAAACAACCTGTCCGAATTGTCAGTGCTTACAACGTCCGCAATTCAGCGCAAATGTAAATGCGGAAACAACTGTGCGTATGCAGTTCTTCAAAGCCTACAGGTCTACGGAATGATTCGAGAGATTCGGCAATTCACATACGAATGGACAGAAAAAGCCCTCCTGCTGGGCGCAGAAGGGCGTAACGGGTAAACAGATATGTCGATAGATATTAAATGGCAGGTGCCAATGGCAAAGCCGGAGGTCAGCGAACTGGCCGTCGTATATGCCCGGTATTCAAGCCACAGTCAAGGAGAACAGTCCATCGAAGGGCAGCTCTCCAACGCAAGGGACTACGCCGCCGCACACGGCTACACCATCGTGCATGAATACGTTGACAGGGCAAAGAGCGGTCGGACAGATAACCGCGCCGAATTCCAGCAGATGCTGAAGGACACGGCCAAACGGCAATTCTCCGTTATCATTTTGTGGAAAGTTGACCGCTTTGGACGCAACCGCGAGGAGATCGCCATAAACAAGATGAAATGCCGCAAGAACGGCGTGCGCGTCGAGTATGTGGCGGAAACCATCCCGGACAGCCCGGAGGGCGTGATCCTCGAAAGCGTACTGGAAGGCTTCGCGGAGTATTACAGCCTACAGCTTTCGCAGAACATCCGCCGTGGCCGTGCTGAGAGCGCCGAGAAGTGCCAGTCGCTGGGCGGAAACCGCCCGCTGGGCTACAAGACCGGGCCGGACAAGAAGTTCATCATAGACGAAAATACCGCGCCCACAGTGAAGATGATCTTCACCATGTACGCGGACGGCAAGACAGTTACGGAAATCGTTGACAAGCTGAATGAAATGGGTCTGCGGACGTTGCGCGGCGGGCCCTTCACCAAGAACAGCTTGCATTCGATTCTGAAGAACAAGAAGTACATTGGCGTTTACGAATACCAAGGCCGCGAGATCAAGGACGGCGTGCCCCGGATTATCGAGGACGACGTGTTTAACAAAGTGCAGGAAATGCTGAAGATCAACAAGCGAGCACCGGCGAAAACATGGTCGCGCGCCGACTACATCCTCACGGACAAGCTGTTTTGCGGCAAGTGCGGCGCTCTGATGTTCGGCGAGAGCGGCACCAGTAAAACCGGCGCAAAGCATAATTACTACATCTGCTCCAACAAGAAGCGCTTCCGCTCCTGCGACAAAAAGGCCGTGCGACAGGCAGACATTGAGGACACCGTGCTCAACGCCACCCATGAGCTGCTGCAAGACGACGAACTGCTGGACTACATCGTTGACCGCACATGGGAGTATTACCTTGCACAGGACAACAGTCAAGAGGAGCTGCGTAACCTTCAGCGGCAGCTTGCACAGACTGACACCGCCATATCAAACCTCATTCGGGCCATTGAGGCCGGAATACTGACCGAGGAAACCAAGAAGCGCATGGACGAGCTGACGCAGCAGAAAGCCGATTTGAAGGCGTCCATTGCCGACAGGGAGATAGCCCGTGGCTTCCACCTGAAAAAATCTCATATCGCGTATTATCTCCGCAGCCTGCGTGACGCTGACTGGTCGGACAAAGAGGCACAAAAGCGTCTGATCCAGACCTTCGTAAATGCAGTATTCGTCTATGATGACCACATAACGCTGGCGTACAACTTCAGCGGAGATAAAAACACCATCACACTGCGTGATATGCAGCGTTTTGAAGACGGGGAGGAGTTCGGATGCCGTGCGTCTCGCTCCACCAAACGGGTATTGGACGAACACCTATTTCTTCAGCGGCGGTTTCGCTGTGAAATGTTCGCTCTGATCCACAACAGAAAAGCGCCGTCTTGGGAAGAATCCCAAGACGGCGCTTTTTTGCTGTCCGCACATTCGATTTACGCTAATTCTCCGGCTACAATATCAGGAACTACGGGGTATAACAACAAAAAGTTAATTCCGGAGATCGATGCCGGTAAAGAAAGTACACCCGGATACTATTACCACGGCATCCGCCGCATTTTCCGGCTTCTTATTGATGCCGGAGCCGACCGGGAGAACCGCTCCGCCTACTCCGGCAAAAGCATCCGCCAGCACTACGAGGGCAGCCCCGTGTGGGAGCTGTGCGGGGATCTGTTCGGGTGATGCAGCTCAGTTCTGGAGCCGCACCTGCCATACATCGTCCAGCGGGTAGGAGATCAGCACCGCGCCGTCCAGCTCCTCCCGGTGCATGTCCACGGCGGAGACGTGTCCGCTGTCGTAGGTGGTGTAGTAATACACGCCCGTGTCGGCGTCGCAGCAGGAGGTGTAGAGCGTCAGCTCGCAGGCGCCGTCCTCCAGCACGCAGCAGCCCCGCTGCTGCGCCGCCGCTCCCAGAATGTGGAACAGCTGGCTGGCGCCCTCGGCTACGCCGGTGCCGGACGCGCTGTTCAGCCGGGTAAAGGCGGTGCGGATGAACCGGGACTGGGACGACAGATCGCCGGGCAGCCCCATGGCGCCCATGCCCCGGCTGTAGGCTCGCAGCGGCAGGGCAGGGGAGAAGCGGTTCTCCGGCGGGCGGGCGGACAGCTGGGCGTAGTTGTTCAGCTGGAACATTTGCAGGGGGAAGGGCGGCTCGTTGGTCAGCACGCCGGCGGGATCGTCGTAGATGTGCAGACCGTCGGCGGTCTGCTCGATCACCACGCAGCGCCGCCGGTCAGCCAGCAGCCAGTGGAGCTTGGCCGGAGGCAGCCCAGGCAGAAAGGCGTCGTCGGTGATGCAGACGCCCTCCAGCAGCCGGCAGGCCTCGTCCACCCCGGCGCAGCTGCCCAGCAGCCACGGGATCAGCTCGAACTGCGCCACGCCGCGCCCCTCCGCCGGGCAGGGGCGGTAGACGGCGCTGGACACGAAGTTCAGCCCGGCGATGCACAGCCCCTTCTCGTTCACCGCGTCGTAGTACAGGGGATAGCCCGCCTGCACCGACGCCATGCCGATCATGGCGTAGTGCTGTGTCACCTCATTCAGATGGCGCATGGGCAGAGGAAAGCTCCGGGGCGTGACGGTGACGCGCTCGCCGAAGCCGCGCTCATAGTCGAGATTGCGCCCGAAGAAGAAATGGTCGGTCAGATAGGTGGCCGCAGTACACATAAGAAAACCTCCTGTCAGGGATTGTCGGTGGGCTTGTTGGGGTATTGCCGCTTCAGAAAGGCGAGGAAGTGCCGGGCGGCGCTGTTGGCCGGGGGCGGGGTCTTGACCGCCGCGCCCAGCCGCCGGAACAGCGGCTCCGACAGCGGCAGCACCTGCACCTGCCCCTCATAGCCCGCCAGCGAGAAGGACGACAGCACGGACACGCCCAGCCCCGCAGCCACCATGGACAGTATGGCGGCATCGTCCGAGGCGGTGACCTCCAGCAGGGGCGATCCCGGCGGCAGCAGCCGCGCCACATACTGCTCCGGGCAGGAGAGGAACGTCTCCTGCAGCAGCCGCTCCAGCGGGATGGTATCCTCCTGCCAGGGGAAGTCCGGCGGGACCACCGCCACCAGCGGCGCGTCTGTAAGCGGCGTCCAGTAGAAGCCCCTGCCGCAGGACTCCTCCACCAGCGCCAGCTGCACCCGTTCCTCCTCCAGCGCCGCAGCCAGCTCATAGCCGCCCACCAGCACATCGATCTTGATCTCCGGGTGCAGCTTGCGGAATTTGGCCAGCAGCGCCGGGAGCCGCGCCCGGGCGATACTGGCAAAGCAGCCGATGCGCAGGACGTGGTTGTGGGATTCCCCCTGCAGCGCCGCCTCCTGCCGCAGGGCATCGCTGGCGCGGAGATAGTCCTGCATATAGGGCAGCAGGTGCTCGCCCTCCTCCGAGAGCCGGACGCCGTGGCTGCTGCGGGACAGGAGGGTGCAGCCCAGCTCGGCCTCCAGCTTGTTGACCAGATGGGTCATGGCGGACTGGGTATAGCCCAGCTGCGCCGTCGCTTTTCCGAAGCTGCCGCATTGCACCGCTGTCAGCAGTGCCCGCAGCTTTTTATCGTCCATAGTGCCTCGCTTTCTGCACAAAAACAACAAAATGTGAGCCTTGTTTTTTAACTATATCACAAAGGGACTTGCCGTTCAATGGCCTCATTGTAAACTTTCCAATAAGGAATAAAGCGCATCCTATCATATTTTGTGCGTCATCAATTAAATTCATGCCGCGTTTGATAAGTGTCATTTCCGTAATGATGAAAAAAATGATACCCTATATGCAGGAAATACATCGCGCACGGCGCGCTGCGCGCCCCGCACAGGACGGGGCCGGAACAAGAGAGAAATGGAGAAACCATAATGAACGGACAGAAGAAAAACGCCCTCGGCGAGATCGTCATAGTGGGCTTTGCGCTGTTTTCCATGTTTTTCGGCGCGGGAAACGTCATATTCCCGCCCTTTTTGGGCATGGAGGCCGGAAGCCGCTGGCTGGAGGGCTTTTCCGCGTACTTCATCGCGGACATCGGCCTTGCCATGATGGGCATGTTTGCGCTGCTGCGCGTGGGCAGCAGCGAGCAGGTGCTGCGGCGCGCGGGCAAGCTCCCCGCCGAGATCCTTATGTGCGCCATCGTGCTGTGCATCGGCCCCATGGTGGCCATCCCCCGCACCAGCGCCAGCGCCTACGAAATGGCCATCGCCCCCAACCTGAGCGGCGTGTCGCCGGTGGTGTTCTCCGTGGCATTTTTTGCGCTGATCCTTGTGCTGTGCCTGAAGGAGTCCGCCGTGGTGGACATCGTGGGCAAGGTGCTCACGCCGCTGCTGCTGGTGGGACTGTTCGCCATCATCATCAAGGGCATCGTGACCCCGCTGGGCGAGATCGCCGCCCTGCCGCAGATCAGCAATGTGACCGTCACCGGCATCAAGGCGGGCTACCAGACCATGGACGCGCTGGCCGCGCTGCCCTTCGGCATCATTATTTTGCAGAGCGTCACCGCCAAGGGCTATAAGCAGGGCAAGAGCCAGCTCCGCGTGGTGGGCGGTGCCGCGCTGCTGGCGGGCGTGCTGCTGCTGGCGGTGTATATGGGCCTGGCCTATCTGGGCGCCACCGTGTCCACGCAGTACACCGGCTCCATCGGCCGCGCCGCGCTGATCATGGCCATCGTGGAGGCGCTGATGGGCAAGACCGGCGTGGTCATCTTCGGCGTGGTGGTGGGTCTGGCCTGCGTCACCACGGCCATCGCGCTGACCAGCTCTGCGGCGGCGTATTTCTCCGAGCTGTGCCGGGGCAAGGTGAGCTACAAGGCCTTCGTGGCGGCGATATGCGTGTTCAGCGCCGTGGTGTCCAATCTGGGACTGGATCGTATCGTGGCGGTGGCCGCACCGGTGCTGGATGTCGTATATCCCCCTGCGCTGGTGCTTATCTGCATCTCCCTTATTATGCCCAAAGTACACGATTTTGTCAGCCGCGGCGCGGTGATCGGCGCGCTGATGACCAGCGTGCTGTGTACGCTGCACACCTACGGCGTGTCCGTGCCGCTGGTAGAGGCGCTGCCGCTGTATGACCTGGGGCTGAGCTGGGTGCTGCCCGCCGTTGTGTTCGGACTGGCCGCGCAGCTTGTGACCATGCTGCCCAGCGTGCGCCGCAGGGAGGAGCCTGCCCGGCGCGCCGGCGAAAAGAACTGATCGCTTCCCTGGGTGGGGCTGTATCTCCCATACAGCCCCACCCTTTCTCTCCTTGAAGGGGGCTTGACAGACGGCGATTCCTGCCGTAGAATACGGACAAGCTGCTGACGTCGAAAGTGCGCTTGAGACGGAAGATGCGCCATATATTCCGCGCCCGCGAAGCGGGCGCTGTGGTCGTGTCGCGGGAGCGGCGCGGCTTTTTTGTTTTGCGGAAAAGAGGTGGTATCTATGGAAACACGGGTGGCTCTCATGGGGATCATCGTGGAGGAGCCGGAGCGGGCGGCGGAGGTCAACGAGCTGCTGCACCGGTACAGCGAATATGTGATCGGGCGGATGGGCGTGCCCTACCGGGCGCGGGGCGTGAACATCATTTCGGCGGTGCTGGACGCACCGCAGGACGTGATCTCCGCCCTCAGCGGGAGGATGGGCCGGCTGGAGGGCGTAAGCGCCAAAACGCTGTACTCCAACGTGATCACACCGATAGAAGACAGATAGGCATGCTGCACGACAGCTTTGTATAAGAGACCGTATCACGGAAAGGAGAAAACAACATGAAAAAAATGATATCCCTGCTGCTGGCGCTGACGCTGGCACTGACGCTGTGCGCCTGCGTAACGCCGAAAACACCTATGCCCAATGAGGATGGCGACAAATCCGCCGCCCAGCCGGTCACTGTGCGGTTGGGCGGGCTGAAGGGGCCCACCTCCATGGGCATGGTGAAGCTGCTGGACGACGCGGAGAGCGGCGCCACGGAGAACGGGTACGAATTCACCATGGCGGCCAGCGCCAATGAGCTGACGCCGCAGCTGGTGCAGGGCGAGCTGGACATCGTTGCGGTGCCCGCCAACGTAGCGGCCATCCTGTACAGCCAGACGGAGGGCGGCGTGGAGCTGCTGGCCGCCGGCACGCTGGGCGTGCTGTATATGGTGGAAAAGGGCGGCGAGACGGTGACGGACGTGGCCTCTCTCAGCGGCAAGACCATCTATGCCACCGGCAAGGGCGCTACGCCGGAGTACGCGCTGACGTACCTGCTGAGCCAGCACGGGCTGACGCTGGGCACGGACGTGCAGGTGGAGTGGAAGAGCGAGCCCACGGAGATCGTGGCGCTGATGGCGGAGCAGGAGAACGTGGTGGCCATGCTGCCCCAGCCCTTCGTCACCGTGGCGCAGGGTCAGGTGGAGGGGCTGCGCGTGGCTCTCGACCTGAGCGCGGAGTGGGACAAGCTGGACAACGGCAGCCGGCTCATCACCTCGGTGCTGGTGGCGCGGAAGGCCTTTGCCGACGAGCATCCGGCGGCGGTGCGCACATTCCTGAGCGAGTACGCCGCCAGCACGGACTACGCCAATGCGAACCCGGCGGAGGCGGCGGTGCTGGTGGAGAAATACGGCATCGTCAAAGCGGCGGTGGCGGAAAAAGCGCTGCCGGAGTGCAATCTGGTGTGCATCACCGGCGGGGATATGAAGACCGCCGTGGGCGGCTATTTGCAGACGCTGTATGACCTGAAGCCGGAGGCCGTGGGCGGCGCGATGCCCGACGACGGCTTCTATTGGATGGACGCATGAAAAAGGTAACGTGGCAGCGCATCGGCGCGGCGGCGCTGGCGGTGCTGGTGTGGCAGGCGGCATCTATGGCCGTGGGCTCGGCGCTGCTGCTGCCGTCGCCGGCGGCGGTGCTGGTGCGTCTGGCCGCCCTGCTGCCCGACGGCGGCTTCTGGCGGGCGGTGTGGTTCAGCTTCTGCCGCATTGCCGGAGGCTTCGGCGCGGCGCTGGTGCTGGGCACGGCGCTGGCCTTTGCCGCCGGGCGGTGGCCGGTGGTGGACGTGCTGCTGCGCCCCTATGTGCTGGTCATCAAGTCGGTGCCGGTGGCGTCGTTCATCATTCTGGCGCTGATCTGGATGCGCACGTCGGCGCTGCCGCTGTTCATCTCGTTCCTGATGGTGTTCCCCATTCTGTACACCAATGTGCTGGCGGGCATACGCAGCGCCGACCGGGAGCTGCTGGAGATGGCGCGGGTGTTCCGGGTGCCGTGGCTGCGGCAGGCGCGGTGCATCCTGCTGCCGGCGGCGGAGCCGTTCCTGCTGGCAGGCAGCGCCGCGGCGCTGGGCATGAGCTGGAAGGCGGGCGTGGCGGCGGAGGTCATCGGCGTGGTGGGCGGCTCCATCGGAGAAAAGCTGTATGAGGCCAAGATCTATTTGCAGACCGGCGACCTGCTGGCGTGGACGGCGGTGATCGTGGCGCTGAGCGCCCTGTTTGAGCGGGCGGTGCTGGCGCTGCTGCGGCGGTGCTGCCGCTGGGCGAAGGGGGGACGGACATGAGAGCGGAGCATCTGTACAAGAGATTCGGAGACAAGCCGGTGCTGGAGAATGTAAGCCTTACGGTGCCGGCGGGGGCGGTGCTGTGCCTGATGGCGCCCTCCGGCTGGGGCAAAACCACGCTGCTGCGGTGTATGGCCGGGCTGGAAAAGCCGGACAGCGGCACGGTGCGGGATGTGCCGGAGCGGATCGGGTATGTGTTCCAGGAGGATCGGCTGTGCGGCCACATGAGCGCCGTGGAGAACGTGCGCCTGGCAACGGGACGGCGCATGGATTCGGCGACAATAGAGGCGCACCTGACGGAGCTGGGGCTGGGCGGCCAGCTGCACCAGCCGGTGGAGGAGATGTCCGGCGGACAGCGGCGGCGGGTGGCTATCGCCAGGGCGGTGTGCTTCGGCGGCGGGCTTCTGCTGCTGGACGAGCCGTTCAAGGGGCTGGACGCGGAGACGCGGCAGCAGGCGGCGGCGTATATCCTGCGGCACCGGAATGGCGCGGCGGTGGTATGCGTCACCCACGACCGGGAGGACGCCGCCGCGCTGGGCGCGGAGATCGCGGCGCTATGAACGCGGACGCTGCCGGTCAAAGCGGTTGACAGGGCACGGCTCCTCCGGTACAATGGCAGCAGCCCTTGCCGCACAACGCGGCGGTACCAAATAGGCGCAGCAAGCATGCAGCAGGCCGAAGGGTCTGCTGCATTTCTCTGTGTGCGCATAGCTGTCACATTTTCCCCGCTCGTTCGTTATAGAGACAGAAGGTGGTGAGACGCCGTGGACAAGGACATATTCGAGCAGCTGTACCGGCAGCACTATGCCGCGGCGCTTCTGTACGCGCAGGGGCTGTGCCGCAGCCGCCCGCTGGCGGAGGACATGGTGCAGGAGGCCTTCTGCCGGGCGTGGCTGGCGCTGCCGGACGGGGTTGTCAGCTTTCGCAGCTGGCTGTTCCGGGTGCTGCGGAATCTCATCATCGACCACCTGCGGCGGCAGAAGCATCTGTCCGACGAGGACGTACCGGAGACGGCGGACGCCGCCACGCCGGAGAGCGTTCTCCTGCGGCGGGAGGACGCGGCTGCGCTGTACCGCGCCATGGAGCGGCTGGGCGCAGGCGACCGGGAGGTGCTGACGCTGTACTGCTTCGCGCACCTGTCGGGGGCGGAGCTGGCGGCGGCGCTGGGCGTGACGCCCGCTGTGATACGCCAGCGGCTGCGCCGGGCACGGACGCGGTTGCGGCAGAAAATGGAGGAGGATGGCTATGAATTTTGAGACGGCCTTTGCCCATTATCAGGCACACACCGCCACCGCCGAGGAGACGGCGCTGGTGGAGCGGGAGCTGGAGAAATACCGGCTGATCGAGGACTATCTGGCGGAGCAGGAGCTTCCGGAGCTGCCGGAGGACGCGGCGGCCGCGGCCAGCGCGGAGACGAAGGCGGTGAAGCGCCGCCTGAACCGCCGCACACGGAACATCGTGCTGATATCGACGGCGGCGGTGCTGGCGGTGGTGCTGCTGCTGCAATTGGTGGTATCGCCCCTGCTGAACCGGCGGGTGTACACGGACGACCTCGTCGATGGCAGCGGCTACCCGACGTTCGACGTGGGCATGTCGGCGCTGGCGGGACTGTATATGCCGCTGGGCGACTATTACGGCAGCTACGCCGAGCACAGCGGCTTCATGCGCGATACCCTGCGGCTGATGTTCTACGACCGCACCGGCAGCCACCGCTTCCACATCCAGACGCAGGTGGGACTGTCGCTGGGGCACGTCGGACAGCTGAACAGCGGCGACTTGCACGCCATCGGGTATATGTACAGCGGCTTCTTCTACGACAACAGGAATCCGGGCAGAAACGACGTCTGGAGCGGCGATACCGGGCAGGCGGCGCTGGACGCGCTGCCGGAGTATATGCGCCTCACATCCGCCGTGTCCTTCCACAAGGTGCTGACGGTGGATGAGCTGGCGGACATCATGGCGCGGCATCCGGACGTGGATTTCCTGTCCGCCAACGTGTGGGTGAACGGGGCGTACAACTATGACTCGCTGCACTGCTCCTTACAGCACATGATGCTCGCCTACGGCGATGATCTGGAGGAGGACTATCCGGGCATGCAGCTGCAGGAGTACAAAAACCTCACCGGTGAGGACATCACACAGCACTTCCGGGCGATGGTGCAGTATCTGGCCGACCACCCGGAGGTGGCGGAGGCCGGCCCCGACGAGCCGTACCGCTACAAGGAGATGCTGCTGAATCTGGAGGAGGACGGGCTGGACGTGCTGGGCTTGTGGGTGCAGGGCACCCCCGACCAGATCACCGCGCTGCTGGACGAGGAGCTGGTGCGCTCCGTGCGGAACTACGATGCCAGAATACAGCTGTGGACATAAAAAAGAAATGCCGCCGGAGGGCGGCATTTCTTCTGCCCACTTGCCATGGGCGGAGGGTGTGGTATAATAAACAGACATACCACTCAAGGAGGGCAACGATATGATCTACCGCGATTTTCAGGGGCTGCGCCTCTCCCTGCTGGGCTTCGGCACCATGCGCCTGCCCACCACCGCTGCCGGCGATGTGGACGCGGCGGCGACGGAGGCTCTGCTGGACTACGCCATGACCCACGGCGTCAACTACTACGACACCGCCTGGCCATATATGCAGAACCAGTCGGAGACGGTGGTGGGGCGGTGCCTGAAGAAATATCCCCGGGAGAGCTTCTATCTGGCCACCAAGTTCCCCGGCCACATGCTCACCGGCGACCCCGACCCGGCGGGCATCTTTGAGCAGCAGCTGGAAAAGTGTCAGGTGGAGTATTTTGACTTCTATTTGCTGCACAACGTGTACGAAAACGACATCGGCGTGTACACCGACCCCAAGTGGGGGATCATCGACTACTTTGTGGAGCAGAAGAGAATGGGGCGCATCCGGCATCTGGGCTTCTCCTCCCACGCGGATATCCCCTGCCTGACGGCGTTTCTGGAGCGCTGCGGCAAGGATATGGAGTTCTGCCAATTGCAGCTGAACTATCTGGACTGGAGCTTGCAGCGGGGCAAGGAGAAATACGACCTGCTGGCCAAGTACAACATCCCCGTGTGGGTCATGGAGCCGGTGCGGGGCGGCAAGCTGGCCGCGCTGGACGCGGACAGCCAGCAGAAGCTGCGCGCCATCCGGCCGGGGGCCAGCGACGCGTCCTTTGCCCTCCGGTGGCTGGAGGGGCACGGGAACATCCGCATGATCCTGTCCGGCATGTCCACCATGGAGCAGGTGAAGGACAACATCGCCACCTTTGAAAAGGACGACCCCGTCACGTCGGAGGAGGAAGCCATCCTGCTGGCGGCGGCGGAGAAGATGAAGAACTCCGTGCCCTGCACGGCCTGCCGGTACTGCTGTGACGGCTGTCCCCAGGGGCTGGATATCCCCGACCTGCTGCACAAGTACAACCAGCTGCGCGCCGGCAGCGGCAGCACCGTCAAGATGCAGCTGGACGCGGTGCCCAAGGACAAATGGCCCCACGCCTGCCTGGGCTGCGGCGTCTGCGCCGCCGTCTGTCCGCAGAAGATCGCCATTCCCGACGAGCTGGCGGCCTTTGCCGCCCAGCTGGACAAGCTGCCCACATGGGTGGAGGTCTGCCGCCAGCGGGCGGAGGCCGAGGCACGGGAGCGAGCCTCCCGCGGACGCCGAGAGTAATTGCACATAAAAAAACAGGGACGTGAGTCCCTGTTTTTTTATAACTTGTATTCTTCTGCGAAGGTCTTGTAGCGGGCGGGGAAATCCGGGTCGCGCTGGGGTGCGGCGTCCAGCGTGGCGTGGAGGTTCAGGTCGTGGTGCGCCGCGTCGATGACGCAGCCGGCGATGTTGGAGCAGTGGTCGGAGGTGCGCTCCAGATCCGTCAGCAGGTCGGAGAGGACGAAGCCCGCCTCGATGCTGCACTGTCCCTGCTGCATCCGCAGGATGTGGCGGGTGCGCAGCTGCTCCTTCAGGCCGTCGATGACCTCCTCCAGCGGCTCCACCTGCCGCGCCAGCGGCACGCTTTTGTCCCGGAAGGCGTCCAGCGACATGGTCAGGATATGATCCACGGCGGCGGTGAGGACGGACAGCTCGCGGCGTGCTGCATCGCTGAAGGAAAGCTCCTTGTCCCGCAGCTCCTCCGCTGACTCCAACACGTTCACCGCGTGGTCGGAGATGCGCTCGAAGTCGCCGATGGCCTTCAGCAGCTCGGCGGCCTCCTCGCTCTCGTCGTCGCCCATCTTCCGGGCGCTGAGCTTCACCAGATAGGTGCCCAGCACGTCCTCGTAGTGGTCGCAGCGGCTCTCGTCCTCCCGGATGGAGGCAGCCAGCTCCGGTGTGTAGTGCTCCAGCGAGCGCAGGGCGTTTTGCAGGGCGAGGGTGGCCTGTGCCGCCATGTCGCAGGCCACGGCGCGGCAGCGCTGCAAGGCCAGAGAGGGCGTGGCCAGCAGGCGCTCGTCCAGCTCCACCGTCTCCTCCGCCTGCGCCTTGTCCGGCACCAGACGGACAGCCAGCTTTTCCAGCAGACCGCCGCAGGGCAGCAGCATGGCGGTGCAGAGGATGTTGAAGGCCGAGTGTGCCACGGCGATACCGGCCATGCCCGCCGACTCGTTCAGCAGCGCCGGGGCAAAGATGGCCTTGACGATGCAGAACACCGTCAGCAGCACCGCCACACCGATGACGTTGAACATCAGGTGTACCACGGCGGCGCGTTTGGCGTTTTTGTTGGTGCCCACGCAGGAGATCAGCGCCGTGACGCAGGTGCCGATGTTCTGCCCCATGATGATGGGCACCGCCGCGGCGTAGCTGACCTGCCCGGTGGAGGCCAGCGCCTGCAGAATGCCCACGGAGGCGGAGGAGGACTGGATGACCGCCGTCAGCACCGCGCCCACCAGCACGCCCAGCAGCGGGTTGGTGAAGGCCAGAAACAGCTCGGCGAAGCCCGGCACGTCCTTCAGCCCGGCCACGGCGCCGCTCATGGTGTCCATGCCGAACATCAGGGTGGCGAAGCCCAGCAGAATGGCGCCGGTGTCCTTTTTGTGGCTGTCCTTGCAGAACATGTAGAAAATAACGCCGATCAGCGCCAGCACCGGCGTGAAGGAGGTGGGCTTGAGCAGCTGCACCCATGTGCTGCCGCCGTCGATGCCCGCCAGACTCAGGAGCCACGCCGTCACCGTGGTGCCCACGTTGGCGCCCATGATGACGTTGATGGCCTGTCGCAGGTTCATCAGACCGGAGTTGACGAAGCCTACCACCATAACGGTGGTGGCCGATGAGCTCTGGATGATGGCGGTGATGCCCATACCGGTGAGGAAGCCCGCGCCCACGCTGCCGGTCATCTTATCCAGCAGCGTCCGCAGCTTGCCGCCGGCGCGCCGCTCCAGCGACTGCCCCATGAAATTCATGCCGAACAGGAACAGGCACAGTCCGCCCAGCATGGTCAACACATGAAAAATGTCCATAGTTCTCTCCTCGATTTTACCTTGTTTCGACTGTACATTCTCGTCCATTTATTATGATACAGGGGCAATGTCAAATCCGCAGGAGGAGAATTGTAAAATCGGGGTAAAATAACAGGCCTCCCGTCCGATGGACGGGAGGTCTGTCTGTAGGATATTACATATTGCGCGTCAGCGCTGACCCTTGTCGTAGGGGATACCCTCGGCTTTGGGTGCGCGGGACTTCTTGGAGGTGAAGGCCAGCACCACCAGCGAGATGATGTAGGGCATCATGTTGTACACGGGGCTGGGAATGTTCAGGTTCTTCAGGAACTCGAAGCCCGCGTACACGTTGGACAGGGCGCGGAACAGGCCGAACAGCAGTGCTGCCAGCGCGATGCGCGTGGGCTTCCACTGGCCGAAGATCATGACCGCCAGAGACAGGAAGCCGAAGCCGGCCACGCCGTACTCAAACCGCCACTCGGACACGCCGGCGGTGATGAACACGATGCCGCCCAGACCGCCCAGCATGCCGGAGATCAGCACGCCCGCCCAGCGCATCTTGTACACGTTGATACCCACGGAGTCCGCCGCCTGGGGATGCTCGCCGCAGGCCATGAGGCGCAGGCCGAAGCGGGTCTTGTACAGCGCCACATAGGCCGCGATCAGCAGCAGCAGCGTCACCAGCATGAACCAGCTGAACTCGAAGGAACCGATGTTCACCAGGAACGCCTTCTTCGCGCCGGCGTACTGGATGGTGGAGGACACGTCGTCGGGGTTGGCCGCGGTGTTGATGGCCTTGACGATAACGGTGGCGCCCGCGGTGCCCAGCATGTTCAGCGCCGTACCGACGATGGTCTGATCCGCCTTGAAGTTGATGCAGGCCACAGCCAGCAGCGACGAGTACACCGTACCGGCCAGCGCCGCCGCCAGCAGCACCACGATCAGCATGGAGAAGGCGGAGGAGTCGGTGGGCATGTAGCGCATGGCCAGCGCACCGCCCAGAGCGCCCATGATCATCACGCCCTCAAGACCCAGGTTGATGACGCCGGAGTGCTCGGAGAAGCAGCCGCCCAGCGCCACAAGGATCAGCACGGAGGCGAAGGTCAATGTATATTGCAGCAGCAGTACCATTACTGATCGCCTCCTTTCCCGTTGTCGGAGACTTCAGGCGTTTGCGCCCGCTCCTTTTCCTTCAGTGCCGCCTTTTCCTCGCGCTTGGCGATGGCGGTATTCATCGCGTACTTCATGAACAGCACGAAGCCGCACAGGTAGATGATGATGGAGGAGATCAGATCGGAGATCTGCGCGCAGTACATGCTCTTATCCACATACGCGCCGCCGGCGGTGATATGCTGGATGAAGAAGGAGGCCAGGATCGCGCCGATGGGGTTCAAGCCGCCCAGGAAGGCCGCCGCGATGCCGTTGAAGCCCATGCCCGGCACGGAGGAGGTGGAGCACTGCCACTGCTCGTAACCGGTGAGGTACAGCATAGCCGCGCCCAGACCGGCCAGCATGCCGGAGATGGCCAGCGTCATGATGATGTTGCGCTTTTCGGCCATGCCGCAGTACTTGGCGGCGTTCTTGTTGTTGCCGGTGGCCCGCAGCTCGTAGCCGATGCGGGTCTTTTCCAGCACCACCCACACCAGAATGGCGATAACGATGGACAGGGGCAGCGCCAGACCCACGTACTGGTTGCCGTTGAACAGGCTGCCCAGACCCAGAGAGGGCAGGATGGCCGAGGCATTCTTGTGGGACAGCACGAAGGTGTAGGGACTGGTGTCCTCCTTCACCTGCGTGAGGAGCATATTGGTCAGGTAGAGGACGATCCAGTTGAGCATGATGCCGGAGATGACCTCGTTGACGTTGCAGTAGGACTTCAGCAGACCGGAGATCGCACCCAGCAGCGCGCCGCCCAGCATGGCCAGCAGCATGCAGGGCAGCCAGCTCCAGCCCCACGCCAGCGCGGCGTACAGGCTCAGCGCCACGCCGATGCAGTACTGACCGGCCGCGCCGATGTTGAACAGGCCGACCTTGTACGCAAACAGGATGGACAGGGAGCACATCAGCAGGGGCGCGGTCTTGACAAGGGTGTTGCCCAGGTACTTGACCTGCGTTTCCGGCTTGCTGTATGTAAGGAAGTTCTTCATAACGTCGGTGATGGCTTCGCCGGCGCCGTCGGGGTTGATGAACAACAGCACGATATAGCCGATGAGCAGACCCAGGATCACGCACACAAGGGACGCCAGCAGCGACTGCACCCCGCTATTTTTCAGGATGTTCTTTTTCATGCCGTCACCTCGTCTCTCTTGGCGCCCGCCATATACAGACCCAGCTCCTCCTGCGTGGTCTTTTTGGGGTCAAGCTCGCCCACGATCTCGCCCTCGTACATGACGAGGATGCGGTCGGGCACGTCCATGACCTCATCCAGCTCCAGCGATACCAGCAGCACGGCCTTGCCCGCGTCCCGCTGCGCCACCAGCTGCTTGTGGATGTACTCGATGGCGCCCACGTCCAGACCGCGGGTGGGCTGCACCGCCACCAGCAGCTCGGGATCCTTGTCGATCTCGCGGGCGACGATGGCCTTCTGCTGGTTGCCGCCGGACATGCTGCGGGCGATGGTGATGGGACCCTGTCCGCTGCGGACGTCGTACTGCTCGATGAGCTTTTCCGCGTACTTGCGGATGTTATCCCGGCGCAGGAAGCCCGCCTTGTCGGTGAACTCCGGCTCGAAATAGCGCTCCAGCACCAGATTGTCCTCCAGGGAGTAATCCAGCACCAGACCGTGCTTGTGGCGATCCTCAGGGATGTGGGACATGCCCATGATGTTCCGCTTGCGGATGGGCATTTTGGTGATGTCCTGCCCGTTGAGGGTAATCTTGCCGGACACCACCGGCTCAAGACCGGTTAGGCCGTAGACAAACTCCGTCTGGCCGTTGCCGTCGATACCGGCGAGGCAGACGATCTCGCCCCGGCGCACCTGCAGGCTCACGTCCTTGACGGCGTTGTTCTTGTGCATCTTGCTGGCCACGGTCATGTGGGACACGTCCAGCACCACCTCGCCGGGCTGGGCGGGCTTCTTCTCCACGTGGAAGCTGACGTCGCGCCCCACCATCATGGAGGAAAGCTGCTCCATGGTGGTGTTCTTCGTCTCCACGGTGCCGATGTACTTGCCCTTGCGCAGGACGGTGCAGCGGTCGGCCACGGCCATGATCTCGTTGAGCTTGTGGGAGATGAACAGGATGCTCTTGCCCTCAGCGGACAGATTCTTCATGATCTGCATCAGCTCGTCAATCTCCTGGGGCGTCAGCACGGCGGTGGGCTCGTCGAAGATGAGGATCTCGTTGTCGCGGTAGAGCATCTTCAGGATCTCGGTGCGCTGCTGCATACCCACGGTGATGTCCTCGATCAGCGCGTCCGGGTCGATCTTCAGGCCGTATTTCTCGCTGAGTGCGATGACCTTCGCCCGGGCGTCCTTCTTTTGCAGGAAGCCGCATTTTGTGGGCTCCACGCCCATGATGATGTTGTCCAGCACGGTGAAGCATTCCACCAGCTTGAAGTGCTGGTGCACCATGCCGATGCCCAGCGCATTGGCGTCGTTGGGATCCTTGATGGATACCTCCACGCCGTCCTTCTTGATGATGCCCTCCTCGGCCTGATACAGGCCGAACAGCACGCTCATCAGCGTGGATTTGCCCGCGCCGTTTTCGCCCAGCAGGGCGTGGATCTCACCCTTCTTCAACTGAAGCGTGATGTTGTCGTTGGCGATGATACCGGGAAACCGCTTTGTGATGTGCAGCATTTCGATTGCAAACGGTGTATCCAAGTTTTCGCCCTCCCTTCCGTTTTATGGCCCGCCGCTTTTCGCATCCGCGGGGACGGAAACCACAGTATAGATGATAGTAGTATACTATACTTTGTCCCATAAAGCAAAGACAAATTAGTGAAATTTGCCTGTTTCACCGCTGAATTTCATTCCCGGCACCGAAATGGGAAAAAAGAAAGACCGCCGAAGCAAATAAAGAAAGACCGACGAAGCGGTCAGCTTGTCGGAAAGTCCCTGTGGACTTTCTCGCCAAGCTGAAAGCAAAATGGCAAAATAAATGCAGGATTTATTTTGCCATTTTGGTCGCTGCGGCGGGTGATTGAACGCGAAAGGGAACCCTGACGGTTCCCTTTCACACTATCCTTCCCTCCGGTACTTGTGACCGGGCAGGTTTTTTGACAGACTGAGACGGCTTACGCCGTCTCTTTTTATATATGTCCCTCCGGCAGGGGCTGGCTGTGGAGCATCACCCGCCCGAAGCAGGTCAGGCTCTGCCCGCTGCCCCGGTGGAAGACCACGTCCATGTCCGCGCGCTTGCGGTTCAGCGAGAACAGATACACCATGCCGAAGCCGTCCCGGTAATACTGCTTGCACAGCATGTCGCCGTCCACGCAGAAGATGCCCACGTCGCCGCTTTGCACCGGGTCGTGGTTCACATACACCACCGACCCGTCCTCGATCACCGGCGACATGGAATCCCCCTGGATGCGCACGGCCAGCTCCGCGCCCGGCGGTACGTCGCCGCTGACCTGTATCAGCTCGTAATCCTCTCCGAACACCGGCGCGGCAAAGCCCGCGGCGGCGGGGGAGGTATACAGCGGGATGGTGCGCACCTCGGCGGCGGGCGCGGCAGCGCGCAGCTCGCCGGTCATCACCGTCAGCGCGTCCACCAGCGAGTGGACGGTCTGCCGCCCGGACAGCGGCAGGTCGCGGTATTTGGCCAGCAGGCGGCGCTCCTCGTCGCTGTGGCTCTCCTCCCCGCCCCGGAAGCTGCCCCGGTAGAGATAGTTCGGTTCGGCCTCCAGCGCGGTGAACAGGCGCAGCAGCACCTCCTCCTTGGGGGCGCTGACGCCCGTTTCATAGTTGCCCACCGCGGACACGGACACGCCCAGCCGCTGCGCCAGCTGTTGCCGGGTCAGCCCCAGCTCCTCGCGCCGCCGCCGCATCTGCTCACCAAAGGACACGCAGGCCACCTCCTCGCCGGTTTTCGGCAGATTTCGACATTCGATGACTGTATACTACTCTGAAATGTTGGTTTTGTCAATGGCAAATCACAAGATACTTGTGATTTTAGTCTTGATATCACAAGAATCTTGTGATACAGTAGCTTTACAAACAAGTTTCTTGTTTTCTGTGCGGGTTATTCGCAAGAAATTTGTTGGCAGTCTGCGCAAAAATGCCGCCGCGCACAGGCGCGGCGGCAGAGGCCGTCACATGGCATATCACGCATCCAACGGGTCGGTGATCTCCACATCGTCCCCCAGCAGGTGGGTGCCCGGCCAGTGGCGGACGCCCGGCGCGGCGATGCTGCCCCGCCACAGCTGGTACTCGATGTTCTCCGGCAGCCAGCTGTCCGCGCGGAAGGCGCCGCCGTTGAGCAGCACCGTGGGCGTCATGTCCGTATTGCCCTCGCTGAAGCCCCAGCCCTCGGTCAGCCGCGTCTCACCGCCCCAGCAGACCAGCCGGGCGCAGTCCATCAGCTGACCCGCGGTCAGTGTACCGCCGGTGACGCACACATCTCCGTTGACAAAGGCCATGCCCTCCACGGTCAGACTGCCGCTCTGCACCACCAGATTGGCGGTGCTGCCCGCGCCGCCGTTGGCTGTCAGGGACAGGCCGGGGGCGGTGACGTCCACGCCGTCTACGATCAGCGCCGGCCACGGCTGTGCGCCGGTGCCGGATTCGATGCCCTGTGCCAGTGTCAGCGTGCCGGTACCGGTGATGACCACGGTGTCGAACCCACCGAACAGGCCGATCTCCCCGCCGGTGCCGTTGTCCGCCCGGCAGTCGCCCTCCAACTCCAGCCACAGAACGCCGCCGCCCACGCTGCAAAAACCGGGGATAAAGCTGTCCGCGCCCTGCACATGGATGCAGTGGTACAGCTGTCCGTCCCAGCAGAAGCGCCCGTAGTCACCGCCCTCCGTGGCCTTGCCGTCCGTCAGCTCGTCCATGCGCCAGCCCTCGCCGCCGTGGGCGGCCAGCTGGGAGTATTCACCCTCGTGCCACAGGGGGACGTAGTCCGGAGCGCCCCGCGCGGCGTCGGACGCCAGCGGCAGGCGGCTGTTCTGGGGCGCGATGGCTTCCGTGAGGACGTAGTCCTCATACACGCGGCAGACCTCCGGAATGTCGCTGCTATCCGGCGCGGTGGCGCCGTCTGCGGTGGCGCCGGTCTTGCTGCCGCAGGCGCACAGCATCAGCAGTGCCAATATGACAAAAAGGGAAGTGAGCTTTTTCATGCCGGTACCTCCTGCTTATCCAATATATTCCCATTATACCGTGCCGCCGCCGTTTTGACAACAAAAAAACGCCCTGCAGGGCGCGGAACGCGGCGGCGTATAAAACGGGACGTCGCACCCCAAGGGCACTTGTTCCGCTGCGCTCCACTGCGAGGACGCCGTCCCCTACAGACGTTCCACCGCGCTCATCCGTAGGGCGGGACCCGTGTGTCCTGCCGAGGAATGCGCGTTATCCGTTCGGGCGGGCAGAGTCGCTCGCCCCTACAGACGTTCCACGCAAAGGCGGCAAAAAGGAAAACAGCACTCGCAAAGCAAGTGCTGTTTTCTGGTGGGGGATGGTGGATTCGAACCACCGAAGGCGTTGCCAGCAGATTTACAGTCTGTCCCCTTTGGCCACTCGGGAAATCCCCCATATACAATATGGAATTGGAGCTGGTGGACGGATTCGAACCCCCGACCTGCTGATTACAAATCAGCTGCTCTACCAGCTGAGCTACACCAGCATCTCGCCAGCGAACCGTATTATAACAGAGGTTTTCTGAATTGTCAACTACAAACTTCGCACGAAAGTAGAAAATTTATCGCTTTAAAGCTATGCAACATCCACAAACGTACATAAGAGGGGGAATCACACCAATGACACTGATGGAAATGTCCGCGCTGTACGACGACAGCGCCCTGCTGATCTCCGGGCGGCTGGCGGAGCTGCGCAGCGCTCTGCGCGTCTGCGGCAGCGAGGACGAATCCCGCCGCCTGCGCCGCCGCATGGCGGAGCTGAAGCCCATGCTCACCCAGTGCCGCAAGCTGTCCTGCCTGACGGCGCGGTACTACGACCGGGACTTTTACGGCTATGACGAATACCGGGTATGATTTTGCGGACAGGGCGGGGCTTCAGGCGTGGCTCCGCGCCCAGTCCGGCGACAACAGCCAGCGCCGCCAGCGGCTGCTGCGGAACCTGCCCCGGGCGGTGGCGGCGGAGCTGACGCCCCGCCAGCGGGAGATACTGGCGCTGTACATAGACCGGGGCATGACCATGTCCCAGATCGCCCAGCAGCTGCGCATCAACAAATCCACCGTCTCCCGCTCCCTGCGGCGCACGTTCCAGCGACTGCGCCGCTGCCTGGAATACAGTCTGTAACGGCCGCAGAAGCCTGTCATTGCGCGCCAGTCCGCGCCGCGAAGCGAGTGCCCTTGAGGTACAGACTGGCGCGGCAATCCGTCTCCGGAATGCATAAGTTCGCATTGCTGCGGATTTATCGCAACCGGCATTACGGATTCCCACGTCGCTTCGCTCCTCGGAATGACGCAAATAAATCCATCAGCAGACTAAGAAAGCCCGGAATATCTCGATTTGGCTCCGTGAGAAAGCACTTGTGCCGCCGGGCATTTTCCGTTATACTGTCGGTGCGGGTACACCGCGCCGCAGTATTACGCTGTGTCGGGAGGGATGGAGGCTGAAAAAACGAACCGCCACGCTTCTTGCGCTGGTTCTGGCGCTGGCGGCGGCCTTCGGTTTGTGGCTCGATGGCAACGTCTACGAAAACGGCTCCCGGACGCTCCCCTGTGAGGAAAGCGGCCCGATCCTCTCCATCACGACCTTTGACGGCGAGAGTGAATCCACGCCCCTTGTCAAATGCTTCGGCCATACATGGATATCCCTTGACAACCGCTCCGGTCACCCGGTATATCTGAAGGACTGCGAGATCAGGGACGGCGAGCAGGTCACGCTCTCCGTCTGGGCGGTTCGCGGGCTTTCGGGGCTGCTTTTCAACATGGAGCCGGGCTATATCCGGGACTATGGCCGGTATGTGGGCAGACGCTCCCTGAGAGCGAACATCGGGGAGGAGCAGCTGCGGACGATCGAAGCGTACATCGACCGGGAGGACGGCTGGACGCTGGGCGGGAATTGCAGCCGCTGGTCGCTCCGCCTGTGGAACGCGGTGGTGGAGGAGGACTTCGCCCTGAAAACGCAGACCCTTGTCTACACGCCGGAACGAGTGGAAAAAGCCCTTTGCGAATTCGACTGCGTGGAAACGGACAGAGATTTTTCCCGGGCGGGGAATATCTTCTGCCTTCGTGACGGGGTCAGAACGGAGCTGACATTATGTTCCTGAAAATGAAAAGCCGTGTCCTGCGGATGCTTGTATGCGCGGCGGCGGGCGCGCTCTGCCTGTACAGCGGCGCGGCCTGCGCTGCTACCTTATATAAAGCCCACGGGCAGCCCTACCTGCTGGCGGGCGCGGAGCGGTTTGACTTTACGGACTATTACATGGTGGCCGCCATGTGGGGTACGGTCTGCGTCCTGCTGGTCGTGTGCCTTGTCCTTTTTATCAGACGGTGCCGAAGGGCGGGGACTTGACTTTTCCGCCTCCGTCGCATACTATATCAGAACCCGACCACACCAAAGAAAAGGAGTGACTGCTCCATGTACCAAAAGCTGCTTCACACAAGAGGGCTGCGTCTGCTGGGCGGACTGCTGGGCTCCCTGCTGCTGGCCGCCGCCATCAACGTGTTCATCGTTCCCCAGGGGCTGTACGGCGGCGGCGCCTACGGTCTTTGCCAGGTGATCCGTACCCTGGTGCTGCGGGCGCTGGATCTGGAGCTGCCCTTCGATCTGGCGGGCGTGCTGTATTTCTGCGTGAATATCCCGCTGTTTATGCTGGCCTTCCGCGCGCTGGGACGGGAATTCTTCCTGAAGGCCGCCATCTGTACCGCCGCCAACTCCCTGTTTCTGGCCATCATCCCCTCCCCTGCCGTGCCGGTGATCCCGGACATGCTCACCAGCTGCATGGTGGGCGGCATTCTGGTGGGCTTTTCCGGCGGACTGGTGCTCAGCTGCGGCTGCTCCACCGGCGGGCTGGACATTCTGGGACTGTATCTCAGCAAAAAGGGCAGCCGCTTCACCGTGGGGCGGTTCTCCATCACCTTCAACGCCGGACTGTACACCCTGTGCTTCTTCCTGTTCGACGCCACCACCGCCATCTACTCCGCTATATATAATGTGCTCAGCAACCTGTTTCTGGATCGGCTCCACCGCCAGAACGTCACCGTGCAGCTGCTGATCTTCACCAAGAAGAACGACCCGCAGCTGCCCCGGTACATCATGGAGCAGCTGGATCGCGGCGTTACCAGCTGGGCGGCCAAGGGCGGCTGGACGGGGGACGATGTGCAGGTGCTGTGCGTCTGCCTGTCCAAGTACGAGATCGACACCCTGCGCCAGGTGATGCAGCAGGTGGATCCCGACGCCTTCTACATCGTGCAGGAGGGCGTCCACGCCGGCGGCAACTTCAAGCACCATCTGGGGTAAAGACCCTTCAGAACGCCGAAGCACCACTCGTCAGAGTGGTGCTTTTTGCTGACTTTATAGGAAACCGGACGCGGCAAACGGGTACATTTTGCGCACTGTTTACGTCCCGCGAACGTCAACCGGGCGCCGCGTCCGCCTGTGCTGCACAAATGAGAGGTAAACGAAATCCCGCGCAGAGCGGTAACGTTATCATAGCATCATATTCCTTTACGCAAATCAACTAATAATTTACATAAACTTAATGGTCAAAAATTGTTCATTTTTACGTCTTGAAAGTTGAAAAATGGCGGCGTATATTTATGTCTGTCATCCGGGAACGTTATTTCATGGCGTAAGAACAGGGAAATACAACTATTTCCATGCGCTTCTTTCACGATTTTAATTGCGAAAGACGCGCGCTTCTGCGCGCCGGGTGTAAAGAAACCGTTAGGGAACAGGAGGCGCTTGTTATGACCAGACAGGAGGCTGTCGATCGTCTGTGCGACGTGTATGCCGGCAGCTACGATGTGACCCGCTGCGACGAGAACGAACATTCCCTCGCCGCCACCATGGACTTCTACGCCACCGCAGAAAAGTACGTGCTCTCCAAAAAGGCCAAGCTCTGGGAGGCCAACAGCTTCGAGTATGTGTACCTGTTCAACGTTCCCCATCTGACGAAGGAGATCTACGAGAAGTGCGAAAAGCTGGCCTACGAGCAGGGCATGGCGCGCATCTCCCCCAACCCCAAGCACATGTACACCTATATTACGGCGCTGTTCGTCTGCGACAGCTGCGACGAGGATGCCCGCAAGGCGCTGAAAAAGTGCCGGCTGTACAAGAGCTTCAAGATGTCCTATTGGGGCTGGATGGATTTCCACACCGGGCTGGTGGTGCTGCCGGAGGAAAAGATCAGCACCAACGCCAGCGGCCATTGTGCAGCACAGGTTCTCGAAAGAGGCCTGTTTCATAAGCAAAAGAGATCGTTATTCAGAAAGGAGAGAGCTATATGAATGCTGCGTTGTTCCTTATTATCGGCTGCGCTGTCCTGATCGTAGGTTATATCTTCTACGGCGGCTGGCTGGCCAAGAAGTGGGGCGTGGACAACTCCCGTCCGACTCCCGCTCACACCATGGAAGACGGCAAGGACTACTGCCCTGCCAAGGCTCCTGTGCTGATGGGCCACCATTTCTCCTCCATCGCCGGTGCCGGCCCCATCAACGGCCCCATTCAGGCCGCTGTGTTCGGTTGGGTGCCCGTGATGCTGTGGGTGCTCATCGGCGGCATCTTCTTCGGCGGCGTCCACGATTTCGGCGCCCTGTTCGCCTCCATTCGTCATAAGGGCGAGTCCATCGGCGAGGTCATCGGCGACGCTATCGGCGCCAAGGCCAAAAAGCTGTTTATCACCTTCGCTTACCTGACCCTGATCCTGGTGGTGGCGGCCTTCGCCTCCATCGTGGCCAACACCTTCAAGGCCACCTACACCGCTGACGGAGCTATCGACTATGCCGCTTCCTCCGCCAACGCTTCCACCGCCATCATCTCCATCATGTTCATCCTGATGGCCATTCTGTTCGGCTTCTTTGTCTATCGCCGCAACGCGCCTCTGGGCATTTCCACGGTCATCGGCGTCATCGGCATCGTGGCCTGCATGGTCATCGGCCTGAACTGGCACCCCATCTACCTGAGCTACACCGTGTGGATGATCATTGTGGGTCTGTACATCGGCGTGGCCTCCGTCACTCCCGTGTGGATCCTGCTGCAGCCCCGTGACTACCTGAGCTCCTTCCTGCTGTACGGCATGATGGTTCTGGCTGTCGTGGGTATCATCGGCGCACATCCCGTGGTGGATATGCCCGCTTTCCTGGGCTTCAAGGATACCCTGGCTCCCACCGGCACCTCCCTGGGCTATATGTTCCCCGCTCTGTTCGTGACCATCGCCTGCGGTGCTGTGTCCGGCTTCCACTCTCTGGTTGGTTCCGGCACCACCTCCAAGCAGCTGGATCAGGAGAAGGACGCCAAGCCCATCGCTTACGGCGGCATGCTGATCGAGTGCGCTCTGGCTCTGATCTCCGTCTGCGCTGTTGGTTACATCTGGAACCAGTATGCTGACGGTACCACCGTTACCCCCACCGTTGTGTTCGCCACCGGTCTGGCCTCCATGTTCTCCAAGGTGTTCGGCTCCGGCTGCTACAACGTGGTGTACTCCATGCTGATCCTGGCCGTGTCCGCCTTCTGCCTGACCTCCGTTGATACCGCCACCCGTCTGGCTCGCTACATGTTCGCTGAGTTCTTCGTGGAGCCCGGCAAGACCCGCGAGGATCTGACCGGCTGGAAGCGTGTCATCACCAATCCCTATGTGGCCACCGGCATCACCGTGCTGGCTGGCGTGGCTCTGGGTCTGACCGGCTATGCCAAGATCTGGGCTCTGTTCGGCGCTGCCAACCAGCTGCTGGCTGCTCTGGGTCTGCTGGCTGTGTGCTGCTGGCTGGGCAAGATCGGCCGCAACAACAAGATGTTCTACTTCCCCATGTTGTTCATGCTGATCGTCACCCTGACCTCCCTCGCCTTCACCATCAAGGCGCAGATCACCGGCATCATCGCCGGCGGCGAGGGTGTGGTGTGGTGCTACATCCGCGGCATCATCGGCGTCCTGCTGGTGATCCTGGCCATCGACCTGGTGGTAGAGGGCATCCGCGCTCTGGGCCGCAACAAGAAGGCTGCCCAGGCCGCGAAGTAAGTCGCTTATCGGGAGCCTCCGCCCCTGCGCAAGCAGACGGCACCGTTTCTTCCCTGATATCATTTTCTCCTCACAAAAAGCACAGGCTCCGGCGAAAGCCGGAGCCTGTGTCTGTCTAAGCGGGGATTGCTGTCGCTCTGTAGGGGACGGCGACCCCGACGTCCCGCCCCGCAGAAAAAAAGACCGGCTTAGGCCAGGTGGCCTAAGCCGGTCTTTTTTGCGCTCTCATTCAATGGCGATGATGTAGTAGTACACGGGCTGACCGCCGGGGAGCGCCGCTACCTCCGCATCGGGGCAGGCGGCAGCGAACAGCTGCGCGGTGCGGTCGGAGTCCTCCTCCGTCACGCCCGCGCCGGCGTAGACGGTGATGAACTCGGCGTCCTTATCTACAGCCACCTGCGCCAGCTTCTCCAGCAGGACGTTCAGGTCGCGGTCGGTGCCCAGCAGCTTGCCGTCGCACAGCGCCAGATAGTCGCCCTCGCTGATGGCGAAGCCGTCAAAGTCGGAGTTGCGGGCGGCGTAGGTGATCTGGGCGGTGGTGACGTGGGACGCGGCCTCGGTCATGGCCGCCAGGATCGCCTGGGGATCGTCGTTGTCGGGATCCACGGCCATCATGGCGGAGATGCCCTGGGGCACGGTGGCGGTGGGCACCACGATGACCTGCTTTTCGGTCAGACCCACGCACTGCTGGGCGGCCATGATGATGTTCTTGTTGTTGGGCAGGATGAACACCACCTCGCTGGGGGTGCGGTTCACTTCCTGCAAAATGGCCTCGGTGGAGGGGTTCATGGTCTGCCCGCCGGAGACGATGCGATCCACGGTCAGGTCGCGGAACACCGCGGCCAGACCCTCGCCGGCGCAGACAGCCAGAAAGCCGTAGCGCTTTTCCGGCGCGGCCACCGCCGCCTCGCCCTTCTCCAGCTCCTCCTCGATGGCGTCCAGATCGTCGGTGCTCTGCGCCTTGCGCCCCGCCGCCAGATCAGCGGCCTGGGTGCGCATGTTCTCGATCTTGGCCAGCTCCAGCGTGCCGTATTTCTGCGCCTCGTTCAGGGCGTCGCCGGGGGTGTCGGTGTGGACGTGTACCTTGAAGGACTCGTCATCCTCGCCGATCACCAGACTGTCGCCGATGCTGCCCAGATAGGCGCGCAGACCGTCCAGCGGCTTGTCGGAGGTCTTGCGGACGATGAACACGGTGTCGAAGGCGAAGGTGATGTCCTCGTCGCCGATGGCGGCGAAGTCCGCCTTGTCCTCGGCGGTGTCCTCCACCTCAGGCACAGGCTCGCCCCGCAGGGAGCGGAGCATACCCTCCAGAATGATAAGGTAGCCCTTGCCGCCGGCATCCACCACGCCGGCCTTTTTCAGGATGGGGTTCATCTCGATGGTCTCCGCCAGCGTGGAGTAGCCGGTCTTGATGGCCTCGTCCAGCACATACTCGGCGGAGTTCTGCTCGCCCGCCGCCTCCAGCGCACGCTGGGCAGCCAGACGGGAGACGGTGAGCACCGTGCCCTCGGCGGGCTTCATCACTGCGCCGTAGGCGGTGGTGACGCCCTCCTGCATGGCGGCGGCCAGCTGCGCGCCGTCCGCCTCGGCCAGCCCCTTGAACACCTTGCTCATGCCCCGGAACAGCAGGGACAGGATAACGCCGGAGTTGCCGCGGGCGCCCCGCAGCAATCCGGAGGCCGTGATCTTGGCGGCCTCCTCCAGTGTGGACGGCTCCACCCGCCGCAGCTCGGTCACGGCGGTCTGGATGGTGAGGGACATATTGGTGCCGGTGTCGCCGTCGGGCACCGGGAAAACGTTCAGGTCGTTGATGGCCTGCTTCTGGGCGGTGATGCAGGCGGCGCCGAAGGCGACCATCTGCTTGAAGGCGCCGCCGCTGATCCTATCTGTCATGTCTTTTCTCCTTCCGGGCGCGTCACACGGTGACGGAATCCACGCAGACGTTCACCGCCTTGACGGTGACGCCGGTGTTGAGGTTGACCACATATTTGACCTCGCCCATAATGGAGCGGCAGACTGTGGCGATGTTGACGCCGTTTTCCACGACGATGTGCAGCTCGATGGACACGGTGCCGTCGTCGTTATAGGTGACCTTCACGCCCTTGCTCATGGACTCCGGGCGCAGGAGATGCACCAGACCGTCGGTCATGCTGCGCTGCGCCATACCCTTGACGCCGAAGCAATTGGTGGCAGCCGCGCCGGTGATGGTGGTGAACACGGCATCGCTGATGGTGATCTCGCCGTTTTCGGTGGGAACTTTTATCATAGCGAACTTCCTTTCTGCGGAATAGGCACAATACTACATAATAATATAGGTTATTATATACCGGTTTCCGCCGGAGTACAAGAGGGATTTTTTCGCGGAAAAGGCTGTCCCCGCCGAGAAATCGGCGGGGACAGCTTCAAAAGGAATGGAGGGTGTGTCAGAAGAAGATGGGGGTCATGCCGGCGGCACAGTGGTCAGGTGCGCCGCGGAGCGCTCCGGTGCGGCTCAGCCGCGGTTGCCGAAGAAGTAGTTGTAGAAATCCTGCCAGTTTTCGGGGATCTGCCCGTTGTAGCCGCCGTTATTGCCGCCGCTCTGGGAGGTGCCCTCCTCCGTGTCGGTGCCGGTGATCTGGGGCTGCTGGTCGAAGGTGATGTCGGTGGTGATGTAGCTGCCGTCGCGGAACACGGTCAGGGTGGCGGTGTCGCCGGCGCGGTAGCTCTTCAGCGCCGCGGACAGATCCTGCCGGCTGGTGAGGGCGGTGTCGCCCATCTTGGTGATCACGTCGCCCAGACGCAGGCCGGCCTTGTCACCGGCGCCGCCCTTGACAACGGAGTAGACGAACACGCCCTGATCGATGTCGATGCTGTACTGAGCGGCCATCTGGGAGTTCATGGTGCCCACGGTCACGGCCATGTATGCCTTGCCGGTGACGGCGCCGTTCTCCATGATGTCGGTGATGATGGACTTCACGTCGTCAATGGGGATGGCGAAGCCCAGACCCTCCACCGTGGTGGTGGAGTAGGTGGAGTACTTGGCGGACACGATGCCCACCACCTCGCCGTACAGGTTCATCAGGGGGCCGCCGGAGTTGCCGGGGTTGATGGAGCAGTCCACCTGGATCATGTTGAAGGGGGTGCCGTCCACGTTGATGGCGCGGTTGCAGCTGGACACATAGCCGCCGCTCATGGAGAACGTCAGCTCGCCCAGAGGATTGCCGATGGCCAGCACGGAGTCGCCCACGTTCACGTCGGCGCTGTTGCCCAATGTCACGGGGGTCAGGCCGGTGGCGTTGATCTTCAGCACCGCCACATCGTAGTCGCTGTCGCCGCCGATGACGGTGGCGTCGTAGGTGTCGCCGTTATACAGCGTCACCTTCACGGAGGAAGCGCCGTTGATCACATGGTAGTTGGTGACGATATAGCCGTCCTCGCTGATGATAAAGCCGCTGCCGCTGGAGGCGGACTGGGTGGTCTGGCCGAAGATGTTGGTGCTCTGGGAGGAGCAGTTGATGGACACGGTGGAGTTCACCGTGGAGGCATAGACCTCGGCGGGCTGCATCTTGGTCTTGCCGTCCACCTTCTTGACCTCCACGGCGGTGACGGTGCGGTCGCTCTCGTTGATGGCGGTGCCGCTGCCGGAGCCGCCCTTTGCCAGCGCCGCGCCGCCGTAGCCCGCTGCGCCGCCTGCCACGACGCAGGCCAGCACCAGAGCGGTGATCTTCACCCACGTGCGGTGGAAGAAGCCGGCCTTCTGCGCCGGGACTGCGGGGGTGTTCTCCTGTCGGGGCGCGGGCGCG
Source organism: uncultured Clostridia bacterium (assembly GCA_945877515.1). GTDB lineage: Bacteria > Bacillota > Clostridia > Oscillospirales > Oscillospiraceae > Vescimonas. The sequence goes on along the minus strand of CAMCSE010000002.1, from coordinate 28,610 downwards.
TAATCGTCGCGGGGCATATCCCGGTTGGTGAAGCGGTACATATCGTTGTTGTTGAATTCGTCGTTATACATGGTCGTTACCTCCTGTGGTGCAGTTTCGTATAAGGATCGCGTTCCCGTCTTGCCGCAAGGGGGAAAGCGTGGTATGATGGAGGAAGCAGACAGGAAGAGAACCATCTGCCTCGGAGGAGCCGTATCGCTCTTTCTGTTTTATAGAATACTCGCTTTTCTTAATTCTACCTTTAAGTTTTCAGACAAAAAAGTGAACTTTTTTTGAACGGAGGGCACAAAAGTGCTGCGGATAGATCAGATCAGGCTCCTGCCCGGCGACAGCGAAGCGCTGCTGCCAGTCAAATGCGCCAGAATACTGCGCCTGCCGGCGGAGGACATCGTGTCCTGCGCCGTGCTGCGCCGCGCCATCGACGCCCGCGAGGGGCTGACGCTGGTGTATACGGCGGCGGTGGAGGTAAAGCGGGAGGACACCGTGCTGCGGCGCTGCCGGGACAAACGGGTGTCCCGTTACGCGCCGGAGACATACGCCCTGCCCGCCGCCGTGACCGCGCCGGAGATACCGCCCATCGTGGTGGGCGCGGGCCCGGCGGGTCTGTTCGCCGCGCTGGTGCTGGCTCGCTGCGGCGCACGGCCTATTGTATTAGAGCGAGGCCGCCCGGTAGAACAGCGGCAGGCGGACGTGGAGCGCTTCTGGAGCGGCGGCGCGCTGGACACCGAAAGCAACGTCCAGTTCGGCGAGGGCGGCGCCGGTGCGTTTTCCGACGGGAAGCTGAACACCGGCACCCGTGACGTGCGCCACCGGTTCATTATGGAGACGCTGGTGCGCTGCGGCGCGCCGGAGAGCATCCTCACGGACGCCAAGCCCCATGTGGGCACCGATATGCTGCACATCGCCCTGCGCAGCCTGCGCCGGGAGCTGACCGAGGCCGGGGCGGACATCCGCTTCGGCGCGCGGCTGGAGAGCCTCCGCACGAAGGACGGCGCGGTGTGCGGTGTGACGGTGCGGCAGGACGGCGCGGTATACGATCTGCCCGCCCGGCAGGTGGTGCTGGCGCTGGGACACAGCGCGAGGGATACCTTCGAGATGCTGTATCGCGCGGGGCTTGCCATGGAGCAGAAGCCCTTCGCCATGGGCGTGCGCATCGAGCACCGGCAGGCGGACGTGGACGCGGCGCAGTACCGGGCACTGGCGGGGCATCCCGCCCTGCCGCCCAGCACCTACAAGCTGTCGTGCCATCTCCCCAACGGGCGCAGCGCCTTCAGCTTCTGCGTGTGCCCCGGCGGGCAGGTGGTGGCCGCCGCCTCGGAGACGGGACGCACCGTCACCAACGGCATGAGCGAGTACGCCCGGAGCGGCGAGAACATCAACGGCGCGCTGCTGGTGAACGTCACCGCGGAGGACTTCCCTTCTCCGCACCCGCTGGCGGGCATCGCCCTCCAGCGGCAGGTGGAGGAGGCGGCCTTTGTGCTGGGCGGCGGCGACTATCGGGCGCCCTGCCAGCGGGTGGAGGACTTCCTGCGGGGCGCGCCCTCCGCGGGCGCGGAGCGGGTGACGCCCAGCTACCGCCCCGGCGTGGTGTATACGGACATGGCGCGGTGTCTGCCGCCGTTCATTACGGAGACGCTGCGGCTGGCGCTGCCGGTGTTGGGCGGTAAGCTGAAGGGCTACGATGACCCGGACGCGCTGCTGACCGGCGTGGAGACACGCTCCTCCTCCCCGGTGCGGCTGGTGCGGGACGACCGTTACGAAGCCAATATACGGGGCATCTACCCCTGCGGCGAGGGCGCGGGCTATGCCGGAGGCATCCTGTCCGCCGCCGCCGACGGGATGCGGTGCGCCGAGAAACTTTTGGAGGTTTGCAAATGAGAAAGATCGCGGTATATGACAACTTCACCGAGCCGAAGCACCGGCAGCAGATCGACGGCACCGCCGCCCGGTACGGCTTTGCCGTGGACTACTACCCGGCGCCCCAGTCGGTGCCGGAGGAGAGGCGCGGCGAATACGAGGTCATCTACGGCATGCCCAAGCCCGGCGAGCTGAAGGGCTTCACCGGCCTGAAATGGTTCTGCGGCAGCTTTGCCGGCGTGGACGCCTATCTGGACGAGAGCCTGTACCCCTCCCCGGAGGTGATGCTGTCCAACTCCTCCGGCGCTTACGGCGTGACCATCGCGGAGCACATCGTCATGGTGACGCTGATGCTGCTGCGCCACGCGCCGGTGTACTGCGCGGAGCAGGCCGCCGGCCGCTGGGGCGAGGTGATGCCTATGCGCTCCATCATTGGCAGCACCATCACCGTGGTGGGCACCGGCGACATCGGCACGGAGTTCGCCCGCCGCGCCAAGGCGCTGGGCGCTAAGAGCATCCGGGGCGTGCGCCGGACGAAAAAGGCCGCCGACCCCGCCTTTGACGAGATACACACCAACGACGAGCTGGACGGCCTGCTGCCCGACACCGATATTCTGGTGCTGGCGCTGCCCGCCACCGGCGAGACGAAGGGCATCCTGTCGGCGGAGCGCATCGCCCTGCTGCCCGCCAGCGCCTATGTGGTGAACGTGGGGCGCGGCAGCGCCATCGATCAGGCGGCGCTCATCGACGCGCTCAACGGCGGACGGCTGGCCGGTGCTGCGCTGGACGTGTTTGCGCAGGAGCCGATCCCGGCGGGCGACCCGGCGTGGACGGCGAAGAACCTGCTCATCACGCCCCATATCTCCGGGCAGATGAGCCTGGGCTACACCCGCGACCGGAACGTGGAGCTGTTCTGCGAAGATCTGGAGCGGTACGGCCGGGGCGAAAAGCCCCTGCGCCTGGTGGATCGGAAAATCGGCTATTGAGAGGGCATACCTGACGGCGGGAGGTGATGACCGTGGGCGATCGGGTGATCCTGCACTGTGACCTGAACTGCTTTTTCGCGTCGGTGGAGCTGCTGGACAAACCGGCGCTGTGGGAGGTGCCGGTGGCGGTGTGCGGCGACCCCAAGTCCCGCCACGGCATCATTCTGGCCAAGAACGAACCGGCCAAGCGCCGGGGCGTCAAAACGGCGGAGACGATCTGGCAGGCACGGAAGAAGTGCCTGGGACTGGTGCTGCTGCCGCCCCACCACGAGCTGTACCGGGAATATTCCCGGCGCGTCAACGAAATATACGACCGGTTCACCGATCTGGTGGAGCCCTTCGGCATTGACGAGAGCTGGCTGGACGTGACCGGCAGCCTGCACCTGTTCGGCGGCGACGCCAGAGCGCTGGCGGATCGCATCCGCGCCACGGTGCGGGCGGAGACGGGATTGACGCTCAGCGTGGGCGTGTCGTTCAACAAGGTGTTTGCCAAGCTGGGCAGCGACCTGAAAAAGCCGGATGCCACCACGGTGATCCCCCGTAGCGGCTGGGAGAGCATCGTGTGGCCGCTGCCGCTGGGGGATATGCTGTTTGCCGGGCGCGCCGCCACCGAGACGCTGAAGAAGTACGGCGTGGAGACCATCGGCCAGCTGGCGGCCTGCGACCGGGCGCTGCCGGAGCAGCTGCTGGGAAAGATGGGACGCCAGCTGTGGGAGTACGCCAACGGGCTGGACGCCAGCCCCGTGCGCCCGCGGTATCTGGCGGAGCCGGTGAAGTCCGTGGGCAACGGTACCACGTTCCCGCAGAATCTGGTCAAGTGGGAGCAGATACGGGCGGGGCTGCTGCCCCTGTGCGACAGCGTGGCCACCCGCCTGCGGCAGCAGGGGCTGTACGCCGGCGGCGTCAGCGTGGCGGTGAAGGACGCGGAGTTCCGGACGGCCAGCCGCCAGACGCGGCTGACCGCGCCCACCCACCTGATGCGGGACATCTACCGCACGGCGCTGGAGCTGACCGGCCAGATATGGAAGCCGCTCACGCCGGTGCGGGCGCTGACAGTGACGGCGCTGTATGTGACGGAGGAGGGGGACTCCTTCGAGCAGATGGATCTGCTGGGCGGCGCGAAGCGCAGGCAGGATCGGCGGCAGGAGCAGCTGGAGGGCGCCATGGACGCCATCCGCCGCAAGTACGGAAGGAGCGCCATCGCCTTCGGCGACGGCGAGGAGGGAGAACCCCATACGGAGGAATAGCAGGAGCCGCGGCAGCGGCTCCTGCTTTTTGCGTATAGGGACAGTCCCGGCGGGCATAGGGTGAGGTGAAAGGAGCGATGTATATGCTGTCTGCGGCTCTGCTGCTGCTGTGCAACAGCCTGTTTCTGTCCCTGCGCCTGTCCGGCTCCGCCGGCTCGTTCCCCAAGCCCCTGCCCCCGGAAAAGGAGCGGGAGTGCCTGGAGCGGTGCGCCGCCGGCGATCTGGAGGCCCGCAATCTGCTGGTGGAGCACAACCTGCGCCTCGTGGCGCATATTATCAAAAAGATGTAGTCCAAAATGCCAATCGGAAAGCTGGAACGCGGAAAAATACAAGGCGGAAGAGCCCCCAGCGGAAGATTGGTGGCGTACATCTTCCCTAAGTGTTGCACCACCAAATGCGGAACAACTGCTGTCCGGCAGCCTGAGAGTAGACAGCTATAACCGGCATCTGGATATTGCGTATCAGACGTACCTCCTATTGGCATAGGGGACAAGCACTATAAAACAGGAAGGGAAAAGAGCCGGTGTGAACCGGCTCTTTTCCTATACAAAAACAAATAAAGGAGGAGGAACGCCCATGGCTGTATTCAGGGTGGAGAAAACGCGGAACTACACCGTCATGTCAAATCACCATCTGCGGGATAAGTCGCTTTCGCTAAAGGCAAAGGGACTGCTGTCCCTGATGCTGTCGCTGCCGGAGGATTGGGACTATACCACCAGGGGGCTGGCCTACATCTGTAAGGACGGTGTGGACAGCATCTGTGCCACGGTGCGGGAGCTGGAGGGCGCGGGGTACATCGTGCGGGAGCGGGAACGCCACGCGGACGGTACACTGGGCGGCATCGAATATACCATTTTGGAGCAGCCGAGGGGGATGGATGCACCTAAACGGGAAAATCCCGTTCAGGCGGAAAATACCGGTGACGCACCTAAACGGGCTTTTCCTGAACAGGTAAAACCTGTCTTGGGAAAACCTGAACAGGAAAATCCCGCGCAATTAAATATAGAAGAACAAAGTAAAGAAGAATTAAATACGGATCTTACAAAATCCTTCCCTTCATTCCTTCGAGAGCGTAAGTTTGCACAGGAGGATGAGCTGGAGAGAAGGAACAGCTACCGAGCGCAGATCATGACCAATGTGGACTACGATTATCTCGTCGGCTATACAAAGGTAGATCGCGGACGGCTGGACGAGCTAGTGGGGCTGATGCTGGATACCGTGTGTTCCACAAAGCCTACACTCCGCGTGGCGGGAGAGGAACTGCCAGCGGAGGTAGTGCGTTCAAGGCTGCTGAAGCTGACCGGCGCACATCTGCTGTATGTACTGGATCGGATCAACGAGAACACCACCGAGGTGCGCCATGTGAAGCCATATCTGCTGACCGCGCTGTATAACGCGCCGTTGACCATGGATAACCACTATGCCCTGATGGTGGGCCATGACCTCAGCGGCGGAAGCGGGTAGAACAGAATACTGTCAGAGCAAGAGCCGGAAGGCTCTTTTTTTGTTGCACGAAATGGAGGTGTGCTTTTGAAAACCATCGCACTGGCAAATCAGAAGGGCGGCGTGGGGAAAACCACCACAGCCGCCAGCTTGGGTGTCGGCCTTGCCCAGCAGGGCAAGAAAGTCCTGTTGGTGGACGCCGACGCCCAGGGCAATCTCACCCAAATGCTGGGCTGGCGGCAGCCGGACGAGCTTTCCCCCACACTGGCCGACCTGATGACCAAGACCGTCAACGAGGAACCCATCGCACCCGGCGAGGGGATTCTGCACCATGCGTCCGGCATCGATCTTGTTCCCGCCAACATTGAGCTGTCGGGACTGGAGGTGACGCTGGTGAACATCATGAGCCGGGAGACGGTGCTGCGGCAGTACTTGTCCACGGTGGCACCGGCCTATGACTACGCCATCATCGACTGTATGCCCTCGCTTGGGATGCTGACCATCAACGCACTGACAGCGGCGGACAGCGTTATCATTCCGGTGCAGGGGCAGTATTTGGCCGCCAAGGGGCTGGAGCAGCTCATGCGTACCATCGCCCGCGTCAGGCGGCAGATCAACCCGCGGCTGGTGGTGGACGGCATCCTGCTGACCATGATGGACAGCCGTACCACGCTGGCTAAGGAAATTAGTGAGCAGCTGCGCAGGAACTACGGCAGCCGAGTATTCGCCAGCGAGATACCCCGTTCTATCCGCGTGGCGGAGATCAGCGTCACAGGAACCAGCATTTATGAGCATGACCCAGAGGGGAAAGCGGCACAGGCGTATGCCGCACTGACGAAGGAGGTGTTGCAGCTTGGCCCGCAAATTAAACGGCATAGAGCTGACCCGGTACGATGACTTGTTCAAAACAGACGCAGAGCGGGAGACCGACCATCAGGAGCGGGTACAGATCGTGCCGGCGGAGCAGGTGTTTCCCTATGCGCGGCAGCCGTACTCCGTAGACCGGCCCAGCGCCGATCTGGTGCGGCTGATGGACAGCATCGAGCGCGCCGGCATTGCCGAGCCGCTGATCGTTCGTCCCCGCAGCGAGGGTGGATATGAGATCATCTCCGGCCACCGGCGCGACTACTGTGCCAAGGTGGTGGGACTGGATACCCGTCCGGTCATCGTGCGCAATTATAGTGACGAGGACGCGGACATTCTGGTGGTGGACTACAACATCAACCGGGAAAATCTGCTGCCCAGCGAGAAAGCAAAGGCGTATAAGCTGAAGCTGGATGCTATGAAACGGCAGGGGGCGCGGACGGATTTAACATCGGACCAACTTGGTCCGATGTTAAGCGGAGTGCGTACAAATCAAGTGCTTGCTGAGCAGGTGTCTGACAGTAAAACACAAGTCCAGAGGTATATCCGCCTGACAAACCTGATTCCGCCGTTGATGGAGGCGGTGGACGCGGGGAAGCTGAAATTTGTTCCGGCAGCCGACTACATCTCCCACCTGACCGAGAAAGAACAAACCTACCTCCAGTTCCTCATGGAGCGGGACGAGGTATCGCCCTCCGTGGATCAGGCCCAGCGGCTCAAGCAGATCAGCGCGGAGGGAAAGCTGGAGAACAACATCATCGACCTCATTATGCGGGAGGAAAAGCCGCTGGAGCGGAAAGTGACGCTGCGGAACGACCGGCTGCAAAAGTATTTTCCCGCTAACTATACACCCAAGCAGATGGAGGAGGTCATCATCAAGCTGCTGGAGGGCTGGCATCGCCGCAGACAGCAGGAGCAGGCGCGGTGAGGAGGTTGGTTATGCGAAGGAATGAATTGCCCGATTTCTGCTTATCCACGCTGCCCTCTTCGGGGCAGCTCATCATTCTCAAGAGGGGTGAGCGTGGCTACTACGCCTCCGACTGGGACACCGGAAAGCGGGAAGAAAATCAGAACATCGCTCGAGAGCATAATCGGCGGCGGGGCATTTCTGACATACAGGAGGCCGCCATGAGCGCAGGTTCCATGTTCGGCTGGAACCTGCCGGGGGCAGACCCGCAGTGGTATTTGGACAACGCCAGATATGTGAACGCGACAACGGCGAAGGGGCATATCAAAGACCCTGTTATGAGTATCTACTATCCGGTGGACGATTTTCTGCTGCGATATGAGGTCTTGGGGGAAGCGAAAATGTATCTGCCGGTATCGGCGCTTCCGAAGGAGGTGCTGGGCGCAAGGTCACAGTTTGTCATGCAGCCGGATCTGGTCTGCGGTGTACCTGCCATGCCGGTGAAGGCGCAGCAGGCTCAGAACGGCAGCTACACCATGGAACTGGAAAGCGGCAGCTATGTTATTGGTGAGATCATCAACGCAGACTATAAGATCACGGCGCGGGTGCGTGTTGGGAATTCTGAGTTTGTTTTGGGCGAACACCCGAAAGCGCCTGCACCGTTCGTTACCTGGCAGCGCAACTGCAAGAACGACGGGGATGGCCCGCCCAATTACTTTTGGGGCCATTACGGCGTAAGCCGTGCATCCATGATCGAGGACATCTGTGAAAGGGCAGGAAGCGAGTATCAGGAGCAAAAAGAGAGGCAGGTGCAGTGCGAGAAAAGCCGTACTGCACAGAAAAAGGAGCGAGGTGAAGAAAGGTGAGGCATGACGCGGAGAAGTTGACCTATCAGGAGGTCACAATTTTGGGAAAGCCTGCACTGTTTACGGAGTGCCGCATTGACAGGACAACTGTGCCGGAGGGCGTGTACCGTTATGAAATGCGCCATACCGATGAGGACTGGGGCGAACCGATAACACTGTCACGGAGCATCTTGGTCAACTATTATGGTGCTGTTCTTACCCGTGAGCCGTTCCAGCTTCCTGTGGAGGGCTGGATTCCGCTGGCGAGCGACAGCCTTTCCTTCCAGGACGGTGGTTGCCGCACACTTGCAGAATTTCAGCAGAAATACCCCATCAGCGAAAAGAATGTCATCGACTTTTACAGCGTCAATGATGAGACTCTGCACGACCTCTATTTCTCACGCGGCGAGGAGCAGGACAAGGCCGTGGGCTGTGTCGGACATCTGCGGGGCGATTTTGGCAGCGGAAAGCAGTTTTTCACGACGTGGTGGCCCCATCAGAACGATGTGCTGAATACGCCGAAGTTCAAAGCGGATATTGACCGTGCTGTGAACTGGCTGCGGGAGCAGCCAGATTCTCCGCTGCGGGATTTTGACACCATGAAGCGCTGCTGCGACCGCTACGGGAGAAGCTGTGCCATCAAAGGGACGCTGCTTCCGTCATGCGCTTTCATGGTAAAAACGAAGCAGTATGTGTATATGCTTCGCTGCACGCCGGTCAAGGGTGATTACCAGTTCTACTGTTACTGCTACCAGCGGGAGCCGTTTGAAAAGGCTCACAGAGAACAGCAGGAAAACGACCGGATTCAGGCGAAAAGGCAGACAGAGCCAAATCGCTGAAAATGCTTTGGGCAGTTGCTTATAAGAACGGGGCGGAGGTGATTTGATTCGACAAGCAGATATTTCACGCGGTATCCCTTTCGGGCGGCAAGGACAGCACCGCCATGCTGCTGCTCATGCTGGAACGGGGGATGCCCATCGACATGGTGCTGACAGCAGATACCGGCATGGAGTTTCCAGAGATGTATGCACATTTGGCAAAGCTGGACGAGCATCTTTACCATGAGCGCGGCATCCATCTGACAATGCTCCGTCATCCCAAAGGCTTTGAATACCTGATGTTCGAGGAGAAAAAGCAAAAGCCATCCTCTATCGAGAACAGGGAAAAGCTGGGCATTTCGCTCTACGGCAACGGCTGGCCCGGTGTCAAAGTCCGATGGTGTACCGGTCAGCTCAAGACGCATCTTATCAACAAAGAGGTCAACCGGCTCAAGGGTAAGTATCAGGTGCTCCACTACATCGGCATTGCAGCAGACGAGCCGAAGCGCATCAAAAATGAGCAATATCCGTTGGTGGATTGGGGTATTACAGAAGCGGAGGCTCTGAGAATATGCTACGACCGTGGGTATGATTGGGGCGGCCTTTATGAGATATATCACCGCTGTTCCTGCTGGTGCTGCCCGCTTCAGCGGATAGATGAGCTGCGCAAGCTGCGGCATCATCATTCGGAACTGTGGCAAAAGCTGCGGGAGATGGATCAACGGGCCATTGAACAGTTTGGTCATAACCCTTTGGGACAATTCAAAAAGGACTGGACAGTAGAAAGACTGGAACAGAGATTTGCGGCAGAGGATGCACAGATCTCTGTTTTTTTGTGCGCGGAAAAGGAGAACGAATGGAAAAGAAACAGATAGTGCATGAGGATGAGTCGGTTGAAAGTATGCTGAGAGGGACGCCGCCCTCCAACATTCTCGTGTCCTTTGCCGGGGAACCGGCGCGTTCCTTGGCGGAGCTGCAAAAGGAACGGAAGCGCAGGAAAAAGGAACGTGGTGAAGAACGGTGACGAACTATCAGAAGCGGAAAGCAAAAAATGATGAATACCGCAGCAGGATCAAACGCTTTACCCTTCAATTTTCTCTTGGCGACGGTGAGGCACGGGAATGGTTTGAGCAGCAGCCTGAACAAGGTGCGTATCTCAAGGGCCTTATATTGCGCGACAAAGCCGAGCAGCTCGGTTACGGAGCGCAGGAGGCTTCAAAACTCCGCAGAGCCGGTGATTATGAGGTCATACAGTCCATTCGTATGGGCGGTATGACCATGCTGATCGGATATAATCCGATAGACACCACCTATATGACCTGCTATCAGGATTATGACGTTTTAGGCAATGAGCGCTTTTCAGAGGCCATCGGCAGCGAAAGCTATGTTGAGATCATGGACGTGTTCTTGCAGCGCTTGCAGGAACAGACAGAGAAGGTGAGGACATTTCAGGCGGAGCGTGCAATACCTGTAACTGTTTTAGGGCGGGAATATTGCCTGCCATGCTCGGATGAATCCTTGGAGGGAAAGCTGGTGATCATCCGCCCCACCAGCCTTGCGCCGGAATACCGCACCGCGGACTGCCAACTTGGGTATGCGCTGGGTGGTTTTGGCTGTTCTCCCGGCTCCCGTGGACGTGCAGTTTATTTTGAAGAACTGTTTTCCGGCAAAAAATGCCGGTGGGACAGAACAGATATTATTGGTGTCGCTGACCGTGAAAAGCTGCCTGATTGGGCCAAAGAAAAAGCAGCAGAGTACGAGCAACACCGTACTGCACAGAAAAAGGAACGAGGTGAAGAAAGATGACAGACCGTGAGCCGGTAAATATCATGGGCGTTATCGCCTTCCCAGAGCCGGATAAGAGCAAGCGCCGGATTCGCTTTATTGATCCGGAGTACAATACGCTGTTTTATATTCCGGATGGCGCCAGCATCGTCATGAAGCAGATGGATGGCAGCAGCGTGATAAGGCCCTGCACCTATATCGACGACTACCACACATTGGTCGGCAGCAATGTCTATCATATTTGTGAGTTTGCGGAGGTAGCGCAGCGGGCAGGCACGGTGTATGAGCCGCTTGATCCAACACAGCAGCCAGCGGACGCGGGCTGCTATGAGATATATCAGATCGACAACGTGGCCAAGGTGGACTACGCCTTTATGCGCTATGAGCGTGCCAAAGGCAAGCTGCGCGCTGCCCATTACCGCAAAGCCTTTGCCGGAGTGCTGGCCCCCAACATGACGCTGGATAAGCTATACCGAAAGCACAGTGCGGACACACGGCCTTTCTGCCAGCAAATGCGCTCCTTATCGGAGAGCGATGTGTTCGTGGTCAAGCGCGGCGGTGAGAGAAAGGCTTACTATGTGGATGCTGTGGGCTTTCAGGAGGTGCCGAGCTTTTTGAAGGGACTGCAAAAGCTGAAAGAACGGGGCGAAGCACGGTAGTCGAAAACCAATGCTCCCAACATTTTTGAGGAAGGAGGCAATGCTTTGGCAAGTAAATTTCAATTTATCACGGAGTTATATAGCCGAACGCTGATAAGACTGACCGGCGATTATGAGAGCTGGACGGGCTTTCTGCGCTCGGCCTGCTATAACTATAAATGCCCGTTCGACGAGCAAGTCCTGATCTATGCCCAGCGGCCTGACGCCACGGCGGTGCTGGAGTTGGAAAAATGGAACCGGCAGTTTGGGCGGTGGGTCAATGCCGGTGCTACCGGCATTGCGGTCATTGACGAAGCCCGTGGAAAAGGGTGGCTGAAGCACTACTTTGACATCACGGACACCCATGCCACACGCATCTCGCGGCCCGTTCCCATCTGGTCGATGGAACCGGCCTACACGGAGCCGGTCATCGAGACGCTGGAGGCCACCTTTGGTACACTGACCGAAAAGGATAATTTGCCGGATGCCATACTGTCTGCCAGCCGCAACGCCGTGGCGGATAATATACAGGACTATCTGCGGGATCTGCTGGATTGTCGCGGCGGCAGTATGCTGGAGGAATTGGACGCGCTGAATGTAGAGGTCACATACAGGCGGGCGCTGCAAAGCAGCATCGCCTATATGCTGATGACCCGCCTTTCACTGCCCACCATGGCCTACCTGGTGCCGGAGGATTTTGAGGGTATTTATTCCTTTGATACCCCCGGCACCATCAACGCCTTGGGCATTGCCACCAGCGATATTGCGGAGATGGGCCTGCGGGAGATCAGCCGGACAGTGATGCAGGCACAGCGTGAACAGTTTTTTGCAAAGGATGCACAAATCGGCTATGATGCTGCCAAAGAGCAAAACAACGCCGAAAAAGAGAGGAGCGCGGAACATGGAAGTGACCTACAGAGTGCAGGAGGGCTTTCGCCTGCCGAACCTGCTGATGCCGCAGGAGCCGGAGACGCATCTGGGCAAGTACGCGGAGCTGCGGAGGCAGTACCTGATGCAGCACCGCCGAGTGCTGTATACCAACCTCAAGACCAGCGGTCAGCTGGCGGCGCATCTGGCGGAGATCCAGGAGACGGCACAGAGAATGGTGACGCAGGCCGTGGCGCAGATGGCGAAGGCCGAGGGCGTGACGGAGGAACTGAAAGCCGCCGATCCCCAGCGCTGGACGGGGCTGATGAACAACCTGAAGCACAGCGCGGAGGAAACGGTGCTGAACGACCTGATTTACAACTAATAAGCAAAGAAACGGCAAGGGCGGGAAGTGCATCACTTCCCGCCCTTGCTGATGACAGGGCTAACTTATATCATGTTGCCGCCTATCATCACTTTGAAAACGGCTTTGATGATAAGCTGGACTATCCTACGTTGGAAGAAGCAGAGGCTGCGGCGCAGGGCTATGTGGCCGGGACAATGGAAGCAGATGGCTTTGCCTATGATGGTGCCGCTGTTTATGACGCCGATACGAACGTGTGCCTTCGTGTTTACGGGGACTATCCGGACGAAAAGGCGCAGACACAGGCCGCGATCTATACGGTGGAACATGATAGAGATGCAGAGCTTCCGGCGTTTTTAGATGCACACCTCATAGAAGCAATCCTGCTGGACGACGGCGGGCGCAAGCACACGCGGCAGGAGATTTTTGCGTTTTTTCAGGCCAATAGGGATATTGCGACACGCACGGAATTTCTGAAAAACAGCTACAACGATATATGGGTGGAGGTGCTGGCCGGCGCGGACAAAGTCCGTGTGGGCTACCACGCCGAAAAAGACGGACTCTTGATGTGGGAGGGCAGCTATCTCTCCCGCACAGCGGAGTCCGTTTTTTCATGGGGCGTGGTCACGGAAATGACCGAAAACCTCATTGAGCGCGGCGCGTATAAGATCAAGCTGGGCTTGCAGAACGCGCCGGTGATGGCGGAGCAAATGTCCCTCTTTGGTATGAACGGCGGCACGGCGGTCTATGAAGTGCCGGAGACGCAGCGAACGGGTGAGCTGTTCCCTACCCGCCCGGTGCCGCAGGCGGTTATCGACCAGACCCTGTATACGGCGGGCAACAGCCGCGGCAGCGCGGAGCGGATCGCGGTGTTCTATATGCGCCAGCGTCCGGAAGCGGAATGTATTGCTTTCCTGCGCCGTGAATTCGGCACGGAGAACGGACGCGGCATTGAATATGAGGGCAAGAAATATGCCGTGTGGTTCATGGAGGACGGTATCCATCTGGCGCAGGGCGACAGCATCCGCACCGGCCACAGCCGCACCACGGTGACGTGGGAGCAGGCGTCGGCGCGGATACTGGAGCTGCTGGAAGCCGGAACATATCTTTCGGCGTTAGAGCTGGAGCAGGCGCAGGACAAGGTGCTGCTTGAGATGGGTGACGCTCTGCTGATGACCGCCCGCGATTTGGCCCAAGAGGGCCGCGCACAGGGCCTGTTCCCTCAGACGCTGGCCATCCACGACCAGCGCAAGGGCTATCCGGAGCTGGACGAGGATATGGTGGCCTTTGCCAAGAGTGAGGGCGGCCTTGCGGCTTTGGCTGAGGAATACCATGCTTTTTTGAGTGCCTATGAACAGGATCGCAGCATCATGCGCTTTCGACTGTCTGAGTATAATACACACCGGATCGGTGTGGTGCTGGACGGAATTGATCTGCCGGAGCGCAGCTTTATCGCGCAGCCGGATTTCCTGCGCCGGTGCAAAATGTTCATCACGCAGGATGAGATCGACCAGTTCTTCCTTGCGGATTCCGTGGACAGCCAACTGGCGGTGTATTCCTTCTTCTGCTATCCCCACGCAAAAGAGGAACAGCAGAAATTTATCAAAAGCCGTTTTGGTGAGTACAGCGGCGGCGGGCGCGATGGATATGACTATACGAAAACCTATAAGGGACTGACCTATCAGCGGGAATATGCCGGGAAACAGTATGATGAAGTCAAGCTGAGCATTCCAAATGTGGTCAAGGAGTATGAAAGGCTCATCGCGCAGAAGCGTTTCCCCGGCGAGGATGCCATTGCCGCAATTCCGCAATATGAACGGCGGCAGTTGGCGCGGACAGTGTATTTCGGCTTTTCGGATGCACCGGACGATGTGCCGAGACCATACCCCAAGGGCGCGGATTACTATGACGCCGTTCCCGTCATTGAGGAGCAGTTGGCAGATAAGGTGAAAGCGGCGGAAATGCTGGAAGCCCTGACAGCCTATTTGGATGGCATGGACGAGGGAGACCGGCACTATGATTCCTGCCAGCAGGCGAGGGAACAGCTTTCGGAATACGTTGACGGCACGTTCAGCCTGTTTAACCATCGGCACGACAGTGGATTGCGGCAAGCGGAGCGGGAAGCGACACCCATAACCCCCACCGGGGAAGTGGGGGTCACGGAGGAACCGGCACAGGAGCAAGAAATATCCCCGCTGCCGCAGGTACAGCAGAGAGAGGAGGAAGCACCGCAGGGACAGGCGGCGATGCCGCCTGTCCCTCACCTGCCGAGAAAAAAAGAGAGGCTGGAGGCCGCCGCCCCGCTGTTCGCGGGCGGCGTCAACTACCGTATCACCGACGATGCCCTGGGCGCAGCACCGCCCAGCCAGCGGTATGCCAACAACGTGGCAGCGATACGGCTTTTGAAGCAGGTGGAGGCGGAGAATCGCCTCGCCACGGCGGAGGAGCAGGAGGTCTTGTCCTCGTATGTGGGCTGGGGCGGTTTGGCGGACTGCTTCGATCCCAAGCACAGCCGGTATGAGGAACTAAAGGGGCTGCTGTCCGAAACAGAGTACGCCGCGGCGCGGGAATCCACGCTGACCGCCTTCTATACGCCGCCTGTGGTGATCCGCAGCATCTACGCCACGCTGGGGCAGATGGGCTTCCGGCAGGGCAACGTGTTAGAGCCAGCCTGCGGCGTCGGTCATTTCCTCGGTATGCTGCCGGAAAGCATGGCGGAGAGCAAGGTCTACGGCGTGGAGCTGGATGACGTTTCAGGACGCATCGCCCGTCAGTTGTACCCACGCAGCAGTATTTCCGTGCGGGGCTATGAAAAGATGGATTTCCCCGACAACTTTTTTGACGCGGCGGTGGGCAACGTTCCCTTTGGCCAGTTCAAGGTGCAGGATCGGCGCTATGACCGGCTGAACCTGTCCATCCACGAGTATTTCTTCGCCAAGACACTGGATAAGGTGAGGCCGGGCGGCGTGGTGGCGTTCGTCACCTCCAGCTACACCATGGACAAACGCACCGGCAACGTGCGGAAGTATATCGCCCAGCGGGCGGAGCTGTTGGGCGCGATTCGTTTGCCCAACGATACCTTCAAGGCGGCAGCGGGTACGGAGGTGGTATCGGATATTCTGTTCCTGCAAAAACGTGACCGCATGGTGGACATTGAGCCAGACTGGGTGCAGTTGGGGACGAATGACGACGGTATCACCATGAACCGCTATTTCCTCGACCACCCGGATATGGTGCTGGGCGAGATGAAGATGGTGTCGGGGCCGTATGGCCCGGAACCCACCTGCACGCCGTTCCCCGACCAGACGCTGGACAGCCTGCTGGCCAACGCGGTGCAGAATATCCACGGTGAAATCACCGCCTATGAACGCGAGGAGGAGCTGGAGGGAGAAGATCAATCCATCGCGGCAGATCCCACCGTCCGCAATTTTTCCTATACGCTGGTGAATGACAAGCTCTATTACCGTGAGGACAGCCGCATGAACCCGGTGGAGGTGTCCAAGACTGCCGAGAGCCGCATCCGCGGTATGATCGGCCTGCGGGATTGTGTGCGGACGCTGCTGGAGTATCAGACAGAGGACTATCCGGATGACATGATACGCCAGCAGCAAGCAAAGCTGAACGACCTCTATGACCGCTTTACCCACGACTACGGGCTTATCAACTCACGGGGCAACGCCATCGCCTTTGACCAGGATAGCTCCTACTTCCTGCTGTGTTCGCTGGAGGTGCTGGACGAGGAGGGCGGCCTGAAGCGGAAAGCCGACCTATTCACCAAGCGTACCGTTCGCAGCCACCGGCCTGCCGAAAGAGTAGATACGGCGGTGGAGGCGTTGGCACTGTCCA
This sequence comes from uncultured Clostridia bacterium, assembly GCA_945877515.1. Lineage (GTDB taxonomy): Bacteria > Bacillota > Clostridia > Oscillospirales > Oscillospiraceae > Vescimonas. Next base: position 12,143 of record CAMCSE010000002.1, on the reverse strand, counting down.
TCGGGGAGAAAGCCCGCGTAGATATGGCGTATATGGGGCAGCTCACCGGCAAGGATGAGGACACCCTGTTCGCGGACTTGCAGGGCGTCGTCTTTCTGAACCCTGATTACGAGGAAAGGGGCGGCGAGAAATACCTGCCCGCCGATGAGTATCTGTCCGGCAACGTGCGGCGGAAGCTGGCAGAGGTGCGGGCAAAAGCGGAAACAGAGCCGCAGTACCTTCCCAATGTGGAGGCATTGGAGAAGGTGCAGCCCGTGGACTTGACCGCCAGTGAGATTTCTGTGAAGCTGGGTGCCACATGGCTGGATCCGGCGTATATCCGGCAGTTTATCTTTGAGACGCTGGACACATCCCGCCGTGCACGGTGGGACATTAAGGTGCATTACTCCCGAATCACCGGCGAGTGGCGCATCGAGGGCAAGAGCAAGGATAGCTATAATGTCAAGGCGTACAGCACCTACGGTACGTCGCGAGCCAGTGCCTACGACATCATCGAGAGCAGTCTGAACCTGAAAGACGTCCGCATTTTCGACTATCAGTATGACCCGGACGGACGGCGTGTGGCGGTGCTCAACAAAAAGGAAACAGCCATTGCACAGAGCAAACAGGAGCTGCTGAAGGAGGCGTTTTCTGAGTGGATATGGAAAGACCCGGAGCGGCGGGAGAAGATCTGCAAGGCATACAACATTCTGTTCAACAGCAACCGGCCCCGTGAATATGATGGCAGCCACATCAATTTTAGCGGCATGAATCCGGAGATCACCCTGCGAAAGCATCAGGTGAACGCCATCGCCCACATTCTCTATGGCGGCAATACGCTGCTTGCACACGTAGTGGGGGCAGGGAAGACATTTGAGATGGTGGCGGCGGCGATGGAATCCAAGCGGCTGGGGCTGTGTCAGAAATCCCTCTTTGTGGTACCGAACCATCTGACCGAGCAATGGGCCAGCGAGTTCTTGCAGCTCTATCCTGCCGCCAATGTGCTGGTGGCCACGAAAAAGGATTTTGAAACAAAAAATCGCAAGAAGTTCTGCGGACGCATCGCTACCGGCGACTACGATGCCGTCATCATCGGACACAGTCAGTTCGAGAAGATACCTGTCAGCATCCAGCGGCAGCGGGCTATTTTGGAGCAGCAGATGGATGAGATCATCCTGGGCATTCAGGAAGCTAAGAATGCCCATGCGGAGAACTTCACCATCAAGCAGATGGAAAAGACCCGCAAGGGCTTGCAGAATAAGCTGGACAAGCTGAACGACCAGAGCCGGAAGGACGATGTGGTCACGTTCGAAGAACTGGGCGTTGATCGGCTGTTCATCGACGAGAGCCACTACTATAAAAATCTGTTTCTCTATACCAAAATGCGGAATGTCAGCGGCATTGCACAGACGGAAGCACAGAAGTCCAGCGACCTTTTCATGAAGTGCCGGTACTTAGACGAGATCACCGGCGGGCGGGGTGTGGTGTTCGCCACCGGTACGCCTATCTCCAACAGCATGGTGGAGCTATACACCATCCAGAGGTACTTGCAAATGGGAGTATTGCAGGAGCAGGGCTTCCAGCATTTTGACGCATGGGCTGCCAACTACGGTGAAACGGTCACGGCTATCGAGCTTGCCCCGGAGGGGACGGGCTACCGCGCCAAGACCTGCTTTTCCAAGTTCAACAACCTGCCGGAGCTGATCTCCGTATTCAAAAATGTGGCGGACATCCAAACGGCGGATATGCTGAACCTGCCTGTGCCGGAGGCACACTACCACAATATTGCCCTGAAACCGTCCGAGTATCAGAAGCAAATGGTAGCGTCGCTGGCGGAGCGGGCCGAGCAGGTACGCAACAAGCAGGTGGACAGCAGCGTGGACAATATGCTGCTGATCACCAACGATGGCCGGAAGCTGGCATTAGACCAGCGGCTCATCAATCCCATGCTGCCCGCCGACCCGGAGAGCAAAGCGGTCAAGTGCGCGGAGACGGTGTTTGACATCTGGCGGCGCACGGCGGAAAAGCACTCCACGCAGATGATCTTCTGTGACCTGTCCACGCCAAAGAGTGAAGGCATTTTCAGTGTCTATGACGACATCCGCAGTAAGCTGGTGGAAATGGGCGTGCCGGAAAACGAGATCGCCTATATCCATGACGCTAAGACGGAGGCGCAGAAAAAAGACCTGTTCGCCAAGGTGCGCGCCGGTCAGGTGCGGGTGCTGCTGGGCAGCACACAGCGCATGGGCGCCGGAACCAACTGCCAGCAGAAGCTGGTGGCATTGCACCATTTGGATTGTCCATGGCGTCCCGCAGATCTCCAACAGCGGGAGGGGCGCATCATCCGGCAGGGCAACGAAAATGCCGAGGTGGACATTTACAGTTACGTCACCGAGGGTACATTCGATGCCTACCTTTACCAGCTGGTGGAGCGGAAGCAGAAATTCATCGCACAGATCATGACCAGCAAGTCGCCGGTGCGCTCTGCTGAGGACGTGGACGATCAGGCACTTTCCTATGCGGAGATTAAGGCACTGGCCAGCGGAAACCCTCTTATTAAAGAGAAAATGGATTTGGACATTGAAGTGACGAAGCTGAAGCTGCTGAAAAGCAGCCACCTTAGCCAGCGATACAGCATGGAGGACGCCATCAGCAAAACGTTCCCCAAATCCATCGCGGAGACGCAGGAACGTCTCGCCGGGTACGGCGCGGATATTGCCGCAGTCAAGGCGCACACCGCGCCTAATGAGGACGGGTTTTCGCCCATGACGCTGGCGGGTAAGGTCTACACCGAGAAAAAGGCGGCTGGCGCGGAGCTGCTGGTGCTATGCCAGAATATGCTGACGCCGGAGGCGATGCAGATCGGCTCTTACCGCGGCCTGACGCTGGAGCTGTCCTTTGACAGCTTTTCACAGGAATACCGGCTGACCATGATCGGGCAGCTGCGCCATGCGGTGACGCTGGGCACCGATGTGTTCGGCAATATTCAGCGCATGGATAATCTGCTGGAATCGCTGCCTCTCAAGGAGCAAGCTTGCCGGGAAAAGCTGAGTGATCTGCATAACCAGCTGGAAACGGCGAGGGTGGAGGTGTTGAAGCCATTTCCGCGTGAGGAGGAGCTGCAAACAAAGCTGGCACGGCTGGAGGAGCTGAACGCCCTGCTGAATATGGACAAGCGTGAGCCGGAGGTCGTAGCCGAAACGGAAGCACCGGATAATAGCCAGCAGTCTCCGACAAGAAAAACGACAGAGTTAGAAAGGTAGGTCAATATGGGATACCAGGAGAGTCTTCTTTATATTGAACCGCAGTGGAAATTCGAGAAGCTGATACGCACATACGAGAAGGCGGAGCAGGCCGGTTACTATCGGGTGGCTGGCGCAGAGCCGCGTTCCGTAGTCGTTCTCAAACAGCCTTTGGGCAATATACCGGCAGGCAAGCGGCTGCTGTGGGTGTGCGGTGATCGGGGCTTTCACAGCGTGGGCGGCGTGTTCGGCGGCGAGTGGAAAAGCAGGGCGCGTGTTCGCGTGATCCCAGTGGAGGAAGTGCTGCGGCCAGATGATTACCGGCTGGAAGGCATTGACCTGGACAGCGCCGCGCCCAGCGAGAACGCCTATATGCGGCGGTACAGCGTGGAAAACTACGCGCATCGTATGCGGGCAGGACTGGCAAGATAGCACTATACATTCGGAAATACGGAGGTTTGTATCATGACAAAAGAAATGATGGAGGAAAAGCTGTATCAGAGGATGCAGGAGGAAAACCGACAATTCCTTGCGGAGCTGCGGGAGCAAACGGCGGACGATATTATTGCCCACGCCTATGAGATCGCTTGCCGCGACAATTTCCTGATGCTTTTTGAGGATGAAACCGGCCTGACACCGCAGCAGCTCAACGCCCTGCTGCGGTTTGAGCATCCGCTGGCAGAGTTATACGACGACTGGGTGAAACGCGAGACGAGCGAGATGGACAATTTCCGCAGCAGCATAGAGTGCTGCGCCAACGATGCGATCCGCAGGGACAAGGAGAGAAAGGCTCAGAAGAAAGATGCGCCGGAGAGGTAGAGACTACGGGCACTTTGAATACAGGAGAGCTCTTGTTTTTTGACCTCAAATGTGATAAACTACTTATGAAATGGGGAATGGAGATGTTGAATCTATTTGTTTTAGAGTATGCGTCCAACGCGAAAATCCCAACGGTTGTAAAGACTGCGACAGAGCATGATTTGATCGCAACAAGGGATTGGCAAACCGTATGGACGACGCCTTATGCGAAACAATTACCCAATAAGGTCGCTTTACACCGTAAGGACAATGACGAACTGCTGGGACTGATGTCGTATGAGCTGGACGAGGATGGCTTAGCGGTTGAAATCCTCTACCTTGAAAATGCCCGCCATAGCAACGCTAATCTTCTCCATTCAGAGGGCGGATCGAAAAAGTACGTCGGGATTGCAAAGGCACTGTTTGCTTACGCCATACAGATTTCGCTGGATGCAGGATTTGACGGGGTTTTGATATTCAAGGCAAAAACCAGTGAGCTCCTGAGTTACTATATGGAGAAATTTGGCGCACGGCAGGTTGCGTCATACGATCCGTATCGTTTGGTGATATGGGAAGACGCGGCAGAGGATATTTTGTCAACTTTTACTATGGAGGTGCGTGACAATGGATCAGAAAGAGCTTGAATATCTCCGGCGCATAGAAGATCACGCCGCCCAGACAGGGTGGGTCGCGCCGCTTACACAGGAGGATAAAGCATATTTTGCTTATCTGCGGCAGGTCAGCAAGCGTTATAATATCAATATGTCCAAGGCGAACAGGCTGGAGTATGATTTTGTGATCCGCGTCGCGGAGAGTGAGTTTTATCTTCAGCGCGCCAATGCGTAACAATCAAAAAAATCCGTGACAAAAGCGCAGGTAAGTGCCTGCGCTTTTGCGTTTTAGTAGCGCACTCCTTTCACCAGTTGTTGGAAAACTACGCGCACCGCATGCGGGCGGGGCTGGCGAGGTGAAACAGTGCATGGAATAGGGATTGAAAAATAGGGAACTTTATAATATAATTAAAGCAATAAAAGTTCCCTATAAGGAGTGCCGTATGAAAGACAACTATCCGCAGATCCAAGAACTGCTTCACCAGAGAGCAGATTATCAGGCGAGGTTAAACCTATTGCCGTATGACGGAAGCCCTGAGATCAAGGAAAGTGGCGGCAAGCAGTATTTGTATATCCGCAAGAGGATCGGCTCCAGGCTGAATTCTACTTATGTGGATGTATATTCTGATGAACTGTATCAGCTTTTGCTCCGCAATGCCCGCGATGCAAGGGAGTACAGAAAGAATATCCGCCGTTTGGATAAGGAACTGGCTCAGTTGGGATATTCAGATCAAGAGGTGTCTCCAAGAGTGCAGATGAATCTGGACTATGCAAGAGCCAATATGAAGTCCAACATCTATGACCAGGCAATTTTGGAAGGTGTTGCCACCAGCTTCCCGCAGACGGAGGATATTATCGACAATGGTATTGTCAGCGGTATGACAGCCACCGATGTGCAGAAGATTTTGAATTTGAAGCACGCATGGGAATTTATTCTTGATCGGGATGTAATCACATACCCCACAGACTATTCCATTCTGTGTCACATCGCCAAGCTGGTCAACGAAGGCTTTTTTCAGGATGGAGGGCGCATCCGTGGTGTTCCGGTAACCATTGGAGGATCAAGCTATATCCCTCCGCTGCCCGTCGAAACGGTCATCAAGGAAAAACTGGAAGAAATACTGAAGCGTGATATGCCCGCAGATGAAAAAGCGATTGCGTTGTGCCTCTATTGCATGAAAGCGCAGATATTTACCGATGGCAATAAGCGGGCATCGGTCATTTTTGCAAACCACTATCTTATCTCACAGGGCGGCGGAATGCTGATCATTCCGGAAAAAGAGGTGCCTGAGTTCAAAAAGCTGTTGGTCGCATATTACGAAGATCGAGACCGCGGTATCGCGGAATTCATGAAAGACAGGTGCATCAAGAAATTCTGATATAGGGAACAAATGAGGCGTCTGTCACTTCGAAAAGTTCCCTAATCGAAATAGCAGAGTTGCTGTGGCTTTTAACATGAAGATGCGCGGTAAACAAAAAGCGTAGGCATAGTGCCTGCGCTTTTTACTTGCCCGGAAGGAGGTGATGTCCTATGCCGTTTATCCCGCCAGAGCAGTTAGCCCGCGCCCGTGAGATGGATCTGCTGACCTATCTGCGGTGCCGTGAGCCGGAGGAACTGGTCAGCGTTGGAGGCAATACTTATGCCACCAAAAGCCATGACAGCCTGAAAATCTCCAACGGGGAATGGTACTGGTGGTCACGGGGTGTTGGCGGCAGCAGTGCGCTGGACTATCTGACCACTGTGCGGAAGCTGTCGCTGCCGGATGCTGTGCAGCGCATCCTGAGCACTGGCGGCGTACCTTTGGCAGAACCGCCGCGCCGGAAAGCCCGCCCGACAAAATCATTTTCCCTGCCGCCCAGACACGCCGACAACCGGCGTGTTTTTTCATACCTGCGCGGGCGTGGTATCGACCCGGAGATCATCAACCACTGCATCAAACACGGCCTGCTCTATGAATCGGCACAGCATCACAACTGCGTGTTCGTAGGCTTTGCCGGTGACAGACCGGCCTACGCCATGCAGCGGGGGACGCTGCAAGACAAGCGTTTTGTGGGCGAGGTGGCCGGCAGCGACAAGCGGTATTCCTTCGCAGTGCCGATGACACCGGGGGACAGCCCTGCCCTGTGCGTTTTTGAAAGCGCCATTGATGCCCTTTCCTACCTGACGCTGCTGAAGCAGCAGGGGCAGGACTGGCGCAAGGCAAACACGCTGTCGCTGGGAGGTATCTCCACAAAGAAGGGGCGGGGCTTGCCGCCACCTCTTTCGCAGTACCTAAAGACTGCGCCACATATCTCCCGCGTTGTGCTGTGTCTGGACAATGATGAGCCGGGACGGAAAGCAGCGGCGGTGTTGAAGGAACTGCTGAGAGGATACGAGGTCATTGACAGACCTCCGGTGCGGGGAAAAGACTACAATGATCTGCTGCGGTATCGGCGTGACGCGCAGCGCGGCGAAGCCCGCTGATTTCTTTCTTCGGCAGGTATTGCAGGACGCGGCGCAGAGCGCCGCTGTCCTGGCAAGCATAGCATTTTGACAGCAAAACGCACTTGTTAAGGGGCAAAGCCCCCTAAAACCCCCATTAAAAACGGAAGGAGCAGAACACATGAGAGAAATTGCAAAGCGCGTCTCTCTGCGGCTGGACAGCACAGAGTACGCACATTTGAAGCAGCTCTCCATGGATACCGGCCTGAAAATGGAGCCGGTGATCCGCAGGCTTATTGTGGGCGCGGAACTACGTCCCCGTCCGCCCGATGAACTGGCAGAGCTGCTGCGGCAGTTATCCGGCATGGCCGTAAACATCAACCAAATCGCCAAGGTCGCCAATGCCAGCGGCTTTATCCGTATGGAGGACATAGCGCATATCAAGATGGTGCAGGGAATGCTTTGGCAGGCGGTGAAAGAACTCTGATATGGCCATCACGAAGATCATCGCCATCCGTGACCGACTGGATAAGCGGGTAAACTATGCTGTCAACGGAGAAAAGACTACGCTGGATACGGGTATTACTTATGCCGCAAATCCAGAGAAAACGGAACAGCTGTTCTTTACGTCCGCCATCAACTGCGATAGTTGTGAGACCGCTTATACAGAGATGCAGGCGACAAAGAGCCGTTTCGGTAAAAAGGGCGGCGTAGTGGGGTATCATTTCATCCAATCCTTTGCGCCCGGCGAGGTGACGCCGGAGCAGGCTCACGCCATCGGCGTGGAATTTGCCGAGAGGCTGTTTGGCGAGCGCTACGAGGTGGTCGTCGGGACACATCTGGATAGGGCCCATCTGCACAATCATGTGGTGGTGAACTCTGTGTCCTTCGTGGACGGCAAAAAATATCACAGCAGCCCCGGCAGCTATTATTTTGAAGTGCGAAGCACATCCGACACCCTGTGCCGGGAAAATGACCTATCCACTATCACGCCGCAGGGCAAGGGGAAACACTACGCCGAATGGAAAGCGGAGAACACCGGCAAGCCCACTATCCGCAGCATCATTCGCGGCGATATTGACCGATTCATCGGAGAGGCGTATACATACGAGACGTTTCTGATGCTCCTGCGGCGGCGCGGGTATGTGGTACAGAACCGGCCCGATTGCAAATATGTGACCGTGCTGCCGCCGGGCGGCAAGCGGGCGATCCGGCTGGATAGCCTGGGTGACGGGTATACGGAGCAGGACATCCGCAGACGGCTGGCCGCCCAGCGCGAAGGCAGCACACTGGCGACACATACCTTTACGCATACGGGCAGACGGTATCGCATCAAAGGTAGGCGTCCCACAGGGACACAAAGGAAGATAAAAGGGTTTCAGGCACTCTATCTCAGATACCTGTACCTGCTGCGAGGGACGCATCGGAAGAAGCACTTCCGGCGCGTCCCTTTTTCTGTGCGGCAGGAGGTCGTCCGACTGGAACGCTATGACCGGCAGTTTCGGTATCTGTGGGCGAACGGCATGACCACGGCGGAGGATTTGGAGCAGCGGATCACCGCCCTTGAACGGGAGATATACGACGGTGAGCAGCAGAGAAAACCACTATATCGGGAAAGGAGAGATGCAGAAGATGAGGCGTACAAAACACAGTGCAGTGCAGAGATCGACCGCCAGACCGCCGCCCTGCGGGAAAAGCGGAAGGAGCTTGCCATGTGCCGCAGGATACTGGAGGATGTGCCTTTGGTATCCCAGCAGGTGCAGCAAGCCGAGGCGGAACGGCGGGAAGAAATGAGAAAGGAGGCGCAAAAGCGTGAGTACCAACGGTGAAACCGCCGATATGGTGGTGCGGGAGAGCATCCAGATCACGGAGAGTGCTGTTAAGCTGGCGGGGTTGGGCGCAAAGAATCTGGCGGCTCTGCTGGTGGCAGTAGCCAAGGACAACCTACGCCGCCACCCTGACCGCCGACGCCAAGATGGGCGATACCGACAATCCCAACGAGGTTGAACTGACGTGGCGCAGAACGAATAACACCTACTTTGATACCCTCAAGGATTGCTGTCATGTCTACACCTACGGCATTGACGTTCTCAAGCGGTTCTCCGACAACGGCGGCAACCTGCGGAACGTGAAGTTCCGGCTGCACAACGATACTGACGACTGCTATATCATCGCGGAGCAGAAGGACGGCGTGTACTACGCCAAGGGCTTTGCTTCCAAGAAGTCCGATGCTACCACCTTTGTTCCCAACGGCAGCGGCCACATTGTGGTCAAGAGTCTGGAAGATGACACTTATTCCCTGACCGAAATTACCACTGATAAGGGCTATGTGCTGCTGAAGGACGCAGTCAAGATCGTTATCAAGACCGCCGAGAACGGCCAGTGCGAGCAGTGCGGCGCGAAGCTGCTGACCGCCTCCGCCACCGTCAACGGCAAGGATGCCGGCATGACGGACAGCAACGCCATTGTGCCGCTGACCGTGGTCAACAACCCCGGCTTCGACCTGCCCAAGACCGGCGGTTACGGCACGTGGATGTTCACCATCGGCGGCGTGGCACTGCTGGGCGCGGCAGCGTTTATCGTGATCCGTAGCCGCAAGCACAAGGACGAGCAGTGAAGCAGAAAAACAAAAGCGTATTTTCGGAATAAATTTTTATGAATAAGAAAATTTATTCCAGTTTCGGAATATTTAGTTGACGGATGGCATATTTCGTTCTATAATGAGAATACTTCTTTTTAGGAGGTGGCTCCCTTGGTAGAACGAAAAGAATATCTTGCTGAACTGGTCGGCTGGAAGGACGAGCAGGTCATCAAAGTTGTGACCGGCATTCGCCGCTGCGGAAAGTCCACGCTGCTGGCGCAGTATCAGGATTGGCTGAGGGTAAACGGCGTCACAGACGCGCAGATCGTATCGGTGAACTTCGAGGAACTGGAATACGAGGAACTGCTGGACTACAAAAAGCTGTACGCCTATCTGAAAGAACGCTTGGTGGCCGGGAGAACGACCTACATCTTCCTGGACGAGATCCAGAAGGTTGCGGACTTTGAAAAGGTCGTGGACAGTCTGTATGTCAAACCAGATGTGGACATCTACATCACAGGCTCCAATGCGTATATGCTCTCAGGCGATCTTGCAACGCTTTTGACAGGCCGCTATGTGGAGATTAAGATGCTCCCGCTTTCGCTGAAAGAGTTCTTGACGATCACAGAGTTGGACGCTGACCGCGGTTTTGCGGAGTACCTGCAATGCGGCGGACTGCCCTATGTTGCCAGGATGGATCGCACCACGGAAAAAGTGGAGACCTACTTAGAGGGCATCTACAACACGGTCATTGTGAAGGACATCGAAGACCGGCAAGCCCGCAAGGAGAGTGAGCCATCCAAGCGGAAGGTAACAGATATTGCGCTGCTGAAATCCATTGCAAAGTACCTCGCCAGCGTGGTGGGCAGCCCGGTTTCTGTTCGTAGCATCACAGACTATCTGATTTCTTCCGGCAGAAAGGTGTCGCCCAATACGGTGGATGATTATGTGGATGCCCTGACAGAGTCCTTTATCTTCTATCCCGCAGAGCGCTTTGACATTGTGGGCAAGCAGCTTCTGAAGATCAACAAGAAGTTCTATGTCGTAGATCTCGGTTTGCGAAATCACATTCTGCCGCGCAGAAATTATGACCTCGGTTTTTCTCTTGAAAACGTGGTCTATTTTGAACTGCTGCGCCGGGGCTATAAGGTGATGATCGGTAAGCTGGGCAACACGGAGGTCGATTTTGTCGCAGAAAAGCAGGGTGAGTACACCTATTATCAGGTAACGGCGGATATGACGGCGCAGGAGACCTTCGAACGTGAAATGCGTCCACTGACACTGATCCGCGACAATTACGAAAAGATCATCCTGACTGCCGACCATCTGACAGTTGGCAATTACAACGGCATCCGCGTGAAAAATCTTGTGGATTGGCTGCTTGAAAAAGACAACTGAATAATCATGAACAGTCCGACTGCAAAATTGCAGTCGGACTGTTTTATGCCCGAACGTAGTAGCTATAAGAAAAATCAAAATTGAAGGGGAGGTATTTTTTGAGACATAAATGGATACTTATTTCTTTCGTGCTGTTTGCTGTGGCGGGAGTTTTGCTGGCCTATCCATTGGTCAGCACGATCATCAACAGTAAATACCACTCTGACATTGAGACCGCCTACACCGCCGCCATTGAGGATACCGATGCTGCTGAACTGACCGCCCAGCGGGAAGCGGCAGAGCAGTACAACGCCATGCTGTCCGGCGCGGCAACCATTACCAAGGGAGGGGCTTCTGCCCCTCCCTTGCCGTATGCGGCACAACTCACGGTGGGAGGCGTCATTTGCTACATCGACATCCCAAAGATCAACGTATATCTGCCCGTGCAGCACGGAACGGGCGCGGAAACGCTTGAAAAGTCAGTCGGCCATGTGGTAGGGACTTCCCTGCCAGTGGGCGGCAGCAGCACCCACGCGGTACTGTCGGCCCACAGCGGCATGGCGAGTTCCAAGCTGTTTTCGGACATTGACCAGCTTACAGAGGGCGATACATTTTACATCCATGTGCTGGGCGACACATTGGTCTACGAAGTGGACAGCATCCACACGGTGCTGCCCACGGACACGAGTCTGCTGCGAATCGAGGACGGTAAGGACTATGTAACGCTGGTGACCTGCACGCCGTTTGGCGTCAACACCCACAGGCTGCTGGTGCGAGGCCACCGCATTCCGTACACACCCGAACAGGCAACCGCTGCCGCCGTGGAAAAACCTGTGACATCCTCCTGGACGCAGCATTACCTCACCGGCTTGGGTGTCGGCCTTGGCGCGGTGGCCGTGACAGGCGGCGGATACTTCTTAATGAGGAGGAAACGCCATGCGTAAGACACCTTTTGTACTGGCTGCGCTGTTGGCCGTGGCGGGCATCTGCGTCGTGCTATGGCCGGTGTTCACGGGACAAAGGCTGCAAGCCGACACAGATGAGGCCGTGCAGAGCTTCCTCGAAGAACGAAAACCGGAGCAGCAATATCCCGAACTGCTGGCGGCTCTACAAGAGTATAACCGCCAGCTTTA
>CAMCSE010000001.1 GCA_945877515.1 uncultured Clostridia bacterium | reverse complement strand
GCGGTCTTGGACTCCTCGATGGTGATGACGCCGTCAGCGGAGACCTTCTCCATGGCCTCAGCGATCAGCTTGCCGATGGCCTCGTCGCCGGAGGAGACGGCGCCCACGCGGGCGATATCATCGGTGCCGTTGACCTTCTGGCTCTGCTCCTTGATGGCGGCCACAGCGGCTTCCACGGCCTTGGCCATGCCCTTCTTCATAACGATGGGGTTGGCGCCGGCGGCCAGATTCTTCAGGCCCTCGCGGACCATGGCCTGGGCCAGCAGTGTTGCGGTGGTGGTACCGTCGCCGGCCACATCGTTGGTCTTGGTGGAAACCTCACGCACCAGCTGTGCGCCCATGTTCTCAAACGGATCGTCCAGTTCGATCTCCTTGGCGATGGTCACACCGTCGTTGGTGATCAGGGGAGAGCCGAACTTCTTGCCCAGCACTACATTGCGGCCTTTGGGGCCCAGGGTGACTTTTACGGTATCGGCCAGCTGGTTAACGCCGGACTCCAGCGCCTTGCGGGCCTCGTCGCCGCGCTTAATGATCTTAGACATATTGCATTGCCTCCAATTTGTGAGATGTTGTTTTGTGTTCCGGGAATGTGATCCGTTCCGGCTTATTCAACGATGGCCAGAATATCGGACTGCTTGACGATGATGTATTCCACCTCGTCCAGGGTCACCTTGGTGCCGGCATACTTGTCGGTGATGACCTTATCGCCGGCCTTCACGGACATGGTAACGGTCTTGCCGTCCACAATACCGCCGGGACCCACAGCGATCACTTCTGCCACAGAGGGTTTCTCCTTGGCGCTTCCGGTCAGGATAATGCCGCCCTTGGTGGTCTCCTCGGCCTCAGTCATCTTTAGCACCACACGATCAGCAAGCGGTGTCAGCTTCATAGTTGGTTGCCTCCTTATATTTTTTTGATAATTAAAAAACGAAATCAGCGTTAGCACTCAGACGTTTCGAGTGCTAACGCTGATTATCATACCACACTTTTCCTGAATTTCAAGGGGAAAATGAAAAAATCACAAAAAATTCACAAACAGGGGGTTTGGCGCGAAATCCCCGCCGTGTTGGCGCCGCGCGTTTTTATCGTGCCGTGGCGTTGCAGGAGCAGCCTTCCGGGCCGAAGAAATTCAGTTTCTTATCACTGAGGCGGATGGTCACATCATTGCTGGTCATACACTCGCCGTCGAGACAGGTGACGATATCCTCCTTTTGGGAACGGATCCGGATGACTTGAGGGGTGGAGCAATGGGCCAGATGGGGGAACTTGTGATACTCGCCCTTGGCGTACGGTCCCACAAACTTGGCAAAAGCGACACGGCTGACCTTTTTCACCACCAGCGTATTGAGCACGCCGTCGTTCATCCGCGCCTCCGGCACCGGCATGAAGCCGCCGCCGTAGTACCGGCCGTTGCATGCCGCCACCAGCGAATAGTCGTCTTCCACCGCTTCACCGTCCAACTCCACGGTCCAGCGGGAGGTGATCCCCTTGAACAGGAAGTTCACCGCCAGAGCGTAGATATAGCTGCCCTTGCCGTCCAGCAGGGGACTTTCACTGTATTTATGTACGTCTGCGGCCACCCGGGCGTCGATACCGGAGCAGGCGATGGTCAGGGCGATGCGCCCGTTGACGTCGATGGCGTCCATAGGGAACCGGGGCCCGTTCCACAGGTTTTCCGCGTCCTCAAAAAGGGCGGCGCCTTCACCGAAGTTTTTCAGAAAATCGTTGCCGGTTCCCACAGGGATCACCGTCATGGCGGCGTTGTCATAACCGATGACACCGTTGGCCACCTCGTTGGCGGTCCCGTCGCCGCCGCAGGCGTAGAACCGCAACTCCTCACCGCTTTCGCACAGCTTGCGGGCCAGCTCAGTGGCGTGGCCCTGATTCTTGGTAAGGATACACTGCACCTCCAGTTCGTGCTGATTCCGCAGGGCATCCGCCATGTCGTAAATACGCTGCCGGCTGTCGTGCTTACCGGCGTTGGGATTGATGATAAAAATATGTTTCACAGTAGTATCCCCTCCGCAGAGTGTTGTTCTCTTTACTTTCTATTGTACCAGCGCGGCAGTGAATGTCATGAACAAACCATAAACTTTGCGCCGGCTATATTTTTCCATACATGAACACATCACATTTGATCATGCCGTTGTAGAGCTTTCGCTTTTTGGCGGCCTGCTGGCCGAAGGTGCGCTCGAACTCTGTATGGCTGGACAGCACCAGCGTCCGCCAGCCCTCCGGCAGCTGCCGCCATACCTTGCCGAATTCCCGGTACAGCTCCTCCGCCTCCTGCTTTTCCAGCAGCCGCTGGCCGTAGGGCGGGTTGGTCACCAGCTGTCCGTACCGGCTGTCCCGGTGGAATTGCCGCATATCGGCCACCTCAAAGCGGATATCCTCCGCCACGCCGGCCTTGTGGGCGTTGCTGCGGGCAATGGCCACCGCCTGGGGATCCACATCGCCGCCCCAGATATCATAGGCGCCGTGGAACTCCTTGTCCCGGGCCTCGTCCTTGGCCTGCTGCCAGCTGCCGGTGGGAATGAAGGCCCAATCCTCCGCGGCGAAGGCTCTTTGCAGGCCCGGCGCGCGGTTGCGGGCGATCAGCGCCGCCTCGATGGGAATGGTGCCGCTGCCGCAGAAGGGGTCGCAGAAGGGATCCCGGCCCCGGTAGCGGGACAGCTGTACCAGCGCCGCCGCCAGCGTTTCCCGCAGGGGCGCCTCCACGCCTACGGCCCGATAGCCCCGCTTGTAAAGGCCCTCGCCGCTGGTATCCAGCGTCAGCAGCACCTGATCCTTGAACAGGGAGAACCGTACCTGATACCTGGCGCCGGTCTCCGGGAACTGCTCCAGATGATAGGCAGAACTCATCCGCTCCACCATGGCCTTCTTGATGATGCTCTGGCAGGCAGGCACCGCGTGAAGCTGGGAGGAGATGGAATAGCCCTTCACCGGAAAGGCGGCGTCGCGGGGCAGATAGTCCTCCCATGCCACGGCCCGGGTACCCTGAAACAGTTCCTCGAAGCTGCGGGCATAAAACTCCGACAGCACCAGCATGACCCGTGCGCCGCAGCGCAGGTTGATGTTCAGCCGGGCGCAATCCTCCAGTGTGCCGCGGCACAGCACCCGGCCGTTCTCCGCCCGCACGTCCTGCAGTCCCAGACGCTTGACCTCGTCGCTTACCAGTTTTTCCAGCCCCAGCAGACAGGGGATCACATATGCATACATCTTGTTACCTCAAATAAAAGGCCGGAAAAGCCCGGCGTGATAACGTATCAACAACAGTATACCGAATCCTGTCGAAAAGCGCAAGGCAAACGGCAAAAAATAATAGTGGAAGATCGGCGCGGGATCGTGTATAATAGAAACACCCGGGAATCGCGGCCTGACGGGCCATGTAAACTTTAAATTGCGCGAAAAAACGGCGCAAAACCAAAAACGCAATTTAAAGTTGATGGACATTTTCCGGGAATATGCTACCATATCACCAGAGAGAAACGGAGGAAGCAGATATGTCCTTTGGAGAACAGCTGCAGGAGGTCCGCCGCAGAAACGGCCTGACACAGGAACAATTTGCCGAAGCCTTGCAGGTATCCCGTCAGGCAGTCAGCCGCTGGGAATCCGGACGCAGCTACCCGGAGGTGGATAAGATCCTCTACATCTGCAACCGTTACGGTGTATCCATCGGCGAACTGTTTGCCGCGGAAGCGCCTGCGGTACAGACGGGCGGACAGAGGCCCGCCGTAGTTCCGGAACCGGACACAGTGGCCCCGGAGCCGCCGAAAAACAGTCTGTTTGCTTCCTTTGACTCTTTCATCACCAATCTGTCGCCGAAA
Source organism: uncultured Clostridia bacterium (assembly GCA_945877515.1). GTDB lineage: Bacteria > Bacillota > Clostridia > Oscillospirales > Oscillospiraceae > Vescimonas. The sequence continues at coordinate 66,464 of CAMCSE010000001.1, read as the reverse complement.
AGCAAATGGATCGGCGCCGGCATCCTGACAGGCTCCGCCGTTCTGGCGCTGCTGATGGGCCTGTTGTTGAGAGGAGGTAACGGAAACATGCCGGAAACTATTATATGGATCGCAGCGGTCATCATATTCGGTGTGGCGGAGGCGCTGACAGCGGGACTTGTGTCCATCTGGTTCGTCCTCGGCGCGGTGGCGGGACTGATCACCGCTGTGCTGAGCGGCCCCATCTGGCTGCAGGTGGTGCTGTTTTTCCTCGTGTCTATCGCCACGCTGATCGCTACCCGCCCTCTGGTGCGGAAGTTGTCAAAGAAAGGGCAGGTGGCCACCAATGCCGACCGTGTGCTGGGCGGTACCGCCCGGGTCACGGAGACCATTGACAACACCATCCCTACCGGTGAGGTGTATATCGACGGGAAAACATGGACGGCCCGCAGCCAGTCCGGCGCGGTCATCGCGGCGGAAACGCTGGTCACGGTCATCCGGATGGAGGGCGTCAAGCTGTACGTAGACGTTCCCCACGACCTGTAAGAGATCTGCAGGAAGCAGTTGTACATACTTTTTTGAGAAAATTAAGGAGGAAAAGAAAATGGGAGGCTATATTGCAATCGGTGTACTGGTGGTACTCATTCTGATTCTGGTGGTCAGCTGTATCCACGTAGTGCAGCAGTCCAAGGCCTATGTGGTGGAGCGTCTGGGCTCCTTCAGCGCGGTGTGGGGCAACGGCCTGCACTGGAAGTGGCCCTTTATCGAGCGTGTGGTGAAGAAGATCTCCCTGAAGGAGCAGGTGGCGGATTTCGATCCCCAGCCGGTGATCACCAAGGATAACGTCACCATGCAGATCGACACGGTCATCTATTTCCAGATCACGGACCCCAAGCTGTATACCTACGGCGTGGAATACCCCATGAGCGCCATTGAGAACCTGACGGCCACCACCCTGCGTAACATCATCGGCGAGATGGAGCTGGACCAGTCCCTGACCAGCCGCGACGTGATCAACGCCAAGATGCGCTCCATTCTGGATGAGGCCACCGATCCCTGGGGCATCAAGGTCAACCGCGTGGAGCTGAAGAACATTCTGCCGCCCAAGGAGATCCAGAACGCCATGGAAAAGCAGATGAAGGCCGAGCGTGAGCGCCGTGAGTCCATTTTGCAGGCCGAGGGCCAGAAGGCCAGCCAGATTCTGGTGGCGGAGGGCGAAAAGCAGTCCGCCATCCTGCGGGCCGACGCCGCCAAGCAGGCCCGGATCATGGCCGCCGAAGCTGAGGCACAGTCCATTCTGAAGGTGCAGCAGGCCATGGCTGACTCCCTGCGCATGCTGAACGAGAACGCCCCCAACGATCAGGTCATCAAGCTCAAGGCATTGGAAGCCATGCAGAAGATGGCCGACGGCAAGGCCACCAAGATCATTATTCCCAGTGAGATCCAGGGGCTGGCCGGTCTGGCCGCCAGCGCCAAGACGCTGCTGGAGAACGACGCGGAGTGAACCATAAAGGGCGGGCACGCGCCCGCCCTTACACATATCGGGAGAACGAACGATGGCAAAGGAAAAGCGGTTTGAAAAGGTCTATTCTCAGGGAGCCATGAGCACCAACGAGATCTGGGTGGACATCCAGACCGGTGCGCAGTACTTTTACCACGCCGGCGGTTATGGCGGCGGAATGGCGGTGCTGGTGGACGCGGAGGGCAAACCCCTCCTCTACCGCCGCACGCCCAACGCGCCGGAATTTTGACCCCCCAAGGGGCAGGGCATTGCCCTGCCCCGGTTTTTCACTGCACCATTTTATAGGGGTCGGCGTCCCCAACGGCCTACACCGTAGAATTGCAGATTTCTTCCCCGCAAAGATCAGCGGCAGCGGCGCAGGAGCAGAGGAGATTCTTTTAACGAATCGAAATCGAATGTGTCCCGTGAACGTGAGGTAGGCAATTGCAATTTTGTACCACACATAGCGCGCAAGGAAGTGAAGAAACCTTTGGTTTCTTCTGGCTCTTTTGCCCACTTTTCCAGCTATTGGGAAAAGTGGGCTGCCGGAGGCCGTCCTCGCGCCGCAGCACGAAACATTACACACAACAAAGAAAGGAGTTCCTCCATGCCGAATGAGATCAAACGTCTTTGTCCTATTTGCCGCGACGCGGAGATCGAGCTGACGCCCTACCGCACCGGCTATCTGGCTTTCCGGGCATCGCCGCTGATGACGGCGGATCTGCCGCTGGAGACGGAGACATACGTCTGCCCCCGCTGCCGCTATGCGGCCTTCTTCGCCCTGCCGTCCCCGATGGAGGAATATGAGAAGCAGCAGGTGCTTCAGGAGGCCCTATCCCCTGTTGAGAAATTTGAACACACCTTCCAGAATTACAGCGACAAGCAGCTCCAAAAGGTCATCGACGGCAAGGACTACGTCCCCGACGCCAAAAAGGCTGCCAGAAACCTGCTGTACCGTCGGAAATACGGCGAATGACAAAGGAGGACGGCCCATGACAAAAGCCTGTCCCGCCGGGGCTGATCGGTACAAACCAAATCAAAAGAGGAAGAGACGGCCTGTCTCTTCCTCTTTTACGCATCTTCACTTTGGGCGCTGCGCAGCAATTCCTCCGGCGACACGCCGTACAGCTTCGCCAGTGCCAGCAGGTTGGCGGTGCTGGGGTCGGCGGCGCCGGTCTCCCATTTGGAAACCGCCTGCCGGCTGACGCCGATGGACTCCGCCACAAATTCCTGTGTCATGCGGCACCGCTCCCGGTGGCCCTTCAGGGCCTTGGCCAGCGATTCCACCGCCGTCCGGTTCTCCTGCCGCACCTCGCCGCTGCGCAGGTATTTCCGCAGCGCCCGGATCAGCAGGACTACCAGATACACCACCAGCGCCAGAAGCGCCAGCCACACCACGCCAAAAAACAGAATACTTACTGAAAATGCCATCTTCCTATCTCCTTTTCTGTTGATGGCAGAATCCTACCGGAAACAGTCTGTTGCCGCCACCAACTATGGCGCAACTTTCGGTTGCAGGGAGAAATATTACAGGCAGGGACGAGAGCCTTTGCCCATTACAGCTTTGTCACCATGGGAATGATCATGGGGCTGCGCTTGGTCTGCTTGTACAGGTAGCTGCTGACGGCGGACTTTACGGTGCGGCACACCTCGCCGTCATCCTTGCGGCGGCGGGCCGACATGCTGTCCACAGCCTTCATGGCCACCTTCCGCATCTCCTGCAGCAGCTCCTCGCTCTCCTTTACATAGACAAAGCCACGGGTGACGATCTCGGGATCGCACAAAAGCTGGTGGTCGTGGCTGGACATGGACAGTACCACCACCACCATGCCGTCCTCGGCCAGGATTTTGCGGTCGTTGAGCACCACGGCGCCCACTTCGCCCACACCGCCGCCATCCACGAATACCTCTCCGGCGGGAACGGTGGTCTCGCATTTCATGTGCTTGGTGGTCAGTTCGATGACGCTGCCGTTGTCGGCCACGCAGATGTTATTGGGAGCCATACCCATGCTCTCCGCCACCCGTTTGTGGATCTGCAGCATTCGCTGCTCGCCGTGGAGGGGGATGAAGAACTTGGGCCTTGTCAGGGCGTGGATGATCTTCAGCTCCTCCTGACAGGCGTGGCCGGACACATGCAGCATGTCCGCCTTGTCATACACCACGTCTGCGCCCTTGCGGAACAGCTCGTTGATGACCCGTCCCACCGTCACCTCGTTGCCGGGGATGGCGCTGGCGGAGATGATCACCTTGTCGCCGGCGCCGATGTCCACCTGCTTGTGGGTGGAAAAGGCCATGCGGTACAGGGCGCTCATCTCCTCGCCCTGAGATCCGGTGGTGACGATCACCTGCTGGTTCAGCGGCAGGCCCTTGATCTTGTGAATATCCATCATCGTGTTTTTGGGCACCTTCATATAGCCCAGCTCGGTGGATACCTTCATGATGTTCTCCATGCTGCGGCCGGTGACGGCCACCTTGCGGCCGCAGGCGGCAGCGGCGTCCAGCACCTGCTGGATGCGGTGGACGTTGCTGGCAAAGGTGGTGACAATGATGCGCTTGTCACAGTTGGAAAACTGGCGGGCAAAGGTCTTGCCCACCGCCTTCTCGCTCATGGTGTAGCCGGGGCGCTCCACATTGGTGGAGTCCGCCAGCAGCGCCAGAACGCCCTCGCGGCCCAGCTGGCCGAACCGGGCCAGGTCGATGACCTCCCCGTCGATGGGGGTGGAGTCGATCTTGAAGTCGCCGGTGTGCACCACCGTGCCCATGCGGGTGTGGATGGCGAACGCCACCGAGTCGGCAATGGAGTGGTTCACATGGATGAACTCCACCTGAAATTTTCCGGCCCGGATGGTCTGCCCTGCCTCTACCGTGATGAGCTTGGTGGTTTGCAGCAGCCCGTGCTCCTGCAGCTTCAGCTTGATAAGGCCCGCAGTCAGGCGGGTGCAGTAAATAGGCATATTGATCTGCTTGAGAACGTAGGGAATGGCGCCGATATGATCCTCATGTCCGTGGGTGATAAACAGTCCCCGGAGCCGGTTGTGGTTCTTCACCAGATAGCTGACGTCGGGGATGACGCAGTCAATACCGTACATATCGTCACCGGGGAATGCCATGCCGCAGTCCACCACGATGATCTCACCGCCGTATTCATATGCGGTCATGTTCTTGCCGATCTCGTTGAGACCGCCAAGGGGAATGATTTTAAACTTTTCTGCCATAAAAACTCCTTTTCTGTATGGAAATTAAGTGTGATATACGGCGTTTCCGGGGAAAATGCACGGATAGGCGCACAGAAAAAGGCTGTTTTCCGCAAAATTCGCAGCAAAACAAAGGCGGCCCGATGTCCTGCCGGCCCTGCATCGCCGGAGAGCATCGGAGCGTTCGCCCCGGATGTCCGTATGTTGAATTGTGCTATATTGCGCCGCCGGCACGGCGGTCTTTATATCACCGCAAGGCCGCATCGCCTTGCGAAACAACCAAAAAAATCGCAAAAAATTCTGCGTTGTGCATAAATTATAGCACACTTTTCCCCTTTTGTACACCCCCAACTTTTCGCCGTCTTTCGCCGCCCTTCGCCGGCGGCAGCATGTTTGCCGGCCGGAGGCTGACTGCCGCAAGAAAGCACGCAGACTTATCCCCCGCCCAAAATCATATTTTTGCTGTTGAGATAAGCAAAGAGGTGTGCTATAATACAATAATGATTGTAAATTGGAGTGGTATTCCCATCTGTGAAGTGAGGTGTCCGCCTTGAGTAAAAAACTGATCCGTGGCTTCCGCACCAATATCATGCTCTACGGTTTATGCCTGACGGCTTTTGTGGTGGCCACGATTCCCTTTTCGCCGCTGCTGGCTGTTGCTGAGGCATTGGTCTCCGCCTTGGTGCTCTATGTGGGCGTGCGGCGCAACCGGATGGCCCAGCACAGTGTGCGGCAGTATCTGGATCGGGTCAGCGGCGGTATCGATACTGCCCGTTCCAGCAACATGCTGTACGCGCCGCTGCCCATGCTGGTGTTTGATCTGAACACCGGCGAGGTCCTGTGGGGCAACGACCGTTTTCTGGCGTTAACCGAACTGAAGGAAAAAATGTTTGAATCGCTGGTAAACAATGTGGTGCCGGGGTTTGATGTCCACTGGCTGCTGGAAGGCAAGCGGGAATGTCCGGAGCCTGTGGTGTGGAACCACCGCACCTACCGGGTATACGGTGCGCTGACCCATCCCGACCAGCTGAAGGGCGACCACAGTATGCTGGCCACTACCTACTGGATGGATATTACCGAGTCCGAGCAGATGCGCCAGACGCTGGAGATGACCCGCCCGGCGGTGGCCATTCTGATGATCGACAATTATGAGGATCTGATGAAGGCCTGCCCGGAAAGCAAGCGTTCGGCGCTGCTGGCGGAGATCGAGGGCAAGCTCAATGACTGGTGCGCCGGCAGCGGCGCCCTGCTGCTGGGCTATGACCGGGACCGGTATCTGTTTGTCATGGAGGAGAAGGACTTTGCCGTCTTTGCCGAAAAGAAGTTTGAGGTGCTGGACACAGTGCGCACCATCGAGAGCGGCGGAGTCAACGCCACGCTGTCCATCGGTCTGGGCCGGGACGGCGACAGCTTTGACGCGCTGTTCAAAAACGCCGATCTGGCGCTGGAGATGGCCCTGAGCCGCGGCGGCGATCAGGCGGTGGTGAAGGACCGCAACAACTTCGAGTTCTACGGTGGCCGCTCCAAAACCACGGAAAAGCGCACCAAGGTCAAGTCCCGGGTGATGGCCAACGCCCTGCGGGAGCTGATCCAGGACGCCCGCAACATTTACGTCATGGGCCACAAATACGCCGATATGGACTCACTGGGTGCGGCGGCCGGTATCTGCTGCATCAGCCGTAAGCTGGGCAAAAAGGCGCAGATCGTCATCGACATGGAGAATAACGCCGCCCATCCTGTATTGCGCTCCCTGCAGCAACAGCCGGAATACGCAGGCGTATTCGTTTCCGGTGACACGGCCTTTCTCCACGCCCAGCCGAATACGCTTCTGGTGGTGGTGGATACCAACCGGCCGGACAGTGTGGAGTCTGAGCCGCTGTTGGAAAGCTGTACCCGGGTGGCGGTCATCGACCATCACCGCCGGGGCAGCAGCTATATTGACAAGATGACACTGAACTATCACGAGCCCTACGCCAGCTCTGCCAGCGAGCTGATCACGGAGCTGATGCAGTATCTGGTGGAGCCCGCTGACGTGCTGCGGTGCGAAGCGGAGGCGCTGCTGGCGGGTATCGTGCTGGATACCAAGAATTTCACCAACCGCACCGGAGGCCGTACCTTCGAAGCGGCGGCCTACCTGCGGCGGGTGGGCGCCGACACCCAGGACGTGCAGCGCATGTTCCAGAGCGATCTGGACGCCATGGTGACCCGCTATGCCATTATGCGGCAGGCGGAGATCTATCACGGCGACATTGCCATAGTAGCCGCCGACGAGGCCTATGATCGGGTCACCGCCGCCAAGGCGGCCGACGAGCTGCTGACCATCCGGGGTATCCGGGCCTCCTTTGTGCTGTACCGGAAGGACGACGGCGTATACATGTCTGCCCGTTCGCTGGGCGAGGTAAACGTGCAGGTGATCCTGGAGGCGCTGGGCGGCGGCGGCAATTCCACCACCGCAGGCGGTCAGGCACGGGGCATTACCGTGGCGGAAGCCAAGACCAAGCTGCTGGCGGCCATTGATAAGTATTTTGAGGATTGACATATTGACATATAGAGAATAGATATCACAGATTCTGTAACATAGGAGGATACGACCATGAAGATTATTTTGACGCAGGATGTGCGCGGCAAGGGAAAGAAAGGCCAGATGATCGAGGCTGCCGAGGGTTATGCCCGCAACTATCTGATCCCCAAGGGGTTGGCCGTGCCTGCCACTGCCGACGCTGTGAACACCATGAAGCTGCGTGACAAGGCCAAGGCCAAGGCAGACGCGGAGGCCAAGGCTGCCGCCGAAGCCATTGCGGAAAAGCTGCAGGGCTGCCAGGTGAAGATCGCCGCCAAGGGCGGCGCCGAGGGCAAGCTGTTCGGCGCTGTCACCAGCGCCGCCATCGCCGATGCCCTGAAGGCCCAGTACGATATGGATGTGGACAGCAAGAAGCTGGTCATTGACGAGCCTATCAAATCCTACGGTACCTATCAGGTGAAGGCCAAGCTGGGCTATGAGATCAGCGGTATCGTCAATGTGCTGGTGGTCGAGGAAAAGTAAACTTTGCTGGCGCACATGTCATCAGAAAAATGATGTGATTCGTTCGCGCCTGCGGGCGCGGACTCAGCGAGGCTTTTGCAAAAGGCAGGTGTGATGATGGACGAATTATTGATGCGGGGCATGCCCCACTCCGCGGAAGCGGAGCAGGCGGTGCTTGGCTCCATGCTGATCGACGGCGATTGTGTCAAGGATGTGATGGATCAGCTGCAGGCGGAGGATTTCTACCTGCGGCAGAACCGGGAGATCTTTGAGACCATCGCCCACATGTTCGTCTACTCCCAGCCGGTGGACGGCGTGACGGTCGCCAGCGAAATGGAGAAAAACGGCACCTATACCGAAGCCACCCGCCCCTATCTGCTGCAACTGATGGAGGTGACGCCCACCTCCGCCAATGTCAATGAGTATGTAAAGATCGTGCGGGACAAGGCGCTGATGCGGCAGGTGGCCACCGCTGCGGCCAACATCACCGCCATGGTGCAGGAGGGCGGCGCCTCCGCAGGCGATATGCTGGAATCCGCCGAGCAGAAGGTCTACGCCATCCGCCGCGGCCGCAGCGGCCAGAGCATGGTGCCTGTCAGTCAGGTCCTGCAGGACGTGATGACCCGGCTGGAGGAGCTGTCCAACAGTGAGTCCAGCCTGCCGGGATTGTCCACCGGGTTGTCCGCCGTGGACAGCAAGATCAACGGCCTGAATAAATCCGACCTGCTGCTGCTGGCAGCCCGCCCCGGTATGGGTAAGACCAGTCTGGCGCTGAACGTGGCGCTGTCGGCGGCCAAAACCTCCGGCAAGACTGTGGCGATCTTCTCGCTGGAAATGTCCCGGGAGCAGCTGGTGACCCGTCTCATTGCATCCGAGGGGCTGGTGGAGAACCAGCGGCTCACCACCGGCAATTTGCGGGAGAGCGACTGGCAGCGGATCGCGGAAGCGGCCTCCAATCTCAGCCGCATGGATATCCGCATTGACGACAATCCCCTGCTGACGGCGGCGGACATGAACGCCAAGTGCCGGCGACTGGACAATTTGGGGCTGGTGGTCATCGACTATCTGCAATTGATGACCAGTGCCGGCGGCAAAAGCTATGCCGGCGAGAACCGCCAGCAGGCGGTGTCGGACATCAGCCGTATGCTGAAGATCATGGCTAAGGAGCTGCAGGTGCCGGTGCTGTGCCTTTCGCAGCTGAGCCGCGCCAACGAAAAGCGTGACAACAAGCGGCCCATGCTGTCGGATCTGCGTGAATCCGGCGCCATTGAGCAGGACGCCGATATCGTCATGTTTCTGTATCGTGACGACTATTATAATGAAGACTCGGAAAAACACAATATTGCGGAGTGCATCGTGGCCAAGAACCGTCACGGCGAGACCGGTAAGGTGGAGCTGCGGTGGATGCCGGAATATACCGCCTTCGGCACGCTGGAAAACCGGTACGGCGACGATGAGGAGTAAGCCATGGATCTGATCCCTTGGATGGAACGGTGGGGGATGCTGCCGCCGGCAGGCGGCTTGCTGCTGTGCGCCGTGTCCGGCGGACGGGACTCCGTGTGCCTGCTGCACTATCTGGCAAACCTGGCGCCCGGCCGCGGCTTTTCCGTGGCGGCGGCGCATCTGAACCACAAAATGCGGCCGGAGGCCCAGCGGGACGAGGATTTTGTCCGGGCGCTGTGCCGGGATCTGGACGTTCCCTTTTACACCGAGGCCGCACCGGTCTATGAGACGGCGGAGCAGTGGGGTCTTGGCGTGGAGGAAACAGGTCGGCGGCTGCGGTACGACTTTCTGCACCGCACTGCCGATACCATCGGCGCATCGCGCATTGCTACCGCCCATCACGCTCAGGATCAGGCGGAAACCGTGCTGCTGAACCTGCTGCGGGGCACCGGTCCGGAGGGGCTGGCGGGCATCCCACCGGTGCGGGGTAGGATCGTCCGTCCCCTGCTGCAAACCAGCCGCCGGGAGATCGAGGACTATCTTGCGGAACACAGGCTGGCCCATGTGGAGGACAGCACCAATCAGGACATCCATTACGCCCGCAACCGCTTGCGGCGGGAGCTGTGGCCTCAATTGGAGACCATCAATCCCGCGCTGACCCGTTCCATCGGCCGTACGGCGGAGATCCTGCGGAGCGAAAACACCTATCTGGACACGCTGGCGGCCGACTATCTGCCCCAGTCAGGCACGGTGCTGGAAACGGCGCGGCTTCTGTCAGCGCCGGAGGCTCTGCGGCCCCGCATTCTGCGGCTGTTATTGGGACGGCTGCCCGGCGGAAAAAAGGACGTGGGCGCGGTACACATCGACGCGCTGCTGGCGCTGGCCGTCGGCGGCGGCACGCTGGACTTACCGGGCGGGATGCAGGCCATGTGCCGGGGCGGACAGCTGCGCCTGACCATGCGGGCGGCAGTCCTGCCGGAGATGACACTCAGGCCGGGCGTCAACCGTTGGGGTGACTACGATATCACCCTGCGCGGCGGTGCGGGCGCCCGCGTTACCGTTCGCTCCTGGCGCGGCAGTGACCGTTTGACCACAGGCCGGGGCAGCCGCAGCCTCAAGCGGCTGTTTCTGGACGCGGGCATTCCGGCGGAAGATCGGAATAAGATCCCGGTCGTCTGTGTAAACGGGGCTGTCCGCGCGGTATACGGTGTGGGCATAGGGGAGAGCGTATCGTCAAAAGAGAACGACGACAACATAAATATCACAATCCATAAAAGAGAAATCCACAAGGAGGATACCGGGAAATGGTAAAGAGCAACATGGAACAGGACATCTTGAAGGTACTGATGTCGGAGGAGCAGCTGCATGCGCGCGTGCAGGAGATGGGCAGTGAACTGTATGACCGCTTTGCGGATAAGGACCCCATTTTTGTAGGCGTGCTGAAGGGCTGCTTCATCTTCATGGCGGATCTGGTGCGGGCCGCACAGCTGAAGAGCGAGATCGAGTTCATCGGCGTGTCCTCCTACAACAACGGCACCAAGAGCTCCGGTGTGGTGGAGATCACCCGGGACCTTCAGAAGGATATCACCGGCCGCCACATCATTGTGGTGGAGGATATTCTGGACTCCGGCAACACACTCTATTTCCTGAAAAACTACCTGGCCACCAAGGGTGCGGCGTCCGTCACCATTGTAACGCTGCTGGATAAGCCTGCCCGCCGGGAGAAGCCCATCGTGGCTGATCTGGCCGGCTTTGAGGTGCCGGATGAGTTTGTGGTGGGCTACGGCCTGGACTATGCCCAGAAGTACCGCAACTATCCCTGTATCGGTGTGCTGAAGCCGGAAGTGTACAGCAAATAATTTGGCAAAACAGGAGGGCCCTATGAGGGAAGATGAAGGAAAGCGTCTGGAGCAGCAGAAAGCCGTTCCGGACGAAAAGGAAAGGTGGACCCTGAAACGGTTCTGGAAGGAATGGCGGGAGGTCATTCTGATCCTGGCTGCCGTTTTTGTGGTATTCAAATTCGTGATCCAGATCGCATGGGTGCCCAGCGGCTCCATGGAGACCACGCTGCCCACCAAATCGGTGCTGCTGGGCTGGCAGTTGTCCTATCTGGTGTCCGATCCCGTGCCGGAACGGGGCGATGTGGTGACTTTCCGGAGCGATGAGCTGGGCAAGGTACTGGTCAAGCGTGTCATCGGCCTGCCCGGCGACGAGATATCCTTCCGGGACGGGTATGTCTATATCAACGGCCAGCAGTTGGAGGAGTCGTATCTCCCCGCGCAGGGGGTCACGGAATCCGACAATACGTTCAAGGTGCCGGAGGGCTGCGTCTTTTTCCTGGGCGATAACCGTACCGGCTCCTTTGACAGCCGTTTTTGGAACGATCCCTATATCTCCATTCATAAAATTCTCGCAAAGCCCTTTGTCGTTATCAGCGTCGGCAGCGGCCAGAGCTGGCAGGGCATTCGCTTGGTAGGATAGGGAGGCAACGTGTCATGGAACCCAAAAGAATCAATTTCCGCTCAATTTTTTTCCTTGTGATCTGCCTGCTGCTGGTGCTGTATCTGGCCCGCAGCATGACCCGTCAGGGCGATATCCCGTATAGCGAGATGCGGCAGCTGTTCGTACAGGAGAAAGTGCAGTCCTTCACCATCAACGGCACCCGGCTGACCGCCACGCTGAAGGATCAGACCACTGCTGCCTGCCAACTGCGTGACTTCGACCTCTTTTACGATGATCTCAACAACCTGGTGGTGGAGCAGTACGCCAAGGGGATCATTACCTCCTACGACTACCCCTACGCTTCCTCCACCAACTGGCTGCAGGTGCTGCTTCCCTATGTGCTGGCAGCCATGGCCTTCATCGTGCTGATGAACCTGATGACCCGCATGAACGGCGGCGCAGGCGGCGTCAGCGACAAGATGGCCCACTTTGGTGAGGCCCGGGTCAACAGTATTCCGGAGGGCGATAAAAAGGTCACCTTCCGGGATGTCGCCGGCGCTGACGAGGAAAAAGAGGAATTGCAGGAGATCGTGGAATTTCTGCGGGACCCCGAAAAGTATCTGAAGCTGGGCGCCCATATCCCCAAGGGTGTGCTGCTGGTTGGCCCTCCGGGTACCGGTAAGACGCTGCTGGCCAAGGCGGTGGCCGGTGAGGCAGACGTAAAGTTCCTGTCCATCTCCGGCTCCGACTTTGTGGAGATGTATGTGGGTGTAGGCGCCAGCCGTGTCCGCGACCTGTTTCTGCAGGCCAAAAAGGAAGCGCCGGCCATCGTGTTTATCGACGAGATCGACGCCGTGGGCCGTCAGCGCGGCAGCGGACTGGGCGGCGGCCATGACGAGCGTGAGCAGACGCTGAATCAGCTGCTGGTGGAGATGGACGGCTTCGGCTCCAACGAGGGCGTTGTGGTGCTGGCCGCCACCAACCGGGTGGATATTCTGGATCCCGCGCTGCTGCGCCCCGGACGGTTTGACCGCCAGGTCTACGTGGGCCTGCCCGACATCAAGGGCCGCGAGGAGATCCTGACCATTCACGCCCACAATAAGCCGCTGGCGGAGGATGTGGATCTCGGTCAGGTGGCCAAGGGTACCCCCGGCTTTACAGGTGCGGATCTGGAAAATCTGCTGAACGAGGCGGCGCTGCTGGCAGGCCGTCAGAACAAGATGGCTATTGACAAGGCGGCCATCGACGAGGCGGTTATCAAGGTGATCGCCGGTCCCGAGAAGCACAGCCGCGTGATCCCCGAGCAGGAGCGGAAGCTGACCGCGTATCACGAGGCGGGCCACGCCGTGGTGATGCGGGCGCTGCCCCAGCACGATCCGGTGCATCAGATCACCATTGTGCCCCGCGGGCAGGCCGGCGGCATGACCATCTCCCTGCCGGACGAGGACCGTTCCTACCTGAGCCGGGAGTATATGATCCAGCAGATCGTGTCACTGCTGGGCGGCCGTGCCGCGGAGCAGCTGATGCTGGGCGATATTTCCACCGGCGCGTCCAACGATATCCAGCGGGCCACGTCTCTCGCCCGCAAGATGGTGGGCACCTACGGCATGTCCACCAAGCTGGGCACCGTGGCTTTTGACGCCGGATCGGACGAGGTGTTTATCGGTAAATCCATGGGACATACCCGCCCCTATTCGGAAAAGACCGCTTCCGAGATGGATAGTGAGATCCGGGCCATCATCGACGATGCCTATCAGAAGGCGCAGGAGATCCTCAAAACCTATCAGCAGCAGCTGACGGAGATCGCGGAGTACCTGCTGGCAAACGAAACCATGACCGGAGACGTATTCGAGGGATTTTTCACCGATACCGTTTCAAAGAAACCATAAAACTATTTTTACAAGGAGCGCTTGCTGCACAGGCAAGCGCTCCTTTGCATAGAAACTGGATAGAAACTATCACTTTTTCGCTCTGCTTTACAGACGGTTTGTGCAAAATCACGAAAGAATTGTCTTTCAAATGGGGACACCCTGCCATAACGTGCTCCAAACGGGTATCGCTTTCCCATTCACAGGCCCAAAAATAAAAAAGATTTATATTCTCACGAAAAAAATACTATTTTTAACGAGTAAAGGACATAAAGCACTCACTATTTTAGCGTTCTTTGTCGTAAAATGTTTGTTAAGGAAGGAATGGCAACCATTCTGTTGTACACTGTGCGAAAGTAGGTGTTCTTTACTTGTGGACATGCTCCTATGGCGCAACAACTTTTGCCAGCGAGAGGCGGACAAACGCCTTTGTAATTTCGGAGCATGTTACAATTGTTTTTTGAGGAGGATTCCATTAAAATAATACTGTTCTACCGGAGGCGGAACGCCACGGTAAGAGAGATTTTTAGGAGGAAAAAACATGAAAAAGTTTATTGCAATGCTGTTGGCTCTGGTCATGGCGTTGTCTCTGGTGGCCTGCGGCGGCCAGGGCGGAGATGCCAACAATAACGACAACAGCTCTGCCGGCGACAAGGTCGTCAAGATCGGTATCTTCGAGCCTACTTCCGGCCAGAACGCTGCCGGCGGCAAGAAGGAAATCCTGGGCATTGAGTATGCCAACTCCATCAAGCCCACCGTCACCATCGGCGGCGAGGAGTACACCGTTCAGCTGATCACCGCGGATAACGCATCTGACGCCGCCAAGGCGCCTACCGCTGCCCAGACCCTGATCTCCCAGGGCGTGTCTGTGGTCATCGGTACATACGGCTCCGGCTGCGCCATTGCTGCCGGCGACCTGTTCAAGGAGGCTCAGATCCCTGCCATCGGCACTTCCTGCACCAATCCCCAGGTCACTCTGGATAACGACTTCTACTTCCGTGTATCCTACATCGATCCCTTCCAGGGCGCCGTGATGGCCAACTTTGCCAACAAGGAAAAGGGCAGCGTCAACTGCGCTCTGATCATTGAGTCCGGCGACGACTACTCCGCCGGCTTCGGCAACTACTTCCAGAAGGAAATGGAGCGTCTGGGCGGTAAGGCTACCGTTCTGGAGTTCCAGAAGGGCGAGACCGACTTCTCCACCATCATGGCTTCCGTGAAGTCCGCCGGCTATGACGGCATCTTTGCTCCCGTCTCCATCGAGACTGCTGCCATGATTATCAGCCAGGCCCGTGACGCCGGCATCACCTGCCCCATCATGGCCGGCGATACCTGGGATGATATCTCCATCGCCCAGCGTACCGGTGACAAGGCTACCGACATCTTCTTCTCCGCTTTCTTTGATGCTGACGATACCACCAACGAAGCCGGTAAGGCTTTCGTCGAGGGCTTCAAGGCCTGGGTTGCCGAGGACAACACCCGCATCGAGAACAACGGCGGCACTGCTGAGGCCATCTCCAGCGTGACTCCCTGCGGCTATGACGCTTACATGGCTGCCGTTTACGCCATCGAGGCTGCCGGCTCCACCGACGGTGTGGCCATCCGCGACGCTCTGGTGTCCCTGAACGTGCCCGGCCTGATCACCGGCGACCTGTCCTTCGATGAGAACGGCGATGCTGTCAAGACCTACGCTGTTATCAAGACCATCAAGGATGGCGAGATCGTTTATTACAGCACCTACAACGGCTAAGAACCTGCGTTCACACAGTAAATCGCTATCCATCGTGAGGGGAGCATTGGCTCCCCTCACGATGCAACTTTGATGACTCTTGCGTTTTGAGAAGCCGTGAGAGGCCTCCGGTTTCTGAAAGCGCAAGATTCATAATGAAGGAGGGTCCCCCTACTATGCATGACGCAGCGTATTTTGTCCAACTGCTGCTCTCCGGCGTCACGGTGGGCAGCCTGTATGCGTTGATCGCCATCGGATATACCATGGTCTACGGTATCCTGCGGCTGATCAACTTCGCCCACGGCGACATCTTTATGATGGCAGGCTTCTTTATGGTCTACATTTCCGCCTCCTGCTCTCTGGCGGTCTCCATCCCACTGGTGCTGATCCTTACGGTGCTTCTGGGTGTGCTCATTGAGAAGGCGGCGTACAAGCCCCTGCGCACCGCGCCCCGTATGTCGGTCATGATCTCCGCCATCGGCGTCAGCTATCTGCTGCAAAACCTGGCTACATACATCACCGGCGGTATCGCCCGCGCTTATCCTGACATCCCCTTCCTGACCAAGGTAATGCAGGTGGGCAGTCTGAGCATTAAGCGCATTACCATCATTACCCCCATCCTGACCATCGTGCTGGTGGCGATCCTGGTGGTGCTGATCCAGAAAACCAAGATCGGTATGGCCATGCGCGCCGTGTCCCGCGATTTTGAAACGTCCCAGCTGATGGGCATCAAGATCAACTCCGTCATCTCCATGACCTTTGTCATCGGCTCCTTCCTGGCGGGTGTTGCTTCCATCCTGTACTTCGCCAACTACGGTCAGGTCAGCCCCATGATCGGCGCCATGCCCGGCCTGAAAGCCTTCGTGGCGGCGGTGTTCGGCGGGATCGGATCCATCCCCGGCGCTGTGATCGGTGCGTTTATCATTGGTATCTGCGAGTCCTTTATCAAGGCCAACGAGAATATTGCCGTGTTCAGTAACGCATTCACCTTTGCGCTGCTGATCATCATCCTGCTGTGCAAGCCCAACGGCCTGTTCGGCGAAAAACTGACGGAGAAGGTGTGAGATATGAAGAACAATAAGAAAAGAAATCTGTTGCTGTCTTTGATCCTCGCCGCCGTCTGCCTTGTCTTTCTGCTGTATGTGGATAAGTTCCAGCACTACTCTATGCTGGCATCGGTGCTGAAAAAGGGCGCCATCTACTCGCTGGTGGCGGTGTCCCTGAACCTGCTTAACGGCTTTACCGGCCTGTTTTCGCTGGGTCAGGCGGGCTTCATGATGATCGGCGCGTATACCTACGCCATCCTGACAATTCCCGTGGAATCCCGCGCCGCTGTGTACCAGTACTTTGACGGCGGTATCGTCCAGTTCTGCCTGCCCATGATCGTGGCGCTGGTGCTGGCCGGTATTGTGCCCATGATCTTCGCGTGGCTCATCGGCCTGCCGGTACTGAAGCTGAAGTCCGACTATCTGGCCATCGCCACGCTGGGCTTTGCCGAGATCATGCGGGCCATTATCCAGTGGAAGCAGGTAGGCCCTCTGACCAACGCCTCCAACCTGCTGAAAAAGTTCGCCAACTTTGACAGTGTGCTGTTTCCCTTTATCGTATCGGGTATCTGCATCGCCATCATCGTGCTGATCATCAATTCCACCTATGGCCGTGCTTTCAAGGCCATCCGTGACGACGAGATCGCCGCCGAGGCCATGGGCATCAATCTGGCCAAGCATAAGATGCAGGCCTTTATGATCAGCTCCTTCTTCGCCGGCGTAGGCGGTGCGCTGCTGGCCATGTTCCAGTCCAGCGTGCAGGCCAACACCTTTACCTCCACCATGACCTATGAGATCCTGCTGATCGTGGTCATCGGCGGTATCGGCTCCATTACCGGCTCCATCCTGGGCTCCTTCCTCTACATCGCCTGCTCTGAGTGGTGGCTACGTTTCCTGGACGACCCCATGCCCTATATCGGCGTGAACATCCCCTTCATGCGGGGCGGCTTCCGTATGCTGGTGTTCTCCGTGGTCATTATGATCGTGGTGTTGTTCTTCCGCAAGGGTATTATGGGCGACCACGAATTCTCGTGGGACGGCATCATCAATTGGTTCGGCAAGCTCTTTAAGAAACGCGAAAAGCCCGCAAAGGAGGTGGCGTCCAAATGAAAAACGTGCTGAAAGTGGAGAACGCCACTATGCAGTTCGGCGGCGTGGTGGCCGTCGATAACCTGAATCTGGACGTCAACGAGGGCGAGATCGTGGCCCTGATCGGCCCCAACGGCGCCGGCAAAACCACCGCGTTCAACGTCATCACGGGTGTGTACGCGCCCACCAACGGCCGGGTGTGCTTCAATGGCGAATGCATCGTCCGCAACCACCCCACCGGCAAGATGAAAAAAACCTATAAGGGCGAGCATCCTACCATGTATACCGCCCAGTTCGCACCGGAACAGGCTTTGGAGGGCGACGCCCTCAAGGCTTGGAAAGCCCAGCAGAAGGAGCGGGACGGGTATGCCTTCTCCGACCATATTCTGGCTCCCACGCCCGACAGGATCACAGCCCGCGGTATGGCCCGTACTTTCCAGAATATCCGTCTGTGGAAAACACAGAGCGTATTCGACAACGTGCTGATCGCCAAGCATATGCGCCGCACCAGCAACCTGTTCACCGCCGCTCTCCACCTGAACGCCAAAGAGGAGGCCAAGCAGCGTGAGGAGGTCATGGAGCTGCTGAAGATCGTAGGACTGGAGGACGTGAAGGACGAGCTGGCCACCAGCCTGCCTTACGGTAAGCAGCGCCGTCTGGAGATCGCCCGCGCACTGGCCACCGAGCCGCAGCTGCTGCTGCTGGATGAGCCTGCCGCCGGTATGAACCCGCAGGAGACCTTGAAGCTGGCCCAGTTTATCCGTGAGATCCGCACCAATTTCCACAAGACGATCCTGCTGATCGAGCACCACATGGATCTGGTCATGGATATCGCCGACCGCATCTATGTGCTGGACTTCGGCAAGCTGATCGCGCAGGGAACGCCTGACGAGATCCAAAACAACGAGCGCGTCATCGACGCATACTTGGGGGTGGCAGACGATGCTGAAGATTGAGAACTTACATGTATCCTACGGCGGCATCAAGGCACTGCGGGGCATCAGTCTGGAGGTGCCGGACGGCAAGATCGTTACCCTCATCGGCGCAAACGGCGCCGGTAAGTCCACCACCCTGCGCACCATCTCCGGTCTGGTAAAGGCCGACAGTGGTTCTATCACCTATAACGATCAGGAACTGCTGGGCAAGCCCATCAACAAGGTGCTGGAGGCCGGTATCGCACAGGCCCCCGAAGGCCGCCGTGTGTTCCCCAATCTGACGGTGCTGGAAAACCTGAAGATCGGCGCCTATCTGCGCAGCGATAAGGACGGCATCGAGCGGGACCTCAAGTGGGTCTACGAGCTGTTCCCCCGTCTGGAGGAGCGTCACTGGCAGCTGGCCGGTACGCTGTCCGGCGGCGAGCAGCAGATGCTGGCCGTGGGCCGTGCCCTGATGAGCCGCCCCAAGCTGCTGATGATGGACGAACCCTCTTTGGGTCTGGCGCCGCTGGTGGTGCAGGGCATCTTTGATATTATCCGCACCATCAACGAACAGGGCGTGACCGTACTGTTGATCGAGCAGAACGCCAACATGGCCCTGAAGATCGCGGACTATGCCTATGTGCTGGAGACCGGCAACATCACCAAGTTCGGTACCGGCGCAGAGCTGTTGGCAGACGAGTCCATCAAGGAAGCCTATCTGGGCAAAAAGAAAAAATGACCGCATGTGATGCGGAACGCAAAAAACCGGCCCTTTTGGGCCGGTTTTTTGCGTTCCTATGCCGCTTCCAGTTCGTGTTCCAGCTGCCGCATGATACAGCCGTGATGATCGATCCGGCTATTCAACGCAAGCAGCTGCTGCGAGATCCCGCTGTCACGCATCAACCTTCGCCCCTGCTGACGGTAGCGCAGGATCCGACTCTGGTGGAACTCGAATCGCAGAAGGGACAGTATACGCATCAAATGATTCATGGCGACCTCCTTTACCGTGTTGTGCGGCGATGCAGTTAACAAAGGTTTCCAACCTTTATGATGGTAGATTCTACCACATATTCGGTGTCGAAAAGCGTCTCTTTCTGCAAAACACCGGCAGAAAAGTAGAAATCGCGTAAAACATTGCGGTTTTATATCTCAATATTGCGTATTACGTCATATATGTCATAAAAATATTGCTAAAAAATGAAGATAGTTGTCGGTGGAAAGGCTTTCCTTTTTTTTCACAATGTGGTAAGATGGCAGCATGTGATTTCATGCTGCGCGGGAGGTGTGCCGCAATGATCTGGTTTGTGGTGGCAGCAACTAGCCTGGTCGCCGGGATCATCCAGTCGGTGACTGGTTTCGGCTCGGTGGTCTTTCTGATGATGATACTGCCTTTCTATTTTAATATGATTGACGCCACGGCGCTGGCCATCGTGATCAACCAGCTTTTTTGCATGGTTTTGTGCTGGAAATACCGGCGGCATATCCAGTGGCGGCTTACCCTGCCGCCCACCATTGCCTTTTCGCTGGCCAGTCTGCTGATGCTGGGCATTGTGGATACATTGGATCTTCATGTGTTGGTGATCGTTTTCGCCGTCTTTTTGATGGTTCTCGCACTGTACTTCCTGCTGGCGGCCCGGAGGGTGCAGCTGACACCGAAGCCCGCGGCAGGCGTCGTCTGCGGTTTTTTCTGCGGCATAAGTGCGGGGCTCTTTGCCATTGGAGGACCTCCCATGGCGCTGTACTTTGTGACAGCCGCCCGCGACCACGCCAGCTATCTGGCCTGTATGCAGCTGCTCTTCAGCATAACCGGCGCGGTCAGCCTTTTCGGACGGGTCTACAATGGTCTTCTGCATCCAGAGATCCTGCCCTTTGCGGCTGTCGGCTCCGTTTGCATCCTGCTGGGTGCGGTCATAGGCGGCAAAATTGCAGGAAAGCTGAACGCCGACGCCATGCGCACCGTGGTATATGTCTTTGTGGGCGTTTCCGGTCTGATCCTTTTGCTGCAGCAGATCGGCTGATACAGAAAAAGCCGCATCCCTTTGCCGGTCTGGCAAAAGGGATGCGGCTTTTATATACGGCTGTTTGTCAGATGCGGGCGACGCCGCTTTCACGGGCCGCCTCCGCTACGGCTTTCGCTACTGCGGGACCGACCCGGGGATCAAACGCAGCCGGGATAATGTAGTCCGCGGACAGCTCCTCCGGGGAGATAAGATCGGCCAGCGCCTGGGCTGCCGCCATTTTCATCGGCTCGTTGATATCGCTGGCCCGCACATCGAAGGTACCCCGGAAAATGCCGGGAAAGGCCAGTACGTTATTGATCTGATTGGGGTAATCGCTGCGGCCTGTAGAGACCACTTTGGCACCGCCGGCCTTGGCCTCGTCGGGGAAGATCTCCGGTGTGGGGTTGGCGCAGGCAAAGATGATGGCGTCACGGTTCATGGTCTGCACCATTTCCTTTGTGACCATACCGGGCGCGCTGACGCCGATAAACACATCGGCACCCACCAGCATATCGGCCAAAGAGCCGGCCCGGCGCTCCGGATTGGTCACTTCGGCCATTTCCTCCTTGACCCAGTTGAGATTTTCTCGGCCCTTATAAATGGCGCCCCTGCGGTCGCACATGGTGATGTGGCGGTATCCGGCGGCCAGCAGCAGCTTCACGATAGAGACAGCGGCTGCCCCGGCCCCGGAGGTAACGACCTTCACCGTTTCCTTCTGCTTGCCGACGACCTTCAGCGCGTTGGTGAGACCGGCCAGCGTAATGACGGCGGTGCCGTGCTGGTCGTCGTGGAACACGGGAATATCGCACTTCTCCTTCAGCTTCCGCTCGATCTCAAAGCAGCGGGGTGCTGCGATATCCTCCAGATTGATGCCGCCGAAGCTGCCGGAGATCAGATAGACTGTGTTGACGAACTCGTCCACATCTTTGCTTTTGATGCACAGGGGAAAGGCGTCCACGCCGCCGAAAGCCTTGAACAGAACGCATTTGCCCTCCATAACGGGCATACCGGCCTCCGGGCCGATATCCCCCAGACCCAGTACCGCCGAGCCATCCGTGATGACGGCGCAAAGGTTATGGCGGCGGGTCAGGGTATAGCTTTTGCTGACATCCTTCTGGATCTCCAGACAGGGCTGGGCCACACCGGGGGTATAGGCCAGGGACAGGTCGTCCTTGGTCGCAACAGGTACGGTGGCCGTGACTTCGATCTTCCCCTGCCATTGCTCATGCAGCCGCAGAGATTCTTTTGCGTAATCCATGATCGTGTACCTCCTATCAGACCATCTGCTCAGGATGGAATATTTCATCAAATCTTTCGGCGCTCAAAAAGCCCAGCGCCAAGCAGGCCTCCCGCAGAGAACAGCCGTCCTGAAAGGCTTTTTTTGCCACCTTGGCGGCGTTCTCATAGCCAATGTAGGGGTTCAGCGCCGTTACCAGCATCAAGGAGCGGCGCAGATTCTCCTGCATTTTTTCGCGGTCAGCCGTGATGCCGGCCACACAGTGATCGTTGAAGGAAACGATAGCTTCTGCCAGCAGCCGTGCCGATTGCAGGAAATTATAGATGCATACCGGCATAAAGACGTTCAGCTCGAAATTGCCCTGCGAAGCGGCCATACCCACCGCCACATCGTTGCCCATGACCTGTACCGCCACCATGGTGACGGCCTCACATTGAGTGGGATTGACCTTGCCGGGCATAATGGAGGAGCCGGGCTCGTTTTCCGGAATACGAATCTCTCCCAGTCCGTTGCGGGGCCCAGAAGCCAGCCACCGCACATCGTTGGCGATCTTCATCATGTCGCAGGCCAGAGCCTTCAACGCTCCATGGGCAAACACCAGCTCATCCTTGGAGGTCAGGGCGTGGAATTTGTTGGCCGCAGGCAGAAAGGTCTTGCCGGTGATCTTGGAAACGGCGTCGGCCACCTGCGTGTCAAACCCGGCAGGCGCGTTCAGCCCGGTACCCACGGCAGTACCGCCCAGCGCCAGCTCTTTCAGAGGCGGCAGCGCCAGCAGCAACAGCTGCTTGTCCCGCTCCAGACTGGTACGCCATCCGGAGATCTCCTGGGAAAAGGCAATCGGGGTGGCGTCCTGCAAATGCGTGCGGCCGGATTTGATCACGCCGCGGTTGTCCTCCTCCAGCCGGCGCATGGTGGCGCACAGCCGGTCGATGGCCGGGATCACCCGGTCCTCAAGGGCCAGCACCGCGGCAATGTGCATAGCGGTGGGGAAGGTGTCGTTGGACGATTGGGACATGTTCACATCGTCGTTGGGGTGGAGCAGCGGCTTTCCGGCCAGGGCATTGCCGCGGTTGGCCACCACCTCGTTGGCGTTCATATTGGTCTGGGTACCCGATCCGGTCTGCCAGACCACCAGCGGGAAATGGTCGTTCAGCTTTCCGTCTATGATCTCGTCGCAGGCCCGGCAGATGGCATCCCGCTTCTCAGCGGTCATCTTTTCCGGCCGCAAAGCGTGGTTGGCCATGGCGGCAGCCTTCTTCAGAATGCCGAAAGCGTGGATAATCTCCTGCGGCATGGTTTCGATGCCGACGCCGATGGGGAAATTCATGCAGGAACGCTGGGTTTGCGCCCCCCAATATCGGTCCGCGGGGACCTGCACCTGGCCCATAGAATCATGTTCCGTGCGGTATTCCATATTGCGCCCTCCCTATAAGATCGGCTCTGACAGCGCAGAGACACGACAGTATATTGATAAAAAAATAGTATACCATTTCCCGGAAAAAACTGCCACACTTTTTTGCAAATACACGCCGTTTTTCGTAGTGGTAGGTCACTTTACAAGGGGAAAAGCAAAAGGCGGCCATTTGGCCGCCTTTCTGGTACGGGTATGGGGACTCGAACCCCAACGCATTGCTGCACGAGAACCTAAATCTCGCATGTCTACCAATTTCATCATACCCGCAAACCGCTATTCCAGTGTACCACATCCGCCGGTAATGCACAAGAAAATTTTTTGCGATCTGGTATCTTTCTTCATGCATAAACTGGACATTTGAAGATACCCAAAATATGATATAATATAAAATTACTGCTATCAACCGACACGAAAGAAATGAGGCGCTTTTCATGAAACGCATTGCCAGTATTCAGGATGTGTCCTGTCTGGGCCGCTGTTCCCAGACGGTGGCGCTGCCGGTGGTCTCCGCCATGGGGGTGGAGTGCGCCATCCTGCCCACAGCGGTGCTGAGCACCCATACCAGCTTTCCGGATTTCATCTGCCATGATCTGACGGATCAGCTGCTGCCGGTGGCCCGGCACTGGAAGACACAGGGCGTGCGCTTTGACGCGCTGTATACCGGTTATCTGGCCTCAGACCGTCAGGTGGCGGTGGTGCTGGAGCTGCTGGAGCTGCTGGCGGATCAGGACACGCTGCTGTTTGTAGACCCCGCCATGGCCGATCACGGCAAGCTGTACGCCGGGTTTGGACCGGAGTTTCCGGCGCTGATGGCCCGGGTGGTGTCCCGGGCGCAGATCACCGTGCCCAATATTACGGAGGCCAGTCTGATGACCGGCATGGAGTACCGGGAAAGCTACGATGAGGACTATATCAAGGCGCTGCTGCAGGGCGTGGCGGCGCTGGGTGCGGAAAAGGTGGTGCTGACCGGGGTATCCTTTGAAAAGGACACCATCGGCTTTATGTCCTATGACAGCGTTACCGGCGCATATGACACCTACTTTAACCGCCGGGAGCCGCAGGCCTATCACGGCACCGGAGATATCTTCTCCGCCACAGCGGTGGGCGGCATTATGCGGGGCCTGAGTCTGCGGGAGGCCTTCCGGCTTGCGGTGGATTTTACGCTGCAGTGTATCCAGGCCACCCGCACCGATCCGCAGGCGGCGTGGTACGGCGTGGAATTTGAGAAAGCGCTTCCGCTGCTGACGGCACGGATCAGGGAGATCGCAGATCAATAAACGGAAAAGTCCCGCGGCTATTGCCGCGGGACTTTTGCTGTTAGTTCTGCTCCGGTTCTGAGGTGTCTGCACCCTCCTCCGGCTGATCCCCGGCGGGCTTGTCCTCCGCCGGATTTTCGCCAAAGTCCGGCATAGGGATGGGCTGGGACACGATGTTGATGTGCTTGGCAGGCGCCTCGATCACATCCGGCACGCTGGGGCGGAACAGCTTCTGGTCCGGCTCCTTGGTGGCGCCGTAGTTGTCCACCGTCTCCGGGTCGCGACCCTCGATAATGGCCATCATCTCCTGACCGGTGATGGTCTCCTTCTTCAACAGGTATGCGGCGATCTTGTCCAGCAGCTCCCGGTTCTCCACCAGAATCTCCTTGGCCTCCTTGTGGCACTGGCGCAGGATCTTGATGGTCTCCCGGTCAGCGGCGGCATACGTCTCCTGCGCGCAGGTCATGGAGTAGGAGCCGTCCAGATACTGGCTCTGGACGCTGCCCAGGGCCATCATGTCGAACTCGTCGCACATACCGAATCGGGCCACCAGATTCCGGGCCATCTCCGTGGCCCGCTCGATGTCGTTGGCGGCGCCGGAGGTCATGGTGTTGCACACCACTTCCTCGCTGGAGCGGCCTGCCAGCAGCGTGCGGATCTCCGCCAGAATGTCGTCACGGGACATGAGGAACTTCTCCTCCTCCGGCAGATGCAGCGTGTAGCCCAGCGCGCCCTGGGTATGGGGCACGATGGTGATTTTGCTGACCGGCTGGGCGTTCTTCTGCTTGGCCGCCACCAGTGCGTGACCCACCTCGTGGTACGCGATGATGCGCTTTTCCTCCTCGGTGATGACGGTGCCCTTCTTCTCGCTGCCGGCGATGACCAGCTCAAAGGAGGCCAGCAGATCGTTCTGATTCACGGCCTTGCGGCCCTTGCGGACGGCCCGCAGCGCGGCCTCGTTGACCAGATTGGCCAGATCCGCGCCCACACAGCCGGCGGTAGCCTGGGCGATCTTCTCCAGATCCACGTCCTCCGCCAGATGGATGTTGCGGGTATGCACCTGCAGGGTGGCCAGACGGCCTGCCAGATTGGGCCGATCCACGGTGATGCGCCGGTCGAAGCGGCCGGGACGCAGCAGCGCCTTGTCCAGCACCTCAGGCCGGTTGGTAGCGCCCAGCACGATGACGCCCTTGCTGGGGTCGAAGCCGTCCAGCTCCGCCAGCAGCTGATTCAGCGTCTGCTCCCGCTCGTCGTTGCCGCCGAAGCGGCTGGCGTCACGGGACTTGCCGATGGTGTCGATCTCGTCGATGAAAATGATGCAGGGGGCAACCTTGGCGGCCTCCTTGAACAGGTCGCGGACACGGCTGGCACCTACGCCCACGAACATCTCCACAAAGTCAGAGCCGGAGATGGAGAAGAAAGGCACGCCCGCTTCGCCGGCCACGGCCTTGGCCAGCAGCGTCTTACCGGTACCGGGAGAACCCACCAGCAGCGCGCCCTTGGGCAGCTTGGCGCCGATGGCGGTGTACTTGCCGGGATTGTGCAGAAAGTCGATGATCTCCGCCAGCGACTCCTTGGCCTCATCCTGACCGGCCACGTCCTTGAAGGTGACGCCGGTGGATTTTTCCATATAGACCTTGGCGTTGGACTTGCCCACGTTGCCGATGCCGCCGAACCCACCGCCGCTGGATTTGCTGAGGAAGCGCATGATCAGCATGAACAGGCCCACCATGATGATGGTCGGCAGGATATAGCTGACCATGAACACCAGCACCGGGTTCATCTCGGCCTCATAGTAGCCGGTGTAGGCCACATTGTGCTCCTCCAGCAGAGGCAGCAGCTGGTCGTTGGACAGGTACGCGGTGTACAGCGTCAGGTTGGTCTCTTTGGATTGGGTGTAGGTCTTGGGCGGCTGCTTGCTGCCCTCTTGGGCCTCCTCCGTATAGGTATAGCCGTCCACCGGAGTGATATAGATGGTCTGATCCTTGAACTGGATCTCCTTGACCTGGTTCTTTTCCACCATCTCCACCATCTGGCTGTACTTGATCTCGTGGCTGGAGGACTTGTTGGCGGTATTGCCGGAATAGGCGCTGATGTAGTTCATCGCCACCGTCAGCACCACTGCCCACGCCACCAGCGTCATAATACCGCGCATCCGGTTGCTGTTTTTGTTGTTTTTATTGTTGCGGTTGTTATTATCTGCCATATAACCCTCCTTGAAAGAGCGGATATTCTCATTATGTATGAATGTCAGTATACCACATAACATCTCGTGTCACAAGCGGCACATTGGCGGTTTTTCTGTAAAATTTCTATGAATCGCGCTTTATCTTGCCGGAGATGTATGCTATAATCAAATCGTATATCAATTTACGGAAAGGCCGGTTTTCCTATGAAAGAACAGACACCCTCCGAAAAGCGCCGCCCCATGCCGGAGGCGGAGGCCGACGGCATAATTGAAGGCCGCAACGCGGTCATTGAAGCCCTCCGCTCCGGAGCGGCCATTGACAAGATCTATCTGGCCAAGGGGGACACGGATAAAACCCTGGGCCATATCGCCTCCAAGGCCCGGGACGCGGGCATCGTGGTGGTGGAGGCGGATCGCCGCAAGCTGGACAACATGAGCCGCACCCACGCCCATCAGGGCGTGATCGCGCTGGCTGCCGTTCGGGAATACGTGACGGTGGAGAGCATCCTCCAGAGCGCCGCCGACAAGGGAGAAGCGCCGCTGCTGGTGGTCTGCGACGAGATCTCCGATCCCCATAATCTGGGGGCCATCCTCCGCACCGCCGAATGTGCCGGTGCCCACGGAGTCATCATCCCCAAGCGCCGCAGCGCGGGTCTGACCGCTATCGTGGCCAAGACCTCTGCCGGCGCTGTCAGCTATATGCCGGTGGCCCGGGTGGCCAACATCCCCTCGCTGCTGAAAGAGCTGAAGAAGCAGGGCGTGTGGGTATTCGGTACGGCCGCCGATGGGAACACATCGCTCTATAACGCCGACCTGAAAGGGCCTGCTGCCATCGTCATCGGTTCCGAGGGCGACGGCATGACCCGCCTTGTGTCGGAGAACTGTGATTTTCTTGTCAGTATTCCCATGAAGGGACATATTTCCTCACTGAACGCTTCCGCTGCCGCCGCCATCCTCCTGTATGAGGCGGTGCGTCAGCGGAACTGACCGGAGCTTGAACGAATGCACAGGCAGGATGACGCACAACTGCATATGTCCCCAATCCCTGAGGACGGGGAATACTCTCTGGAGTCCATCCTGGCCGAATACGGCAAGGGTGGGCGTCAGCCTGCCCAAACCCAGCCGGCGCCTGCGGCGGATTCTTCTCCCGAACCTGTGCCGGCGGCGGAAGAGCATGTCCCCGCAACTCAGCCGGAGGAGATCACCACCGAGCTGCCCAAGCCAGCGAAGAAATCAAAAACCAGAAAATGGAGAGAGAAGCGGCAGGACACCGCTGAATTTCCCATGATCCGTACGGCGCCGGCGGAGAAACCGGCCAAGCCGGCTCCGCCTCCTCCCCCGGAGCCGGAGGAGGAATTGCCGCCGGATCGTGTGTCGCTGAAACATGTGATGCATGATACGGTGGACGCGGTGCTGGCGGAAAACGACGACGGTATCCTTGAGCCGCCGCTCACGCTGAAGGAGCGTCTCCAGAGCCTGCTGCCCCGCGGCCGTACCCGCCGCAAGCCGCGGCAGGACACCGAGCAGCTGTGGGCGGAGCCGGAGCGCCGTCCGCCGGAACCGGAACCCGAGCCGGAGCCGGACAGCGACGAGGCCTTTCGGGCGGAAAAGCGCCGGGCCAAGCATCTGCGGCGTTCCCTGACACTGGTGAGCGTGCCCGTTGCCGCCCTGATCGTGCCGGCAGTACTGGACGGACTGGGTTACATGCCCGCCCTCTGGTGGGAAAACGCCATGCTGCGCAGCGGCGTTCCGGGGTGTTGTCTGCTGCTTGTGGTTCTGCTGGCCATGGACGTGTGGCAGTACGCATTCCGGGAATTGCGGCGCCATCATGTGACCTGCCAGTTGGGTACGCTGCTGCTGGTGCTGGCGGTAGCGGCCCACTGCGCTGTAAACGCCATCGGCGGCCAGACGGAGTACCCCCCTTTTGCCGCCACCACCGCAGTGCTGATCTGGGTGGAGCTGTGGGCCATGCTGCTGCACTGTGAAACCCGCCGGGAGGCGTTCCAGCTGGTAAATGTGGGCGGCGAACCGCCCTATGTGGCCTCCCGAACCGACGCGGGCGTGTGCAAGCAGAAGGGGCGGCTGTCCGGCTTTTATCGCCTGACAGATCAGCCCGATCCGGCGCAGCGCTGGCAATGGTATCTGACGCCGCTGCTGCTGAGCATTGCGACGCTGCTCTCTGCCGTGATCTGCCTGAAGGGGCAGTGTATGGACCGGTTTTTGTGGGTTTGGTCCGCCCATCTGACGGTGGCTCTTCCACTGTCGCTGCCGCTGACGGCGGCGCTACCGCTGAAGCGGCTCCAGCATCGCCTGACCCGCGGCGGCAGCGCACTGGCCGGTTATGCCGGCGCGCCGCCTTTGAGCCGCAGCCGCCAGTTGCTGGTCACGGAGAACGACCTGTTCCCCACCGGCACGGTGGCCTTCAACGGCTACAAGGTCTACGGGGAGGAGCGTATCCGGATGCTCTCCTACGCCGCCGGAATGGCGCAGACGGCTCACAGCCGGCTCTCGCCCCTGTTTCGCCAGCAGCTGGCGGCGGAGGGTGGCTTTTCCGCCCGGGTGGACGACCTCCGCTTCTGCGAGGAGGGCGGCGTCGTGGGCACCATCCGGGGCGAAACGGTGGCCATGGGCAGCGCGTACTTCATGCGCAAACAGAAAGTGGCCCTGCCCCATGATCTGAAGCTGCAAACCGGTGTCTTTCTGGCCGTTGACGGTGTTTTGGGGGCCATTTTCGTCATCAAGTACCAGCCCTCCCGCAACGTGGAGTGGGCGCTGCGCGCCCTGCGCCGGGCCAAACTGCGGCCTGTGCTGGCGGTACGCAGCGGCAATGTGACGCCGGGGCTGCTGAAACGGAAGTTCGGCGTGGACTGCAAGCCGGTCTATCCCAACGTCTCCGCCCGTCTGGCACTGTCCGACGTGATGGAGCAGCAGGGAACGATCCCCCATGCCGTCATCTACCGGGAGGGGCTCATGCCCCTGACGGAGACCGTCATTGGCTGCCGCCGCCTTCGCAGCGCTGTCCGCATCGGCACATGCCTGTGCTATCTGGGCGCTGCGGTGGGACTGTTCCTGACCTATTACCTCATCTCCGCAGGCAGCTATGCCACCCTTTCACCGCTGTACATGCTGGGCTTCCTGGCCTTGTGGCTGCTGCCCACGCTGCTGCTGAGCGGTCTGGTAAAGCACTTCTGACGTAAAGGCTCCCTCGCTTGAGGGGGCCTTTTTCCCGCTGCCGGCAGCATCTGGTCGACCTGACCAGAAAAACCGGAGAAGCATTGTGTAAGTTGACGAAATGTAGGTTGGAAGCAGGGATTTTTCATACAAATATTAAAAATAATGGTTGTCAGAGTTGAAAAACTGAGATATAATCGTCATGTTGAGCGTATTGCGCGCGGCAGCGCCCGTGCGCTGGATCAAATTGAAGGGAGAACACAACCATTATGACTGCAAACGACATTCGCAATATTGCCCTGCTGGGCCACGGCGGCTCCGGCAAGACTTCTCTGGTGGAGCAGATGCTCTACATGACCAAGGGTACCGACCGTCTGGGCAAGACCGCTGACGGCAACACCACCTGCGACTACGACGCCGAGGAGATCAAGCGCCAGATCTCTATTTCTCTGGCCTTTGCTCCTGTCATGTATAAGAACGTGAAGATCAACGTGATGGACGCCCCCGGCAACTTCGATTTCGCCGGCGAGGCCGTGTGCGCCATCCGCGCCGCCGAGTGCGCCGTCATCGTGGGCAACGCCAAGGACGGCCTGTCCGTCGGCATGGAGCGTACCTGGAAGATGCTGGGCAAGAAGCCCCGCATGATGTTCATCAACCGCGTGGAGGAGGCCAACTCCGACTACGCCTCCTGCGTCGACGCTGTCAAGGCCAAGTTCGGTACCGCCATCGCCCCCATCGTGGCCACCAAGGCTGACGCCAACAAGGCCGTCACCGTTATCGTGGATCTGCTGCACAACAAGGCTTACGACGCCAAGGGCGCGTGCGCCATTCCCGCCGACATGGCCGACGAGGTGGAGGCCCTGCGTGCCGAGCTGATGGAGGCCGCCGCCGGTGCCGATGAGGAGCTGATGGAGAAGTTCTTCGAGACCATGGAGCTGTCCGCCGAGGATATGGCCAAGGGCCTGAAGATCGGCGTCCGTGAAGGCAGCGTATGCCCTGTGCTGTGCGGCAGCGCCCTGACCGGTATGGGCGTGGATATGCTGATGCAGACCATCCTGGATCTGGTTCCCGTGGCCACCGATATGCCCGCCGAGGCCGCCGAGGATGACGACGGCAAGGCCATTGAAGTCGCCTATGATCCCAACGGCTCCGCTGCCGCATTCGTGTTCAAGACCATCTCCGACCAGTACGGCAAGTACTCCATGATCAAGGTCATCCGCGGCAAGGTCACCAGCGATATGTCCCTGTACAACATGACCACCGGCAACACCGAAAAGCTGGGCCGTCTGTACACCATGAAGGGCAAGAAGAGCGAGGAGACCAAGGAGATCTGCTGCGGCGATATCGGCGCCATCGGCAAGATGGACAAGGTCAAGACCGGTGATACCCTGTGCGAGCCCAAGACCTATGTCAAGTTCGCACCTCTGGCGTTCGCTCCCGCCTGCTATGAGCGCGCCATCTCCCCCAAGACCAAGCAGGAGATCGAAAAGCTGGGCACCGGCCTGAACAAGCTGAACGAGGAAGATCCCACGTTCTTTGTCACCAACAACGCCGAGACCCATCAGACCGTTATCTCCGGCGCCGGCGATATTCAGATCGACGTGCTGTGTGCCAAGCTGAAGTCCCGCTTCGGCGTGGATGCTGAGCTGAGCACGCCCCGTGTCGCCTATCGTGAGAAGATCCGCAGCACCGTCCGCAAGCAGGGCCGCTATAAGAAGCAGACCGGCGGCAGCGGTCAGTTTGGTGATGTTCATATCATTTTCGAGCCGCAGTCCGAGCAGGAAGATATGATCTTTGAAGAGAACGTGTTCGGCGGCTCCGTGCCCAAGAACTTCTTCCCCGCCGTGGAAAAGGGCCTGCGGGAGAGCTGCCTGCACGGCGTGCTGGCGGGCTACCCCGTGGTGTTCCTGAAAGCCACCCTGGTGGACGGCTCCTATCACCCCGTGGACTCCTCCGAAATCGCCTTCAAGCTGGCCGCCAACCTGGCCTTCAAGGCCGCTCTGCCTGAGGCCAAGCCTGTGCTGATGGAGCCCATCGGCGAGCTGAAGGTCACCATTCCCGACAGCTATCTGGGCGACGTCATGGGCGACCTGAACAAGCGCCGCGGCCGCGTCATGGGCATGAACCCCACCGGCGACGGCGAGCAGGTGCTGGAGGCCGAGGTTCCCATGGCCGAGATGATGAGCTACGCCATTGACCTGCGCTCCATGACCCAGTCCCGCGGCACCTTTACCTTCAACTTCGTCCGCTACGAGGATTGCCCCGCTGCGGCGCAGGAGAAAGCCATTGCTGAGGCAAAGGCGCTGGCCGAAGCTGAGTAATTTGAGTAAAACCACATATACTAAAGAACGGTATGGCTTGCGCCATACCGTTCTTTTCTGTCGTTACACCAGGTATGTACTCTCCAAAAATTTCCCTCACTTTTTTTAAAAACCTCTTTACAAGCGCAAAAGTATGTGGTATGATACTAGTGAAAAAAATAATCATTATCAATAAGGAGGAGCGCATATGGAACAGGCTACGCGATACAGTCCCAAGCGGGAAGCGATCCTGCAATGCCTGCGCTCCACCACCTGTCATCCTTCGGCGGAATGGATATATACCCAGTTGAAACCCCAGATCCCCAACCTATCCCTTGCCACTGTGTACCGCAATCTGGCCCGGTTCCGCAGTGAGGGTACGGTACAGGTTATCGGTTGCGTGGATGGCGAGGATCGCTACGACTGGAATATGGCACCCCATGGTCACTTTATTTGCCGCACTTGCGGCGCGGTGATCGATCTGCCGTCTATTCCGGTGAATGCTCCGGATCTGACACAGATCGGCAGGGGAGAGGGCTACAGCGTCACTTTCTATGGCCGCTGCAATGCCTGCCTTGCAAAAAGAGAAAGCTGTTGACAAGAGCCGTTTCCGGAATAAGCTGAAAGCGGCGTCAAATCATAAAACAAATATTTCATAACAAAATGGAGGTAAAAATTATGAAGAAGTGGGTCTGTCCTGTTTGCGGTTATGTTCATGAAGGCGATGTTCCCCCCGCAGAGTGCCCTGTTTGCCATGTTGCCGGTGAAAAGTTCACCCTGCAGGCCGAGGAGAAGACCTGGGCTGCCGAGCATGTAGTGGGCGTCGGCAAGGTGTTTGGCGACAACGTTCCCGAGGAAGTCCGCCAGCAGATCATTGACGGTCTGCGCGCCAACTTCGAGGGTGAGTGCACTGAGGTCGGTATGTATCTGGCTATGGCTCGCGTGGCACATCGCGAGGGCTATCCCGAGATCGGTATGTACTGGGAGAAGGCCGGCCTGGAGGAGGCTGAGCACGCTGCCAAGTTTGCTGAGCTGCTGGGCGAGGTCGTCACCGACAGCACCAAGAAGAACCTTGCGATGCGCGTTGACGCCGAGAACGGTGCCACTCTGGGCAAGTTCGAGCTGGCCAAGCTGGCAAAGCAGTACAATCTGGATGCCATTCACGATACCGTCCATGAGATGGCCCGCGACGAGGCCCGTCACGGCAAGGCTTTCGAGGGCCTGTTGAAGCGGTACTTCTAATTGAACGGAAGAAGGAACTGTCATGGATAAGTATGTTTGCCCCTGCGGCTATGTCTATGATCCCGCGGTAGGCGATCCCGAGAACGGCGTCGCTCCCGGAACCCCCTGGGAGAAGGTTCCTGCGGATTGGGTCTGCCCCACATGCGGTCTGGACAAGGACGCTTTTGAAAAGGAATAATCCTGTTCCGGGAATACAGATAATGATAAGAGGAAGCACCCGCGCGGTGCTTCCTCTTATCTGTCCGGATCTATAAACGTGGCAGGAAAGCGGAAACTCTCTTCTCCACATATCCTCTTTCTGTGCAAAAGTGGAATTTGAAAAAGTGGAAAGCCGAAATATTATTATTTTTGAATTTGAACTCGTAAATAAAAGTAAAATGCTTGTGATTTTTATGGTATTTGCAACAAATGAAATCGAAATAGAATTGCAGTCAGTAAATGGCTATGCCACCTGCTGATGCAGATAAAATGCAAGACCTCTGCTGCCGTTTTAAGTACCCGCCTCCTTTTTCATTTCAGCCCGTATCAAATCATAGATAAAGCCGTTTACTGTCTTGCCTTGCGACTGGGCAAAAGCTCTGATGCGGTCTTTGTCCCCCTTGTGAACTCTTACCTTGATCTCATCATAGGCTTTCGCATTGTATTTGGCCTTAGAAGCCGTAGAAGTTTTTCCGCCCACCTTACCACCACCTGTCATTTTAGCTGTGATATAGTATAGCACAGATAACGAACTGGGTACAGTACGCAAAGCGCACAAATGTTAACCAAAATGTTTGTGCGCTTCACCTGTTGCGTACTGGGTGCAGTATGCGTTATCATATACTTAGGCAGTAAAGCCACACAAAATGAAAGGAGCAAAAAGCTATGTCAACGAACGATCTGGTCATGAAGGTAGAGCAGTTGAAGGAACTGGAAAACCTGTTGGAGGAGGTCAAAGTGGAGGCCGAAGCTATCCGTGACGAAATCAAGCAAGAGATGATGGCACGCGATACCGAGGAATTGGAAGCAGGAAAGTACGTTGTCCGGTGGACTTTCATTCTTTCCAACCGCTTTGATACGACTGCATTTAAGAGGGTGATGCCCGATGTGTACAAGGCGTACACCAAACAAATCTCCAGCCGGAGATTTACCATTGTATGAGAAAAGCCCCTTGCCTGAACGCCGACCAAAGCCACAGGCAAAGAGCTTCCCACCAACTCACAACGGAGCGGGCATGGTTATTATATCGTGTCCGCTCCTCCAAATCAAGGAGAAAAGACATGAAAGAGCTTACCAGTTATAACCGGGTAGCAGGATATCTTAACAAGATATTTGATCTGCTGAATGCATCCTATTTTGAAAATGCACTTTCAAGACCCACCATTACGATCCAGTCTACTCCGAAAGCATACGGACACTTTTCGCTGCGTGATGATACATGGCTATCCAAGAATGGTGCTACCCATGAGATCAATATCGGAGCAGGAACCTTATCCCGCCCTATTGAGGAGGTAACGGCCACCTTGTTACATGAGATGGTGCATTACTACAATTATGAGAATGGCATACAGGATTGCAGCTGCGGCAATACCTACCACAACTGCCGATTCAAAGAAGCCGCGGAATCCCGTGGCCTGATCGTCACTCACTCCGACAAATACGGCTGGTCTCACACTTCGCCCAGTGATAACCTTTTGGAGTTCGTTCTAAAATATGGGCTGACGGACATCCTGCTTAACCGCAACGAGTATACGGGTGTCCGAATTACCGGTACAGGAACACACAGCGGGGCAGTAGGCACAACGAAACCGCGAACATCCAGCACAAGAAAGTATCTCTGCCCTTGCTGCGGCAACTCTGTTAGGGCGACAAAGACGGTAAACATCGCTTGCCTGGACTGCAACCAGCAGATGCTTGAAGTGTAGATTTCAAAAACCGGCAGGGGAGGGGAAAACCTCTCTTGCCGGTATCGCAACTCAACATATTTGACACCGTAATCAGCACGACAGAAAACCAACGAATACAGCGGTGCCATAACATAGCGCCATAAATTAGGAGGAAAATATGATTTACGGATATGCAAGAGTCAGCACCATCGCCCAAAGTAGGGACGGCAACAGTTTAGAGGAGCAAACGGCAGCACTGACAGAATATGGTTGTCAGGAGATCATCACAGAAGCCTACACCGGCAAGACATTGGAACGTCCCCGATTTGCAGAACTGCTTTCACGGCTGCAAAGCGGCGATACGCTGGTAATCACAAAGCTGGACAGATTTGCCAGAAGCACCATAGAGGGTGTGCAGACGGTGCGGGAACTGTTCGCCAGAGATGTCAAAGTACACATTCTGAACATCGGACTGATTGAAAACACGCTGACAGGCAATCTCATCTTGACGGTGTTTCTTGCTTTTGCCGAATTTGAGCGCGGCATGATTTTGGAGCGCACACAAAACGGCAGAGCGGTGGCACGGATACAGCCAGGTTATCGAGAGGGGCGCCCGCCAAAATACAAACCCGCTCAGATCAGCCATGCGTTGGAGCTGCTGAGCAGCGGCATGACCTACCGGCGGGTAGAGGAGCTGACAGGGATCAGCAAAAGTACCTTGATACGGGCGAGGAGAAAATGAAAAAGGAGGGCATTTTGCCCTCCTCTACTGTATCTACAAAATCTGATCCTCATCTGATGGTAAATATTCCATGACATCCTGCACACGGCAGTTTAAGATACGACATAGGTCATTGATCGTTGTGGTGTTCAAAGGCTTGTTGTTGCGAAGCTTATCGATCGTAGAACTGGAAATGTGATGATTTTTGATCAGTGAATATGTGGATTCACTTGATTCTTTTAGCGTATTCCAAAATACGGCATAGCTAATCATACACATTCCTCCCTAAGACGATATAGTTATCTTAGAATGTGATTATGATATTGACTATAGTCGTTAAAATAACTATAATTGTGTAAAGCACAGTAGAAAGGTGGATATGATAGCTATAATATAAATGCCCATCGCTGCGATGGGCATTTATATTATTTAATTCGGGATGGTGTATATATTGATGTGGTTTCTGGCTGGGTCGACCATGCGGAACATATGCCAGCCGTATGGACGGAAGAAAGGCTCTTGCGTCACAGCACCCAGTTCCTTGGCTCGGCGGTAAACCTCCTGCAGACTTGGAACCCGCAGTTGGAAATGGATTGGGCCATATTCGGGAAAAGGGTTTTCCTGCACCAGGAGCACGATTTTCGAACCGGCCAGATTGTATTTGACGCCACGGTCTTCCGAGCCCTCGTCCCAGCCATAAAAGGGCTGGACGGAAAAGACCTGCTCATAAAAGCGGCGGCATATCTCGTATTGCTCCTGAGAAACATAGAGCAGAAGCTGAAAATCCAGATAGTCCATAAAGCCCCTCCTTATTGATTGCTGCAATATGGAGCAAACGCGCTGCACCGATTGCGCAGCACTCGCGTGCAGACCTGCTCGCCCTCCTGCAGAAGCTTTTCTTCGTCTACACCGGCAAGACGGTCATTCTGATAGACCACCCGGCCATTAATCATGGTCAGCCAGACATTGCCGGTAATGCCCAACTTTGGCAGGATCGAGGCCGGATCATGCAGCGCTCCGGCATATTCCAGCCGCTGTACATCCACCAGGAAAAGATCCGCTGCTTTTCCGGCGGCCAGACGCCCCAACTCCGGCCGGCCAATCATGTCTGCACCACCTGCTGTGGCCATTTTCAGCATCTCGTACGGAGTGGGGCAGCTACCCCGCTGCTTGCTGAGAAATGTCTGCATCAGATAAGCCAGGCGCAAGGTGTCCAGCATATTGGAGCCATCGTTGGTGGCACAGCCGTCTACGCCCAATCCCAAAGGGATACCAGCCTTTTGCATGCCGGGAATGTCCAGAATCTCACTACCGCCCAGCATAGTGGGTGCAGGACAATGGGAAATACCCATCCCATTGCGGGCCAGCAGATCATATTCCTGAGGCAGAGTCTCTCGGCCATGAGCCAGCCAAATGTCACTCCCCAGAAAGCCAATGCGGCGGCACCACTCCAGCGAGCGCACGCCGAAGCGGCGAACCATACTGCTGTTTTCCCCTTCACACAGATGCGTATGCATGCGAAGATTGCTGCTGCGGGCTAGACGGATGGTTTCAAGGAAGGTGTCTTCGGTGCAATTGATGGGCTGGCAAGGGGCAAGCACAATCTGCTGCATGGAAAAGGGCGCAGGATCATGGTAAAGGGCCAGCAGTCGCTCACAATCCTGAAGATATTCCGCGGTTGTTTCGCACATCTCATCCGGGATGGTGCTGCCCTGCCAACGGGGCAGCGTATTTGTACCACGGGCGGCCAGAAAACGGAAACCCATCATTTGGGCCACCTCCATCTGGCGGTCTATGGCCCGTTTTCCGGTATGTGTTGTATAGCAGTACTGATGATCCACGGAGCAGGTGCAGCCGTGCTTAATCAGGTCTGCCATACAGGCAGCGGAGGAATAGAAAATCACATTATCGTCAATGCAGATAAAAACCTTATAGATTTCATCGAGCCACTGCATCAGTGTCAGACCCGGCCGGTCAATGGTCATAAGATTGCGAACGAAAGCCTGAAAAAAGTGATGGTGGGTATTGACAAAGCCTGGGTACACATATTTCCCGGCAGCATCGATTACATGTGCGCCGTCGGCGCAGAGGTTGCGCCCTACAGCTTCGATTTGGTTGCCATTGATAAGGAGGTCAGCGCCGTAAAGAATGCGGTCCTGCTCGTCACAGGTCACAATGGCCCGTGCGTTGCGGATTAGCGTTTTTTCAGACATCATTTCCCACCTTTTCTGGCCAAATCTTGGGCTTTCATGTTGCGGCGATAGGCGAGAACTTCCACCACGTTTTTCTCTTCGTCACAGATCTGAAAGATTCGGTCTCCGTACCATGTATCTGTTAAGCCCAGAAGCACCTGAACGTCCTCCCGTTGAGAGAGCCAGTCGAAGCACGCGTTTACATCCTCTGCCTCGATGGTAGTCAACGCCGGGCCTTGGGGGGTGTTTTCCGTCATTTGGCGGATGTCAGTATAGCCGCCTGCGGAGCGCAGACGATAGCCTCGATCCTCAGGCCCACGGTCCCAGGAAGCTATCACGGGCATCTGCATAGAGTCGCGATAAAAAACGGTAATTTTTTCCAAATCTCTGGCAAAGAGAATAGCGGTATACTCGTCAGTGAAATAACAGCTGCCGTCATCAGGGCCCGCAGGACTGTAATCCTCTGCACGCTGATAGATCTCTACCCAATTACCCACAGGATCTTTGATGCAGAAGCTGTATTCGCCCCAGGGATGTTCCTGTAGAGGGCGGATGACTGTGACCCGGGGCTGAGATTTCAGATTTTTATAGCACAGTTCAATGTCCCGGGCTTCCAGACGCATGCCAGCCGGGCCCTGGGGGAGGGTGGGATGACGGCAAATCAGTTCCAGCCGGTTGTCACCGATTTTAAACTTGCAGCCGCGGTCTATCGGGCTTGTGTACCAGCCGTACATCTGCGGCAGGCGCAGCAAATCCCGATAAAAGGATTGAAGCGTATCAAACTCCCAGGAGTAATAAACAATTCTGTATTCTTTGCGCCACATGTTTTTTCCTTTCCGCTGTCAGTGCATCAGAATTTCTTCCCGTACATTGCGCAGGTAGGCATAGATTTCAACCACATTGTTGCTGGGATCATAAAGCTGAAACAGGCGCCGTGCATCAAAATCCGTGTCACGCAGAACTCCGGCCTCCCGGTAATCTGTGCGCTTGCTCAGCCGGTCATACAGCTTGTTGACGCTGCTGGCCTCCAATCCGACCATAGACGGCCCCATGGTGCAGCCATCCGGGCGGCGGAGCAGCAGCAGATGGGCATCGCCTGCCTGCACCAGCAGGGCATCCTGCCGGCGTTGAAGCAGCGGAAGACCCAGTTGCGCGCAGTAAAAATCCTCTGCCGCGGACAGGTCATCTTGGTAAAGCACACCGGTAAATTGACCGGAGAACATATCGGTTTTGTCTACATCGGCACCGCCGGTGCTCTCAGCGCTCTGCAGCAGGTGCACGACATTGCCGCCGCTGTCACGCAGAGTAACCTGACCCTCCGTTTGAGAGAGTATGTCAACGTCCGGCAATTCTTCCCGGATGCGCTCCATGCACAGAGACAAATCAACACACTCGGCCATAAACTCGCTGACACCCTGCTTGGGCAGAAAGGGGATCTGGATGATTTCCAGACGACCATTTCCTGTATAAAACCGATAGCCTTTCTGATCCGGGACGATGGCCCAGTTGTAATTTGGCTGCAGGCCAAGAACCTCCCGGTAGAAAAACACGCCGCTGTCGTAATCCTTCAGGTGCAGGATAAACCTGAATTCGTGAAATGTAATTGTATTCATGTACCTGTTCCCTTCTTCATTCATTTTCCGCGCTGCTTGCAAGGCATGGACAGCGGATGGGCATAGGGAGCGCCGTTGGCCGCCGGAGCACGCATCCGCATGCCGGTAAGTTTGATGCCGATAAGAGCCGCCAGATAGGGCATCATCTGGGTCAGCTGCGTAGCTACGCCAAAGCTCTGCAGGCGCATCCGCAGTGCGGACATGACACCAAAGAGCAGTGTGGCAAAATACCCGCCTACCGGCGACCACTGGCCAAATTGGTTGGCGGCAAAAGCCATGAACCCGGTTCCGGCGGACATGTCATTGACAAAGACATTGGCCGAACTCAGGCACATGACAGCTCCGGCCATTCCGGCGAACACACCGCCCAATACCACGGCTTGCATACGCAGATGGTAGACATTGATCCCAAGGGTTGCTACAGCGGCAGGATTTTCACCGACAGCACACACTCGCAGACCCCAGGCTGTCTTTTTCAGCAGATACTGCATAATGGCCACCGCTAAAAAACCCAGATATACGCAGGCGGGGTAACCGCTAAGCATAGTGCCCAGAACAGGGATAGAGGCAATACCAGGGATAGTTAACGTCTGAAACCCGGCAATCCAGGGAGAAATGCCCGTCGTATCCCACAGGGAACGCATCATCATATAGGCAAAGCCCGGTCCGAACAGGTTTAAACCGATGCCGATGACGATATGCTGGCCATTGCAGTAGATGGCCAGCAGGCCCAAAATAACAGCCAGCAGAGCGCCTGCCATACAGCCGCACAGCAGTCCGACCCAGGGGCTGCCGATATAGTAGGTACCCACTGCGGCACAGAAGCCGCTGAAAAGCATGGTTCCTTCAATACCAATGTTGATCACACCGGCACGCTCGCTGATCGTACAAGCCAACGTACCCAAGGCGATGGGTGCGGTGAGGCGTATGGCGGAGGCAAAAAAGTTTGCAAAGGAAATCCAGAAATCCATTATTCGGCAGCTCCTTTCGTTTTGCCCGGATGGCCTATCCGCAGTTTGAGCCACTGCAGCAGATGATCCAGCACATTCCAAACATCAGGGGATGCCACAAGCATGACGATCAGACCCTGCAGGACAGAAATCATCTCAGTTGTAACCTGACTGGTCAGGCTCATGCTGATAGAGGCGGAGCGCAGCATACCGAACAGAAATGCCGACAGTAACACTCCGACGGGGGAATTCATGGCAAGAGTGGCAACGGTGATGCCGTCCCACCCATAGCCGGGAGAAAAGCCCATGACAAAACGCTTATACACTGCCAGGCACTGGATGGAGCCGCCCAACGCAAAGAGGCCGCCGCTGATAAACATAGCGACCAGTGTGCGCCGGTAGATAGGCAGGCCTGCCTGCTGCATGGCCCGGGCATTTTCTCCCATGGCCCGCAGGGAAAAGCCGAAGGGAGTTTTATACAGCATCCAAGTGACCGATGCCACGCAAATCAGCGCCACGAAAATGCCATAATTGAACTGGGTGCTGGGAAAAAAACGGGGTAGGATGCTGCCCTCGTTTACCACCATGGTTTCTGTGTTGCTGGCCCCCGGACGCTGAAAAAAAGTCTTGACAATATACTCCGTCAGCAAAGAGGCAATCGAGTTCATCATAATGGTGGCTACGGACAGGGATGCCAAGTTACGCCCGGCGAACAGCGTGGGCAAAACCGCCCAACCGGCTCCCGCCAGAAAACCCGCCAGCAGTGCCAGCAGATAGCCCCACGGAGCCGGGAGCGGCACCGTCAGGCCTACAATGACTGAAGCAAGGCCGCCCACCAGCACCTGACCTTCACCACCGATGTTGAAGACGCCGCTCTGAAACGCAACTGCCGCACCAAGACCGGTCATGATCAGAGGCAGAGTATAGGCCAATACATTCAAAAAGCTCTTGATGCTGCCGAAAGAGCCGACCAGAATGCTCCAGTATACGCCAAACGGTTCCCGTCCGGTGAAACGGATCGTCAGCCCAAACAGGACCAACGCCAGAACCAGCGAGAACAGTGACAATCTGATCCTTGATTTTTTCACAGTGTCCCTCCTTTGGCAGATACCGATGGATCTGCGAATAAGGCATGGGGCTGAAAGCTGCAGGAGTTTTCAGCCCCGTGTCCGGTACGTGGGCTCCTTATCAGGCAGCCTTCCACACCTTTGCTTCTTCAATCGAGCCGGGAACAACAATAGAGCCGCTCTTGATGGCTTCTACGGCCGCATTGTACTTGTCCATCACCTCAGCGGGAATCTGATATTCAGAGCCGTCAAAGTCCAGATACAAGCTGCTCTCCGCAATGCCCTTTTCGATGGAACCGGCGGTAAACTTGCCGTCGATCACATCCTGAATGGCTTCCTTGGCGCAGGCGGGGAAGTCACGGATGGCGCTGGCAATGTTGGTCTGGGGAGCGTCGGAATTCAGATTGCCATCAAAGAAGATGGTCAAAAAGCCCTTTTCCTTACCGGCGTTCAGAATACCCAGGCCACCGGCGCTGGCTGTGTGATAAATGAGGCTGGCACCCTGCTCGCTCATGGATGTGGCCAATTCATAGCAGCCATTGACCTCTACCCAGCCATTGGCATAGTCCACCAGGACCTCGCAGTCAGGGTTTACATAGTGTGCGCCTGCAATCATGCCGGCCGCGCCAAGATTGCACAGAGGAATGTCGTGGGCACCGATAAAGCCCAGCTTGTTGGTGTCGGAAAGGCCAGCACCCAGAACACCTGCTAGGAAACCCAACTCCTGGTCGCGCCAAGTGTAGCTGCGGATATTGTCGCCTTCCACAGCGGCATCCAGAATGACAAACTTCTGCTCAGGATAGTTGGGGGCAACATTCTCCAGACTGGAACTCTGGCTGCCGCCCAGGCAGATGATCAGGTCGCAGTCGCCGCTGTCGGCATAGCCGGAAATCAGACCCTCATACTCGGCGTCATCCTTAGGCTCAGAATAAACCCACTGGATACCCATGGAGCTTTCTGCTTCCTCCATGCCATTATAAAGGGCATCGTTAAAGGACTTGTCACCCAGTCCGCTGGAAGCAAACACGACGGCAATTTTGGTGGTGTCAGAGTCGGCTTCGCCTCCGTTATCCTGCTTGTCGGCAGGCTGACCGCAGGCGGCCAGCGCCAGCACCATGCAGGCGGATAACATCAGGGCAAGCCACTTCTTCAAATTTGCTGTGAATTTCATTTTGGTTCCTCCTTGAATTTAATTAAAAGCTGCCGGTTTGATGGCAGCAGAATCAACTGCTTTCACACATGTTCGCCCAGCATCATGCGGCCAAGAGCCTCCCGATCAGTGGCATCAGCGTCTACAAAACCCATAATTTCGCCCCGGAAGAGAACCATAATCCGGTCAGAAATTTTGATTAGTTCATCCAAATCACTGGATATGAGAAGCACAGCACAGCCCTGCGATGCGGCGTCCAGGATGCGGCGCTGAATATAGTCCGCAGAAGCGATGTCAACCCCTCGGGTGGGCTGGGCTGCAACGAGCAGGCGGCAGCCGCGGACAAGCTCACGGGCGACTACGATTTTCTGCTGGTTGCCTCCGGAAAGGGTACCCACCACCGACTCTTCGGTGGCGGCAATGCTATAGTCTGAGATCTTTTTTCGCGCATCCTGCCGGACAGCATTCCAATCCTCCAATAACGCGCTTCGCGCAAAGGGCTTTTCGTCATAGGTATTGAGCAGCGTGTTCTCAAACAGCCGCATACCCAAAATTAGGCCCATGCCCTGCCGGTCATCGGGGATACTGCCCATACCGGCATCGCGGATCTGCTTGGTGGAATAACGGGTGATGTCCTTCTCACACAAATAAATGCTTCCCCTGCTCGGCTGGCACAGCCCCATCAACGCCTGGGCCAGCGGCGTTTGGCCATTTCCCTCGATACCGGCCACGCCCAATACCTCGCCGGCCCGTATGGAAAAAGTGACGTCCTTCACCGGCGCGCCGCCATGGGCGGGCACGGACAAATTCTCTACCTGCAGAACAGTTTCACTGCCGATGGGGTGGGGCTGTCGTCTGCCAGCCGATATTGATTTGCCGACCATCATTTGGGTCAGCTCGCCCATTTGGGTTTCTGCCGGGGTGGTGGTGCCCACGATATGCCCGTGCCGGATAACTGTCATGCGGTCCGCGATCTGATAAACCTCGCGCAGCTTGTGGGTGAT
Organism: uncultured Clostridia bacterium; assembly: GCA_945877515.1. GTDB lineage: Bacteria > Bacillota > Clostridia > Oscillospirales > Oscillospiraceae > Vescimonas. The sequence goes on along the minus strand of CAMCSE010000001.1, from coordinate 22,864 downwards.
AAAAACAATGGATTTGCCCAGATTACGCAACTGGCGCAGCACATCAAACAGTGCGTCTGATTCCTGAGGCGTCAGGAGAGCGGTGGGCTCGTCAAAAATGAGAATGTCTGCTTTGCGGTACAGCAGCTTCACAATTTCCACTCGCTGCCGCTGACCGATGGTCAACTTGTCCACCAGGGCCTCCGGGTCTACATCCAGTCCAAAGGACGCGGCTAATTCCTGAATCTGACGGTTGGCCTCCTGCCGCTTTAGTCGTCCACTCCAGGTTTTTATTTCCTGACCCAGCATGATATTCTCAGACACAGTAAGATGCGGAATCAGCATCAGCTCCTGATGCACCATGCCAATGCCGTGGGCGATGGCGTCGGCGGGGCTTTTCAAGGTCACCGGTTTTCCGGCAAGAATGATTTGCCCTTGATCCGGCTGCTCTATGCCATAGAGCATTTTCATGAGCGTGCTTTTTCCAGCGCCATTCTCGCCCAAAAATGCATGCACTTCGCCGTGGCGCAGAGTAAAGTTGATATGATCATTGGCCTGTACAACGCCGCCATAGCATTTGCACAGGTCTATGCATTGCAGAACTGCCGATGCTTCATCACAAAACTGAGAACATTGCGTCATCACGAATCGCCCCCCTTTTTTGCGGAATCCCCCGGAACATTGTCAACATTATACAGTAGCTTTCCCAAAATTTGAAGAACGAATAAACGATACATCCCAATCGGTTATTCCGATGTATTTATCATCAAAAATGAACAAATAATTCCGGTTCAAACTATTCGTTTTAGGAATTGCATTTTGACTATTTGTGTGTTATCCTGAAAAAACACAGGAAAACATTGGAAATACAGGGCACTTTTCGTTTGTGCAAAACAGCAATAGTGTATGGGAATTTTTGTGTTTGTGTGAGGGATAATCGATGACATTAAAGCAGATTCTTTATATCCGAACCGTCAGCGAGGCGGGATCTATCGGTAAGGCGGCGAAAATGCTGTTCATCTCCCAGTCCAGCCTGTCAGAATCCATCCGAAACCTTGAGGACGAATATGACATGGAGCTTTTTGAGCGCAACAGCAAGGGGATCTCCCTGACACATCAGGGAGAGGAGTTTTTGAAGGATACGCAATTACTGGCGAGCCTATATCAGGATCTGGATAACAAATATAAGCACCGGCGCGGGGAGCGAGAGTATTTTTGCGTCGCTTCTTTGCACCATGTTTCAGGCATAGATGCATTTGAGAGCATTGTGCATCTGCCTGAAAATCAAAAGTACCGGCTGGGGTATCTCGAGGGGAACATGGATCAGGTGCTGGAAAATGTGGAAACCAGCCAGGCTGATGTTGGCGTGCTGTTTTTTGCCAGCGACAGCCGCAGCGCCATCATCAAGGCCTGCAATCGGCGCAATATTTTTTTCCAGCATCTGAAATACGATCAATTGCACATATATGTGCACAAGCTGCACCCGTTGGCCAAACAGAAAAGCGTGACGCTGCGGGATATTCAGGCCTATCCCTTTATCTCTTACGAAGAGTGCAACCCATCATCCCCCCGCTTTACCACCACGCATCGTCAGTGGGATCCGCGGCAGCAGATCATTTCCGTGTCAGACCGGGCCATGGCTTATTCACTGCTCGCCCAGAGCAGGGCGTATGTGACCGGCTCCGGATATCTGACCCGAGAGGATCAGCGCCGGGAGCTGGTGTGCATTCCTATTACAGATCTGGGGCAGATCGAGATCGGTTATATCAGCAATCCCTCTCGCGTGCTGCCGGAGATCGCCATGGAGTTCATCGAGCGGCTAAAGGCCATCACGGTATGAAAAATTGCAGGAAATCACTATAAAAAAGCACCGGACTGATTGAACAGTCCAGCAAAAACGGACGGGTATCGTCCCAGATGCTCGAAAGTCAAATGTACGTTGCCGTGACGGATGTACGATACACATGACATACTGCAAAAAGAATAAATATCCCCCGGCAAAGCCGGGGGTCAGTCTGTCAAAGAACCCCTGCTTTCAGGCAACGAAAGCAGGGATTCTTGGCTGCAATACTTTTTTTGATGCCCATAATGACGAAACGCATTCGTTTCTGCAGAGCACCAAAATCCGCTGCACATAAAACGCCGCTGTCTAAGGTGTAGTTGTTCTCCGGTGCTTCAAGAATTCTTTCGGTTTTAAGTGCCCGCACGGTTCATCGCTTCAAGTATAGCTGTTGTAATGAACTCATTGAGGCTCAAGCCCCTGGATGCTGCAAACGCCTTGATCTCATCCTTTTCCCCCTTGTGAACTCTTACCTTGATCTCATCATGCCCGATGTGTACAAGGCGTACACCAAACAAATCTCCAGCAGAAGATTTTCCATTTCATGAGAAAAGCCCCTTGCCTGAATGCCGACCAAAGCCACAGGCAAAGAGCTTCCCATCAACTCAACAAGGAGCGGGCATGGTTATTATATCGTGTCCGCTCCTCTAAATCAAGGAGAAAAGACATGAAAGAGCTTACCAGTTATAACCGGGTAGCAGGATATCTTAACAAGATATTTGATCTGCTGAATGCATCCTATTTTGAAAATGCACTTTCAAGACCCACCATTACGATCCAGTCTACTCCGAAAGCGTACGGTCACTTTTCGCTGCGTGATGATACATGGCTATCCAAGAATGGTGCTACCCATCCTTGCATAGACGAGGAGAGTTTTTTTGAAAAAGCTAGCGACGAGTATGATGCGGATATCCACTCCTGGAGAGATTATTACAAGGAAACAAATATATATCTGCAAGAAGAACTTGAGGATGCTTATGGTGAGTATCAAATTACGGCAGAAGCAATAAGAGTGAAAAATATCTCGATGAACAAGCTACTAGACGAAGAATGGGAATGGATAGATACCTTAGAAAGGATGAACGCTTTTGACAGTGACACAATTTCTGCAGCAAAAATCGTTACAGTAAAGTGCAAGATAAAGGGAGAGGATGAATTAGAGCGAACAACGCTCGATGTCTTTGTTGTGAAAACAGGAGCCACATGGAAAGTTCTAGCTGTTGAATGAAATACGGGATAGAGCGACAATATAGACAACCTTCTTGACAATCTGGCCCTCGCTGCTACCATACTTGGTATCCCATACTTTTGCGAATTTGCGCATAACTCTTGACGGCACCTGAGCAGGTTCTGTCGAATTGATCAATAATAGCCACGAGGATATAACGTCCCCGTGGCTTGTTACTCAATATGATACCTTGCCCTGTCTAACCCCGTCTTGTACGCCCCCATCTCATTGGGGGCTAACGCTCGGACTGCGTAATTCCTTGTTAATTCTCGCGCTTCGCATTGCGAACGCAAGAATGAAAAGAAATTACTCGTCCGTTCCTCACAGATATGGTACGCTGTTGCGTACAATATCCGTTCGGAAGAAATCACTTTTTAATTTGCATGGATGCTTTCCTATATGTTGAGGTGCATTTTCAAGGGCATATTATAAATATAGATTGCCCCCATTTCTGCACCATTTATTCCGAAATCACTCTGTAGCGCGTGCCTTGTACGACCTTTGAAGTAACGGTATACCCACTTTTTTTAACCATTTGAAGAAATGTTGGAGTTTTTACAAGAGACCGCTTTGCATCTCGTATTTCCAATTCACTTATAAGCTCATTGATGTCGCTCTTACGCAATTTCTTGCCTAACCAATGCGCTGGAATCATGATTTCATCTTCTGCGCTGGAGTCATAGAGATACAACTGATCCAAATCGTTCCTATACCTTCCCCTGACTTGTATCTGCGTATCTGGGTCGGAACTATGAATAATCATGAAATCAATATGGCTGGTTGGGTCGTCTACATCACCTATTGTGATGCTTGTTTCACAACTCTTGTTTATAAACAACACGTCTATAACGGATGGGATTCGTTTGTGGGTAAGAATTGTATCTCGGATGCGAACTTGATCTACATCTAAAGGATGCGCTACATTTGCCGGATGAAGTCCGTCACGCTGGGCAGGAGCAGTTTCGGCTTTTTCGGCAGCCTGATGAAGAAATTCCTTTCCCTGGGCGTGACCAGCTTTCTGGCGCAGATCTCACTTGTGATCTCCATGGCCGCCGTGCAGAATATGTGCACAAAGTACGGCGCGATGGACGAAATTTTCGGTCAGGCGGAATATGCCCAGATCCCCCTTGCTGTTCTCGGCATCGTCATGAAGTTCTTTCAAATCGCCATCTCAATCGCCATCGGTTTTGCTGCCGGCTGCATTCCCATTGCAGGGTATAACATCGGCGCAGAACGGAAGGACCGGGCCAAGCAGCTGTTTACCTATCTGCTGGCTGCCGAAGCCGCGACCGGTATCATCGCATTGCTGATCGTCGAACTCTTACCATATCAGTTGATCGGGATTTTCGGTGCCGACAACGAGAGTACCTATTACACGGAGTTCGCCGTCAAAAGCTTCCGGATTTATCTTTGCATGATGCCGCTTGCCATGATCAACAAGGGTACGTTCATCTATTTGCAGGCACTGGGCAGGGCCGTTCTCTCCACGATTATTTCGATGACTCGTGAGATCATCTTCGGTGTGTCCCTGCCCATCATTCTGCCGATTTTTATGGGACTGAACGGGATTCTGTTCTCGTTCCCCGCGGCAGATATCCTCACCTTTATGATTGTGGTGGTCATAATTGGAAAAGTGTATCGGGAACTAAGCTGCAGCGCCCATACAACAGAACAGGAGAGCCTGTCCCACACGGGTAACTGAAAAATGGCAGGCAGCCGTCGGCTGCCTGCCATTTTGATGTGCGGAAAGACTTACGCGGCGCTGTGGGCCTTCCGGCTGAAATCAACACGGTGGGTCTTGTTGCGGTCCTGCTCGCGGCGGCGCTCCATCAGGAGCGCTTTGGCGGCAGCCCAGGTGAACACGGCGCCGAAGATCAGGGGCAGGTATCCGCCTGCTGCACGGATGGGCGCGTCGGCGGCGGTCATCAGAAAGGCGGACGCCACCACCAGCATGAGGGAAACCACGGCGAGAGAGATGTAAGTGTAGATGTTGTTTTTCATGGTAGATTCCTCCTTAATTGTATTTTGTTAGGGGTTTTTCCTTTGCTTTCCTTTTGTGATTATATAGTAGAACAATTAACAAGAAAAGTAAAGCTATAGAATGTTATATCTTTTGTTAGTGATACTATTAGAAAGGCGACTGGCATCTATAGCAGCGGCAAAATTTCAAAACAGGTATTTACGGCTGTCATAGGCTGGCTCGATTGTGCGGCACTGCCATATTTATATAATTGACATATGATACAAACATGATTATACTGAGCTCATAAAACGAGCAGGAATGAAGGCGGAGCTGCCCTCCGGTTCCCTTGTCCTGGCAGATTGTAATAAGGAGAAGAGAACAAATGATATACCTGGTCTGCTGCGCAGTGGCTTTCGCTGCCTGCATCCTTGGCACGATCTGCGGCATGGGCGGCGGCATTATTATCAAGCCGGTATTGGATGCCACCGGTGTGATGCCGGTTGCGGCGGTCAATTTCCTCTCCGGCTGCACGGTGATCGCCATGTCCTGCTGGAGCGTGGGAAAAACGGCGCTCAAAAAGGAATCCGCACTGGATCTGCACAGTACGCCGTTTTTGGCGTTGGGCGCAGCATTGGGAGGCTTGGCCGGAAAGCAGCTGTTTCATTTGGTTGCCGCGCAGTTTGCCGATCAAAATACGGCGGGCGGCGTGCAGGCGTGTCTGCTGTTTTTCGCGACCTTTGCAACGCTGCTCTATACCATAAAAAAGGACAGGTTCCCTCCAAAGCATGTGCGCTCACCTATGGCAGCCTTTGTGATCGGATTGTTTCTCGGCCTTCTGGGGGCTTTCCTGGGGATTGGCGGCGGGCCGTTCAATGTGGCAGTGCTGTGCTATTTCTTCTCCATGCCCACGAAACGAGCGACACAAAACAGCCTGCTGATCGTGCTGTTCAGCCAGCTGGCAAGCACGCTTCAAACGGCGTTCACCAAAGGAGCCGCGCCGATCGACCCTGTCCTTTTGGCGGGCATGATCGTGATGACCGTGGCGGCCAGTGAGGTGGGACGGCGGATCCATCGCAGGATCGATGAGCGGCAGGCAACATTCTGTTTGGAGGGCGCCATGGTGCTGATCATGGGGATCAGCGTATACAATATGTTCAAAATTTTCCGGTAACGAAATGGAGGATCTTGCTATGTCGCTGAAAGAGAGAGCGGGCTACTACTACGCTGTTCTGGACAAGGGGTGCGCTGAGGCCATCCTGCTGGCCGCCAATGAGGTGTACGACCTGGGACTGACTGAGGCGGATGCCGCCCTTTTTGCCGGGTTCCGCACCGGCATGGGCTGCGGGAGCACTTGCGGCGGACTGGCAGGCGCTATCGGTGTGCTGAGCAAGAAGTACAGTCAGCGAGAGGATCTGAAGGAACTGTGCGCCGGGTTTGTGGAGGCCTTTTCGCTGAAACTGGCCTGCGGCGCCACGGACTGCTCCACTCTGGCTGCCCGGTATAAGACCGAAGCCAGCCGCTGCCGCACCGCCGTGGAGCTGACCGCCGAGGCGCTGGAGGAATTTATTGACAAGCTGGACAACCGGACTGCCGGTTCCACCGGCGCAGGCTGCACCCTGCGCCCCGAGGACATCAAGCGTGTCAAGGCCATGGGATTCCTCCACCACAAGGGCACCAACAAATTCAACGGCCGCATCATTACCCGTAACGGCCGTATCACCAATGAGGAGTGTCAGACGATCGCCGAAGCGGCCAAGCGGTACGGCGACGGCCACATGATGTTCACCACCCGCCTGACCGTGGAGATCTCCGGCATCGATTACAACGACATCGACGCTTTCCGTGCCTATGTGGGAAAAGCGGGTTTGGAGACCGGCGGCACCGGCAGCAAGGTACGCCCGGTGGTTTCCTGCAAGGGAACCACCTGCCAGTATGGCCTGTATGACACTTACGCACTGAGCAATGAGATCCATGACCGGTTCTTCAAGGGTTACGCGGACGTTTCTCTGCCCCACAAGTTCAAGATCGCGGTGGGCGGCTGTCCCAATAACTGCGTCAAGCCGGATCTGAACGATCTGGGCATCGTGGGCGCCCGGGTCCCGGGCTATGACCAGTCCCGGTGCAAGGGCTGCAAAAAGTGCCAGATCGAGACCGCCTGCCCCGTCCATGCGGCGAAGCTGGAAGATGGCCGTCTGGTCATCGATCCCACTCTGTGCAACAATTGCGGCCGCTGCGTTGGCAAGTGCCCGTTCCACTGCAATGACGAGGGCGCCTATGGCTGGAAGGTGTATGTGGGCGGCCGCTGGGGTAAACGGGTGGCTCACGGCCAGATGCTGAGCAAGCTGTTCATCGATAAGGCAGAGGTGTTGGACGTGGTGGAGAAGGCCATTCTCCTGTTCCGTGATCAGGGCAAGTCCGGCGAGCGTTTCGCTGATACCATTGCGCGGATCGGCTTTAAAAATGCCGAAGCCCAGCTGCTGGGCGACGAGCTGCTGAAGCGGAAAGCGGAGATCCTTGGCCTGAATGTGGTGGGCGGTGCCAGCTGCTGAGCCGTCGCGAGGGCTCCGGTAACGTACCGTATTGAATGACACAAAATCCCCCGGCAGGAATCTGATATCACAGATTCCTGCCGGAGGTTCCTTTTTCAGGTGAGCCGGCATGTGTATCCGGCTGGGGAGACGCCGAACATTACTGCGCCTTTTTGCGCTGCTGGTTCAAGATGGTGTTTATGATGCCGGCTGCGGAGGTCTCCTCTGCCAGAAGGTAAGACGCCGACGTGTGCTGCTCCAGCGCCCGGGCGGTAACCTCCCCGATGCACACGCACTGTACGCCTTGGGGGAGACTGCCGTATTGGTGAAAAAACAGTTCGACACCGCCGGCACTGGAGAAGGTCAGATAGTCCAGATGGGCGGGGAGCGGGGCCTTGTCCTCCGGCTCTAAAGCATAAGCGGCAACATCTCTGACGGTAAAACCCCGCTGCTCCAGAAGCTCCCGCAGCACCGGGGTGCCGGAGACGGAGCGCAGCAGGAGGATTTCCTCCTCCGGCCGCGCCTTTTCTGCCAGAGCCAGCGCCAGTGCCTCGCTGGTGAACGTCTCCGGGCAGAGATTCGCCCGGATTCCGAAGCCTTCCAATACCTTTTGGGTAGCGGCGCCGATCACGGCAAATCTCCGGTTGGCGCAGGAGCCGAGCGGTTTCCCCTGCTGTGCAAGCTGGCGGAAGAACCGCTTTACGCCGTTGCCGCTGGTAAAGACCAGCCAGTGAGGACGTGTGGTTTCCCATACGGGAGACATGGGCAGATCCCGGACACGGGAGACGGCCAAGCGCATGGCCTTTGCCCCCAACTGCTCCAGCAGAAAACGCTGCTTCCCGGCGATTTCCTCCGTGCCGGTGATGCCCACACAGACGCCGGACAGGGGCTTGGCATGGAGATCCATGGCAGCCGCCTTGCCCACCAGAATGATGGCGGGCGAAACGGCGCCGGCGGCTGCTGCGGCTGCTTCGATATCCTTCAGTGCAGAGCGAACCGCCACCGGATGGGGAGAATTGCCGCCCGAGAGTACTGCCGCAGGCGTATCCGGGCTTTTTCCCGCCGCCAGAAGCCGCTGGACGATCCGGGACAGCTGCCGCAGCCCCATGAGGAATATCAGCGTATCGTCCAGCTTGGCTATCGCGTCAAAATCCTCCGGCAACCCGTCGGCGGTGCCGGCGGCATGAGCGGTGATGATGTGCACGCCCCGGCTGACGCCCCGATGGGTCACAGGGATTCCCGCCTCTGCCGGAATGCCGATGGCGGAAGGGATCCCGGGAATTTCGGCATAGGGAATGCCCGCCGCCTGTAGCGCCAGCATTTCCTCCCCGCCTCTGCCGAACAGGTAGGGGTCGCCGCCCTTCAGGCGCACCACGTGCAGGCCGGACTGCGCCAGCGCAATGAGCTTGCGGTTGATCTCCTCTTGAGAAGCGGAGTGATGACCGGATCGTTTCCCCATGTATATCCTGAGGGCCCGCTCCGGTGCGGCGGACAACAGGGCCGGGTCGATGAGGTCATCATACACGACCGCCTGACACTGCTGCAGCATCCGCAAGCCCCGGACCGTGATGAGGTCCGCTTTTCCGCATCCGGCACCCACCAGCGTCACGCTGCCAAGAGGAGGCTCATGGTTGATGCACCGGGCTGTCTCCGCCTCTGTCAGCGGCGCGCCCTTCTCCATACAGGCGTCAAACAGCCGGTGGAAGGCGCCTGCCCGGCGGGTCTGGTCGGGAATGGCGGCCTTCAGGAAGGGGCGTAAGCGCTCCAGCCAACCCAGAAGGTCTTCCAACCGTTCCGGCAAAATATCCTCCAACCGCTCTTTGAAATATGCGGCAGCTACGGGACTGGCGCCGCCGGTGGAGATGCCGGCGGAAAAGCTGCCCTGCTGTACCAGTGCCGGAAACAGGAATGTGCAGAGGGCCAGATCGTCCGCCACATTCACGGGAATATTCTGCTGCCGGCAAAGTGAGGAGACCTGCCGGTTTACTGCCGGGTCATCCGTGGCGGCGATGACCAGCACAGGCCGTGGTTCCAGATCATCGGGGGAAAAGGGCCGGCGGCATACCTGTACGCCGTCCATAGACCGTATTTCCTCGGCTACCTCCGGCGCCACCACTACGCATTTGGGACCATAGGGCGCCAGTTTGCGCAGTTTTCGCAGCGCCACACTGCCGCCGCCTACGATCAGCACAGGGCGGCCGCTGAGATCGACAAACATGGGAAAATGGGGCATCTCAAAACGCCTCCTTCGCAACGCAGTAGTATTGAGGGCCGTGAGGGGTATCCATCCGGTGCACAGACACGCCGAAGACCTCGTCCAGTGTGCCGCCGGCGTATACCGCTTCAGGTGTATCGCAGCACAGCAGCTTCCCGCCGCGCAGAACAGCGATCCGGTCGGCGCTGCGCAGGGCCATGGGGATATCGTGGAGCACCAGCACCACTGCCTTGCCCTCGCGGGCCAGCGTCCGCGCTGTCTGCACAAACTCCAGCTGCCGCCGGATGTCCAAGTATGTGGTGGGTTCATCCATCAGGATGGTTTCCGTTTTCTGCGCCAGCGCCATGGCCAGATAGATGCCCTGCCGCTGGCCGCCGCTCAGCTTGCTGATATTGGTATTCTCATATGGACGGGTGCCGGTGGCGTCCATAGCTTGTCGGGCAATAGCATAATCTGTCTTGCTGTATCGCCGGGGATAGGACAGGTAAGGGAACCGACCGTGGAGGACCATGCGCAGTCCGAGAATGGAGGACAGGGGCCGGTTCTGGGTGAGAAAGGCAGCCTTCTGGGCAATCTGCCGGTGGCTGAGCGAGGTCATATCTGCACCGTCATAGAGCACCTGCCCGCCCATGACGGGGATCAGGCCAAGGGCCGCTTTCAGCAGCGTGGATTTGCCGCTGCCGTTGGGGCCCAGCAGCGCCAGAACCTGTCCCGGCCGGAATTCCAGCGTTACGTTTTCTACGACGGACTTCCCGTTGTACCCGGCGGTAAGGGATCGCAACTGGATCATGTGCGGCCTCCTCTCTGGCGGAAGAGAAGCCACAGGAAGAAGGGCACTCCCGCGAACGCAAGAACAACGCCTACCGGCAGTTCAAAAGGCGCAAACAGCACCCGGGCCAGAAGGTCGCATATTGTCACAAAGCAGGCGCCGCCCAATGCGGAAGCCGCCAGCAGCGGAAAGCTGTCCGCTCCCACCAGACGCCGCATGGCGTGGGGAACAATGAGCCCCACAAAGCCCAGAAGTCCGGAGAAGCTCACCGCCGCGCCGGACAGCGCCGCCGCCAGTACCAACAGCAAAAACCGTACCGATCCCACCGGCAGACCCAGACTTCTGGCCGTGTCACTGCCTAATGCCAGAACATCAAGCTGCTGGGAGAGGGAACATACCGCCAGCAGGCTTACGGCGATCAGCACAGCCGGCAGGGTGAGCCGCGCCATGGTGACGCCGTGAAAACCGCCGATCCGGAAGTCGCTGACGCCGCTGAGCGCGTCCGGGACAAAGGTGACCACAGTGTCGATGCCGGCGCTGAACAGGTTGGAGATGGCCACTCCTGCCAGCACCAGCGTGATCCGCGAGGCGCCGGTGCGCTCTGAAAGACCCAAAACCAGCAAAACGCTCAAAAGGGCCCCGATGAATGCTGCGACGGCGCTGAACCGCTGTGCCGCCGGGGCTGCGGCGCACAGAAGCGCCACGGCAAGGCCGGCGCCGGAGTTGACGCCGATGATGCCCGGAGAGGCCAGTGGGTTGTTGAGTACGGTCTGGATCACGGCACCGGAGACCGCCAGTGCCGCGCCGGAAAGCAGTGCGGCAAGGGTGCGGGGCAGCCGGCTGAACAGCACGATTTTTGCGGCGGTGGAATTGCCTCCCTGACCCAAAAGGGCGGAGAACACCTCCGCAGGAGAAATTGCCACAGAACCCAGCCACAGGCTCCCTGCGGCGGCAAGTATCGTCAGGAGCAGCAGGGCAGCCCATAAAAGGCATTTAGGCCGCCGGATAGAGGATGTCTGCCAGTTGTTCATATGCTTTCCCCCATTGCGCGTTTGGCTTGAGATTATAGAGATTCGGATCCATGACATGATAGCGGCCTTCCTGTACCGCTGTCAGAGAGGCCCAGGCGGGATTGTCCAGCAGCGTGGTTTGCAGGATCGCCTGGGCATCGGCCGGGTCTGCGCTTTGGAGTACCACGAAAATATAGTCCGGGTCCGCCTGAAGGATGGCTTCGATGCTCAGCTGCTCCAGAAGGCTTCCGTTTCGGTCCGCAATGTTGATGCAGCCCAGGTCTTTGAGCATTTCCCCCAGAACGCTGCCCTCGCTGTTTTTCACCTTGCAGCTGCTGCCGGTGGCCCGGATATAGAGAACGCTGGGGGCGGAACCATCCTGCCGCGCCAGTGCGGCTTCCACCTGCCGGGCCACCTGTGTGCCGTAGAGGTCGTAGTTCTCTGTTTTCCCGGTGATCTCCGTACAGATTTTGAGCATGCGCAGGTAATCCTCAAAGGTGTCGACAGAGAAGTAGGCAGCGTTCAGCCCCATGGCGGAAAAAGAGGCCTCCAGCGCCACGTTCCGGTCGGTTCCTCCGCTGGCCAGAATGAGATCGGGCTCACAGGCCAGCAGACGCTCCACATCCAATTCTTTCGTGTTGCCCAGATTGACCACGTCGTCCCGCAGCGGTAAATCAAAGTAGCGCCAGGTGGCGTCGGTGGCGGCAACGATGGTGTCGGCGCCGCCGGCCAAACACCAGATATCGGAAAAGCTGCTGATGAGACAGGCTACCCGTTGAGGACGGTCCACCGTCACCTGCCGGTTCAGGTCATCCGTGAAGGTAACGGAGGTTTCCGCCGGTACATTCTGGGATGCAGAGGGAGAGACGCTGTTTCCGCAGGCGGCCAGCAGCAGGCAGCAAGTCGCCAGCAGCAGAGATATAACTTGTTTCATAGGAGAACTCCTTACAATAATAAAGCCAGACGCTGCAGGCAAAGGGGCGCAGATATCCCTTTCCCATCCGGAAAAGAGAAATCATTTCAAAGCCCTTCTCCGCACTGCGCGGTCTGGCAGATTTCAACTTTGTTTCGATTATAGCAGTACATAGGCGGCTTGTCAATCCGGCACAAATAAACTTCCTTTGCCGGAAGCGTCCTGAATTGCGGTTCCATCGATTTCTCAGACCGTCTCTATTATGAGCATTTCCGCGGCAGGATATCAGGCATACGGCAATTCGGAAGATAAAGGATACCGCCTTGGCGCAGGGATTTGCCGCGTTTGCAAGAAAGCGTTCCACACAGCGTGACGCATACGGAAAGCGCGGATGTGATGATTCTGGCACTGGCGATAAAGGGCTTGCTGCCTGTGAAAATCGCAGGCAGCAAGCCCTTTTGGCTGCTGAATATTGGTTGCCTTATGCGGAGAGACTTCAGGACAAAATACCGCGTTTTGATCAATCGCTGTCCAGCTTGAGAACGGCCATAAAGGCCTCGGTGGGCACCTGCACCGTGCCCAGATTCCGCATCTTCTTCTTGCCCTCTTTCTGCTTCTCCAGCAGCTTCTTTTTGCGGGTGATATCACCGCCGTAGCACTTGGCCAGCACGTCCTTGCGCATGGCCTTCACCGTCTCACGGGCGATGATGCGGCCGCCGATAGCCGCCTGAATGGGCACCTCAAACAACTGGCGGGGGATATTTTCCTTCAGCTTTTCACACAGGCGGCGGGCACGGGGATACGCCTTATCCCGGTGGGCAATAAAGCTCAAGGCGTCCACGCCGTCGCCGTTGAGCAGCAGGTCCACCTTCACCAGATCGCTGGTGCGGTAGCCGGACAGCTCATAGTCCAGACTGGCGTAGCCCTTGGTGTTGGCTTTCAGCGTATCGAAGAAGTCGTAGATGATCTCATTGAGGGGCATCTGATAGTGCAGCTCCACCAGGTGGGTATCCAGATACTGCATGTCCTTGAACTCGCCGCGGCGGTCCTGACACATGGGCATAATATTGCCCACGAAATCCTGGGGCGTGATGATGGACACCTTGACGTAGGGCTCCTCGGCGTGTTCGATGCTGCCGGGGTCAGGATAGTTATGGGGATTGTCCACCTTGACCATGGTGCCGTCCGTCTTGTAGACGTGGTAAATGACGCTGGGCAGGGTGGTGACCAGATCCAGATTGAATTCCCGCTCCAGCCGCTCCTGAATGATCTCCATGTGGAGCATCCCCAAAAAGCCACAGCGGAAGCCAAAGCCCAGCGCCACGGAGGATTCCGGCTCAAAGGTCAGGGAGGCGTCGTTCAGCTGCAGCTTTTCCAATGCGTCACGAAGATCGGGGTATTTGCTGCCGTCCTCGGTGTAGATGCCGCAGTAGACCATGGACTGGGCGGGGCGATAGCCGGGCAGCGGCTCATCCGTGGGCGCTGCGGCGTCGGTGATGGTGTCGCCCACCCGGGTATCCTTCACGTTTTTGATGCTGGCGGTAAAATAGCCCACCTCGCCGGCCTGCAAACAGTCCGTAGGCTCGTTGCCCAGAGGCTTCAGATAGCCGCATTCCAGAATGGTGTATTCCGCGCCGCTGGCCATCATGCGGATGGTCTGGCCCTTGCGGATGGTGCCCTCCATGATGCGGAACAGCACCACCACCCCCACATAGGGGTCATACTGGCTGTCGAACACCAGCGCCCGCAGGGGAGCCTTGGGGTCACCCTTGGGGGCCGGGACGTTCTGCACGATATCCTCCAGCACGGCGTCAATATTGATGCCCAGCTTGGCGGAGATCTCCGGGGCCTCCAGCGCCGGCAGGCCGATGATGTCTTCCACCTCCTGCTTGGCCTTCATGGGGTCGGCGGCAGGCAGGTCGATCTTGTTGAAGACCGGCAGGATCTCCAGATCGTGATCCATGGCCAGATAGGTGTTGGCCAGCGTCTGGGCCTCCACGCCCTGGGTGGCGTCCACCACCAGCAGCGCACCCTCGCAGGCGGCCAGCGAGCGGGACACCTCGTAATTGAAGTCCACATGGCCCGGTGTGTCGATGAGGTTCAGGGCGTAGGTCTCGCCGTTCTGAGCCTTATAGAAGATCTGCACGGCACGGGACTTGATGGTGATGCCCCGCTCCCGCTCCAGATCCATGTTGTCCAGCAGCTGGTTCTCCATCTCACGCTCCGGTACGGCGTTGCACTTTTCCAGCAGGCGGTCCGCCAGCGTGGACTTGCCGTGGTCGATGTGGGCGATGATGGAGAAATTGCGGATATGGGATTGGTCAAACATATGAAATAACCTCCTTGGGTCTTACTGTCCGGCGGCCAGTTCGTCCACATTGTGGACCACCTGTGCCGTGCTTTGGCCGGTACCGGGGGCGGCGGTCAGATCGTCGGAGCTCAGCTCCGGCAGCCGCTCCGCCGATGACAGCGCCCGCAGATAGGCCGCGCGGCTGCGCAGCATGGCGGCGTCCACCGTGCCGGCGTCAAAGTCCACGGGATCGGTGGCAAAAAAGTCCTCGTTGCCGCCGCCGCGGCGGTAGAGGTGACGCAGCAGCGTATACAGTGCCGTGCTGAGATAGTCGCCGGCAGCTGTGATGGCTGTCCGGTCGCCGCATTTGCCCAGCAGGTCAAACAGCACGCCGGTGGTGTTGACCACCAGCTTTTTTTGCAGCGTGGCCAGAATGCTGCCTTTCAGCGAGCCTTTCTCATCACTGGCATCGTACAGCTCCGCCGCCTCGATGATGCTGCCGTCCCGGCTGTTGGTGCGCCCCAGCAGGAAATCCGCTGACACATGGTAAAAATCGCAGGCCTTTGCCACAAAGGCAAGACCCGGTTCACGGATGCCGTTTTCATAGTGGCTCAGCAGCGCCTGTGAAATGCCCAGCGCGGCGGCCGCCTTCCGCTGGGAAATGCCTGCCTCCTGCCGCAGCAGGGACAGCGTGCGGGAAAAATCAGTTGCCATGATGCTCTTTCACCCTATTTCTTCTCTCTCTTTTTGAATACAATGGGTAAATTATACATGTTGTTATACGGCTTGTAAAGAGGGTAAGCGTAAAAAAGTGGGGCCATGCGCTGTTTTGCGCATGGCCCCATAGTTTCAGGCAATATTAATTTTCCTTTTTGTCCAGAGCGGAAATGGCCAGTGAGCAGAGGATGCCTACCACGGCCAGACCGATAATCAGGAAGAAGGTGACATTATAGGAACCGCTGGCGTCAAACAGGGCGCCGGAAACGGTGCTGCCGAAGCTGGCGAAAATCAGATTGCTGTTGATGAGGGAGAAATTGACGGGATAGTTGGCGGGGCCGAAGTAAGCGCGGCAGAAGGCGGAGTTGGTGGGCGTGATACCGGAATAGGCAAGACCGCCCAGAATAAAGCCGATAATGACCACCACGACGCTCTTGGCGGCCAGCGCCAGGATCAGCACGCCGGAGGTAATGATGAACAGAATATTCACCAGCTGCATGGACAGGCTGCGGCCGTACTTGTCGTACATGCCGCCGAACAGCACGCGACCCAGGGCGTTGCAAATGGAGATCAGGCCCACGATGGTGGCCACTGCGCCGGCTGTCTGGCTGGCGCTGGCCTCCCATACCACACCGCTGGCCTGAGAGATCAGGGCCAGACCTGCGGCGCTCAGGGCGATGGCCCAGACGTAGTACAGCCAGAAGGAAGGCTTTTTCACCATTTCCAGAGGTTTATACTCCTTGCCTGCGATCTTGACGGCAGCCTTGCTGTTTTTGGCGGCAGGCGCTACGAAATCGGCGCCGGGCGCCAAGAAGAAGAACGAGCAGATGGCCAGCACCACAAAAATGATAATGCCCATCACCAGGAAGCTGGCGCGCCAGCCCCCGATTTCTGCGGGCGTCCACGCCTGATAGAGTTTGCCGATGATAAAGCTGCCGCCGCCGAAGCCCATCAGCAGTACGCCGGAGATCAGGCCCGGACGGTCAGGGAACCAGCGGACCATGGTACTCATGACGGCGTTGTAGCAAAGGCCGGAGCTGAGACCGCACAGCACGCCGAAGCCGATATACAGCATGGCCAGCGACTGGGTGCGGCTGGCCAGAAAGAAGCCCAGCAGAAACAGCACCGCGCCGATGCGGACAGACATTTTGGCGCTGAGCTTGCCGCTGAGCAGGCCGCACAGCAGTGAGCCGATGCAGAACATGATCATCACGATGGTGAAAGTCATGCTGAGCTGCGCCTTGCTCCAATCCGCGAACTCAGCGGCGATGGGGGTACTCAGTACGCTCCACGCGTACACGAGACCGGCAAACAGCAGCACGATCACGCCCACGATGGCGTAGACCCAGCGGTTGAGATGTTTCATAGGGAAGCCCTCCAGTTATGTATCAAATATGGGATGTTCACTCTCTTTATTCAGTTTACCAAATCATTCAATGAAATACAAGAGCCTCGCGGGAAACATCCACGAGGCTCTGTTTACTCTGGGGAAAATTATTGCCGGTTTTGTGCCTCTTTTCCGATTTTCAGGCCCGCTTCAAAGGCCTGCTTGTTCAGGGGCAGCAGCTTGGGCTTTTTGCCCAGCTTGTGCTGGATGGTGTCCCACACCACATTCTCAGGCACCACCTGCGTATAGCCCACATAGGCGCCCAGCATGATGATGTTCAGCACCTTGGGATTGCCCATTTCCAGCGCCATCTCCGTGACGGGGACCTTTACCACTTGGATATCGTCACGGGTGATCTCACTCTTGACGATGGAGCTGTTGATGAACAGCGTACCGCCGGACACCAGCTTATACAGGAATTTATTGAGGCTGGGGTCGTTCATGACGATGAGATCGTCCATGCTGTCACCCAGAGGCGCGCCGATGTCCTCGTCGGAGATAACCACATAGCAGTTGGCGGTACCGCCCCGCTGCTCCGCGCCGTAGGAGGGGAAGAAGGTGACATTCATATCGGTACTGTCACAGGTGGCTTCCGCCAGGAACTTGCCCAGCGTCATGACGCCCTGACCGCCGAAACCGGCTACCATAAGATTCCGTTCCATTTACGCACCCTCCTTGCTCTTGTCACGCACCACGCCCAGAGGGAACTCCTTGAGCATATTGTTCTCCAGAAAATCCAGAGCCTCGATGGTATCGAGACCCCAGTTGGTGGGGCAGCTGGTGACGATCTCCACCATGGAAAAGCCCTTGCCGTCCAGTTGATTCTGGAATGCTTTCTTAATGGCGGCCTTGGTTTTGTTGACGTTGGCGGGGTTGTTGCAGCTGGTGCGCTCCAGATAGTAGGGGGCCGTCAGCTGGTTGAGGATCTCGCACATATGCATGGGGTAGCCATGCTCCTTGGGGTCACGGCCCTGGGGGGCGGTGGTGGCCTTCATACCCACAAGCGTGGTGGGGGCCATCTGGCCGCCGGTCATGCCGTAGATGCCGTTGTTGACGAAGATCACGGTGATATTCTCGCCCCGGTTGGCGGCGGACATGGTCTCGGCCAGACCGATGGAGGCCAGATCGCCGTCACCCTGATAGGTGTAGACGACAGCATCGGGCGTGGAGCGCTTAATGCCGGTGGCCACGGCACAAGCCCGGCCGTGGGGACTGGTGGTATTATCGTAGGTGATGTATTCCATGGCGAGACCGCAGCAGCCCACACCCAGTACGCAGGTGGTTTTGTCAACGATGCCCAGCTCCTCCATGACCTCACCGATCAGCTTGAAGACGGTGCCGTGCATGCAGCCCGGGCAAAAGCCGGAGACCATCTCTTTCTGGAAGGTTTTTGTTCTGGCATATACTTTTTCCATATGGCTCCCTCCTTATCGGCACAGCTTCCGCGCGGCGTCCATGATCTCGGCGCGGCCCATGATCTCGCCGCCGGAATGGAGACAGGTCTCAATGGCGCAGCGGCCCTTTACTGCCAGCTCCACATCGGTTACCATCTGGGCGGGGATGGACATCTCCACATCCAGGATCGCCTTTACGCGGTTAAAATCCAGTTTTTCATAGCTCTCGTAGGGGAAGGGCGAAACCGTCTTAGGACGGATCAGGCCCACCTTCAAGCCCTCACGGCGCAGATTCTGCACGGCGCTGCGGGCGATGCGGCCGGACACGCCATAAGCGGTGATGACCACCTCGGCATCGTCCAGATACAGCTCCTCCACCTGTACGTCGGCTTTCCAGCTTTCGTAAAGGGCAGCGTTGTCAATGCACTTTTGCTGCTGCTTTTTGGTGTCCCAGTTACCCGGCGCGATAAAGGAGCGGGTCTCCTTTTCCGGGTCATGGCCCACCAGCGCCCAGGGGCGGCACTGGGCTTTCAGCTGCGCCACCTCCTCCTGAGAGCGCATCTCCGGCAGCGTCACCGGCTCCATGATGGTACCCAGCACGCCGTCGGCCAGAATGAGAACGGGATTGCGGTCACGCTGGGCGTAGTCAAAGGCGGCATAAGTCATGTCCACCGCCTCCTGCACGGTGGCGGGGGCAAAGACCATCATGCGGAAGCCGCCGTTGCCGCTGGCACGGGTGGCCTGCGCATAGTCCTGCTGGGCGGGCTGAATGGCGCCGATACCGGGGCCGCCCCGCTGTACGTTGACGTAGACCATGGGGATACGGGCACTGGCCATAAAGCTGACGCCCTCGCTCATCAGGCTGATGCCGCAGGAACTGGAGCTGGTCATGGCGCGGGTGCCGGTCTGGGCGGCACCGTAGACCATGTTGATGGAGGCGACCTCGCTTTCCCCCTGTACGAAGCTGCCGCCTACCTCCGGCAGGCGCCGGGCCAGATATTCGGGGATCTCATTTTGCGGGGTGATGGGATAGCCGGCGAAGAACCGGCAGCCGCTGCGTACCGCCGCCTCGGCGATGGCCTCGCAGCCCTTCATGAATACTCTTGCCACGTTCTTCCCTCCTTACTTATAGACTTCGATGGCAGCGTCGGGACACATGCGGCCGCAGATGGCGCAGCCGATGCAGTCCTCGGGTTTGGCGGCCACCACATAGGGGTAGCCCTTGGAGTTCACTTCGTGTCCCACGGCCAGCACGCCTTTGGGACAGAACTTCACGCAGTAGCCGCAGCTTTTGCAGCTCTCCGCGCGGATGGTGACTTGCGGCATTGGTTTTCCTCCTTGCTTTAATCAAGTTCCGTTTCCGGAACGGATATATGGGATGTGATGGGGATCAGCGGCAGGGCCACCTGGTGGCGGACCTGTTCATAAAGCGCAGCCGGCACGGCGGCGGCTTCCACTGTAACGTAGGGCGACAGCATGGCAAGACCCTGCGCCACGCCTGCCAGAAACTCCTCCGGCGTGGTATCTGCTCCCAGATTGGGGTTGAGCAGGAACCGGGGCATTTTCAGGCGGGAGGCCCGCAGAATCGCTGACAGCGTGCCGTCAATATGCTCCGTGGTGGACGACCACGGGCGGTAGGGGTTCACCACGAACCACACGTCGGCGTCTTTCAAAAGATGTGCGTAGCCGCCGATGAGCCGGGCGCCGGTGTCGTTGCCGCCCACATCCAGAATGACGGCCTTGCGCGCATCCAGCAGCAGCGGCACAAGACCGCCCACCTGCGTGGGCGCGTCGGCGCACTGTCGCTCAAAATGGACGGTGACGCCTGCCCCGGTCAGCAGCGTCTCCGCATCCCGGGAACGCATCAGGGGTTTGGTCTGGTCAAGGTCGAAGAAATGGACCTCACGCCCCTGTGCCGCCAGTTCCAGCGCCAGATGCACCGCCAGCTCTGATTTTCCGCAGCCGACCTCTCCCAGAAAAACGGTATTGGGCTTCCGGCACAATGTTTCCCAGGCCAAACGATCACCTCTGTGTAAAAAATATCTATGCATATAAAATTTTTCTACAATTTGGAGTGTACCACGTCTTGCTTTCCTTGTCAATGGCGTGTAAAATTTAGATAAAAAGTTATCCGAAAGGAGAGAACATGTCATGGAAATGGAGAAAATTTTGATCAAATTCTGCGACTTTATCTCCCATTTGATGGGGCCGCAGACGGAGGTGGTGCTCCATGACCGGACGGGAAAGATCCTCTGGATCACCGGGGGAGAAATTACCGGGCGGGCTGTGGGACAGCAGGAGCAGCCGTCCGCCATGGAGATGATCGCCCGGCAGCAGGCAGCGGAAGGCTCTGACTTCTGCACCGGCTATAAGAGCTTCAGCCGGAAGGGGACGCCTCTGCGCTCCTCGTCGTTGTTTTTTCGGGATGAGAAGGGTGCGCTGGACTATGTGCTGTGTGTGAATCAGGACATCAGCGCCTATGTGGATCTGCAGGAGATGCTCAGCGCCTTTATCGGCGACCGGCCGGAGGTGCAGCAGGTGCAGCCGGACAATGACTCACTGGACGACGTGGTGATGAAGATGATCCTGGGCGAGATCGCCCGGCTGAAGCCCTCGGATCTGGAGAGCAAGGAGGACAAGCTGCGGCTGATTGCCCGGCTGAACGAAAAGGGCATTTTCGGCGCCCGTGGTGCGGTGGGTACTGTGTGCGAGCTGCTGCACATTGCGCAGCCGACACTGTATAAATACCTGCAGGAGCTGCGGTAAGGAATCAAAAACGGACGCCTGCAAAGGCGTCCGTTTTTGCGCTATTGGATGCCGAACAGCTTTCTGCCGTTGGCCATGGTCAGATCGGCCATCTCCTCCGGGGTCATGCTCTTGATCTGGGCCAGCTTCTCGGCGATATAGGCCACGTTGCGGGAGTCGTTGCGCTTGCCCCGCATGGGGACAGGCGACAGATAGGGGGAGTCCGTTTCGATAAGGATCCGGTCAAGGGGCGCCATTTCCGCCACCTCCACCGTCTTGCGGGCGTTTTTATAGGTCACCGGGCCGTCGAAGCCCAGATACCAGCCCCTGTCCAGCAGCTCACGGGCCATCTCCGCGCTGCCGGAGTAGCAGTGGAACACACCCCGCAGGGCAGGGAACTCCCTGACGATAGCCAACGTGTCGCCGTGGGCCTCACGGTCGTGGATGATCACCGGCAAATCCAACTCCAGCGCCAGCTCCAGCTGGGCGCGGAACACCTGCTGCTGAAACTCCCGCGGTGGATTTTCCGCCCAGTAGTAGTCCAGTCCGATCTCGCCGATGGCCACCACCTTGGGTTGGCAGGCCAATTGGCGCAGTTCGTCCATGTGCTGCGGTACGAAGTCGCCGCAGTTCTCCGGGTGGATGCCTACGGCGGCGTACACATGGGGATGCCGGGCCGCCAACGCAACAGCCGCCCGGGAGGAGTCCAGCGTGCAGCCGGGGTCGATGACCAGACCGTCAAAGGCGGCAAGCACGGCGTCACGATCGGCGTCAAAGGCCTCGTCGTCATAGTGGGCATGGGTGTCAAACAGCATCATGCAGCTCCGCCTTTCCCATAGTGGTACTGTCGATATACCGGGCCTTCAGCTCCCGCAGGCGGGTCATGTGGGGCTGCTGCATATGGACGCGCTGGTGAGCCTCGCTCTCCCACTGCTCGATCAGCAGCACCACGTTCTCGTCCTGCGCGGAGAAGTAGTAGTCATAGCACAAACAGCCCTCCTCCGCCCGGATAGCGGTGAGGATCCCCTCCTCCACAATGCTGCGGACATAGCTTTCCCGGCAGCCGGGCTTGGCGGTATATTTCACATATAATGTCAACATAGCGATCACGCTCCTTTGGGGTCATTGTACCCCAAAGGAGCGTGATTGTCCAGTTTCGTTTCTTTTTCAGCAGAGCTTGGCGCCGGCGGGGCGGGCGGTACAGCGCCGCCTGTGGCGGAAACAGCGTACCGGCCGCAAGGCAGCGGCCCGATTTTCAGCCCCGAACGGGGCGGGAAACCGGTCTGCCGCAACGAGGGACAACAGGGAAGCGCGCTGCGGCAGGACAAGTAGTCTCAGCACAGCTTCGCGCCGGCGGGAACGCTGTCGTCAATGAGCATCAGATTCACTTTCTCCTCGCCCTTCTCCTTGTGGACGGCGGAGATCAGCATACCACAGCTGGGAATGCCCATCATCTTGCGGGGCGGCAGGTTCAGAATTGCGATGGCGGTCTTGCCGATCAGCTGCTCCGGCTCATAGTACTGGTGGATACCGGAGAGGATGATACGGTCGGTGCCGCTGCCGTCGTCCAGCGTGAACTTCAGCAGCTTGTCGCTCTTTTTCACCGGCTCACAGTTCTTGATCTTCACGGCCCGGTAGTCGGATTTGAGGAAGGTATCGAAGTCCACTTCCTCCTCCACATAGGGCTCCAGCTCGATGGCGGGCAGGGCGGCTTTTTTCTGGGCCTCCTGCATGGCGTTCAGCTGCTCCAGGGCCTTCTCGGTATCCACCCGGGGGAACAGGTTCTCACCCTTGCTGACCTGCGCCTCGGAGCACAGGGTACCCCAGACATTGGCCTTATCCCAGGTACGGTCCTCCGCGGCCGCGCCGATCTTTTCAAAGATCTT